>NZ_SKOG01000011.1 GCF_007120195.1 Aquisalimonas sp.
AATCCTTTCTATCCTCATGAGTCGCGGCTGGCTCGGGGCGGAGGGGGTCGTGTGGATCATGGCCCTGTGGCTCGCCAAAGATGTCGTCTTGTATCCGCTCTACCGTCCGGCACTGATGACAAATCAACAGGTAGACGCCGTGGCTAGCCTGGAGGGCTCTACTGGCTATGCCCGCACCGAGATCGCCGACCGGGGCTTGGTGCTGGTCCGCGGCGAGTTCTGGCGAGCCCGCGCCACGTCAAACCCGATTCCTGTGGGCACCCGCATTCGTGTCCACGGCAGCGAAGGCCGTGTCCTCATTGTCGAAGCCTTGCGAGAGAGCACCCAAACGGCCGCCGAATAGCATCGCGCGCACACCTTTCGGGTTGTATTGGAGCAGGGTGGCAACGGGGCTGTAACAGATCAGGCATCCAGACGCGCTCGAGCGCGCCACCGTCAGTTGACACCCCTTGGGGGCCTCCGTATGATTCGCTCCAACTTGGCTGGGCCAAGGGCTGCGTCCCCTTCGTCTAGAGGCCTAGGACACCGCCCTTTCACGGCGGCGACAGGGGTTCGAATCCCCTAGGGGACGCCACTTCGCAAGTCACTCTCCCGCAAAGCCTTTTTCCGCTTATCCACAGGGTGCCACACCCCCTTTTTTGGTCGAACACGCGGCATACCCGGGCAGAATTCGGGCAACATTCGGGCACGACCCGGGCGTGCTCATCGCACGGCGCCTTCCCGAGTCGCTTCCACGCGTCCGTCGGCTGTCCGACTGGTCGAGCGCCCCGAGGGTGCCGGCGCGTCGCTGCTAAAGAGCCTGGCGCTCCAACACGCCGTCGAGCGGCTGGCCCTGCCGGCGCCCGGCGAGCGTGTCGGTGAAGGTGTCACGCGTCGAGCGCACGCCGCCGGGCGCAGCCTTGCCGCTTTTGCATCCCTGGATGAACTCCCCTAAGCCATGCGCCACCACGATCGCTGGCACGCCTCCCGGTACGTGTTTGACGACAGCCCCGGTATCGCCCTTACAGGCGAGGGCTGGGATATTGAGGGCTCGCAGCCGTTCTCATGGGAGGGTCTGGAGTGAGGCGCGGCATGGACCGCTGAGCGTCAAAGCCACCGACTCAGCCCCGCTCGGTCCGGCCGGCGGGTTGTCTCGTGGAACGTGTCAGAAAGCCTTGTCGAGCCCAGCCTGCTCCAGTACGGCGACGTGCGTCGAATCGTGACGCGAAGCTATCACGTGGAACGGGAGTTCATGGTCCTCGATAGGCAACGAGATGCCATTGGCTTCCAGCAACGCGGGCACAAGAACGCGCAGCTTCTCGATCAGCGCCTCTACCGTCTCGGTTTCCGTGGCCAATCCAGGCACATCGTCGCTCTCGGCAACCCAAACGGATGCCTCAGGGTCCCAGATGGCTTCAATTCTTGCGGTATGGCGGCTCATACTCAGCAAACCCACCTGGCAAATGGTCGGAAATCGTCGTCTATAGTCGTCCCTGATCGTACACCGTCATGCTTGGACTTACTTCCCCCAGTGTCAAGATATTGCCAATCAACTCGCCTCCTTAGCTTCTAACCTATCACAAGGGGGCTCGGGTTGGTGGCCTGCGGGATCTCCGTTCCCTGATGGCGCCAACTACGAATGCTGCAAAACGCGTCGCTTTCCCGAGCTTGCGCACAAGCATTTTCCTGTGGAGCTTGGCGGACATGTGGCCAACCGGGACATTCCCCGAGTTCCGGGGTCACCGCACCCGGGGTCAGTGGTGCGGTGCCGTCCTATCGGTACAGGGGTCTCTCGCCGACCTTCAGGCGAAACCGGGCGGGTTCCACTCGTCCATCATGCGCCGACGTGCCGCTTCCAGGCGCTCCGACATCAGGCTCGAGAACCGCTTCATCATTGCGTAGCCGAATGCAGGATCTTCCTCGCAGCGGGCCAGAATGGCGGCGGCATCGAATTCGAGAAGGGTGGTTTCCCGTTCGGCGCGCGCTTGGAATGTCCACTTATACGGTGAAACGAGCCAGGACCAACCAAGGACTTTTCCGTCGCAAAGACGCTGTACTTCCAGTGAAGGGCCTGAAATGGCTGGGATCTCGATGAGCAACTCGCCGCTGCGTACGACATAAAACGCGGTGGCCCGCTCACCCTGACGAAACAGAACATCGCCCTTGTTGAGTTTGCGTTCCTGAGCGCATTCACCGAGGAACAGCAGGAATTCATTGTCGAGGCCGGAGAGCAACGGCAGTTTCGCCAGCTCTTGCTGTATCTGGGTTCGGTTCATCGTTCCTTTCCTTGTGTCGAGGGCCCAGCCAGGGCGGCCCGGGCCGAAGATTGGTTTGCGATATTCCAAAGGATCTGAACCCGGAGGTCGGTCCGCGGACTATGTCCTGGGCTAAGCGCCGTTGGCCGTGACGGTGGAGCCGGCGGTGATAAGGGGCCTCGTCGCCAAGTGGATTGCGCACGGCCTGAGCAATGTTGTCCGCTGGCCCGCCTCGGTCCGCCGGAACGGGGGTAACGTTCTGGCCAGGTCTGCCCTGAAGGGCACCGCGTTGACTCCGCGTTACCGCGATAATCCAGTGCAATGCGTCCCATGACATCAGTCTTTCGTTTCCGTCGATGGCCATCGCTGCTGGGGTCACTTGAAACCCACTCGGGCCGCGTGTTTGCCGGGACAGGACACTAGCAGTTGCCATGGTTGAGCGGATTGACTTGGGTCAGGAATTTGGTGAGATCCGCCGGTGTGGGGATGCCTGCGTCGCCGAATCGTCCCGTTGCGAGTGCCTGTTTTCTCGGCCGATCGACCGAGGAGCCGCAGGAGTTTTTCCTGGAACCTGCCGCGCCGGCCTGCCGGGTGTTTGCGCACCCGCGAGCGTTGCATGCATGGCTGGAAATTAGCAAATGCTCCTGCTCGCAGTTAGCGGTCGCATTCAACAGCCACGGCAGCGTTACGGCGAGTTGCCTATGGATGTGGCCTATCTCGATGCCATCCGCGGTGATCTCATCGAGCACTAGGTTCACGAGGGTGCAGGGGTAACTGACTTCTCGCTGATTCGACCCGGGGCCTTTCATTGGGCAAACGGAGGCTATCTCCTGGTGGATGCGCACAACGTACTGACTCAGCCGTTTGCTTGGGAAACCCTGAAACGCTTCCCGTTTGCCGCCGAAGTCCGCGCGGAGCCCCTGAAGAGGAACTACGGGGTCTGGACAACGGTCAGCCCGGAGGACGAGCGGTCACCGACCTCTTGGTGGAAGCGGATTACTACGCCAGGGACAAGCACGGGGCGCACATCTCCCGTGCTCGGATCGAGCAGGGCCTGGATGCTCAGGAATTCCGGGGTCGCGGCTAAGAGAGCGCAGTCGCGAGATGGTGCGCCGTGGCATTGAGGTCGTTCATGCTACGGGGCGGTCCGTGGACTCGGTCAACGGGTTGTCGGTCCTGCAGCCGGGTGAGTTCGCCTTTGGTCTGCCCGCGCGCATTACCGCCACGGCCCGCCCCGGCCGGGGGCAGTTGGTGGACATAGAGCGTGAGGCAAAGCTTGTTGGCAACGTCCATTTCAAGGGCGTGATAATCCTGGCGCGTTACCTGGCGAGCCGCGACGCGCCCGATAGCGAGCCGTCACTATCTGCCAGCCTTGCGTTCGAACAATCGTATCTCCATGTCGACGGCGACAGCGCCTCGATGGCAGAACGTGGTGTGCTGTGGTCCGCCATCTCCCATTTCCGTTGAACCGGACCATCGCCGTGACGGGCGCCATGAACCAGCAAGGCGAGGGGCAGGCGGCCGGTGGTGTGGGTGGTGTGAACGGGAAGATCAAGGGCTTCTCCGAGACGTGTCGTGATGGCCGGCCTTGATGGCACTGGGGGGTCGCTCTCCCGGCGGCAAACGTCTCACATCTGTGCTGTGCCAGTATGTGCGGGATCCTGTTACCCAAGGGCGTTTCAAAGTGTATGCGCTGAACCACGTCGACGATGCAATGGCGCTGCTTACAGGGATGGCGCCTGGTGAGCGTACCGATGATCAGGCCTGGTCCGAAGGGTCCATCTCTCTGTAGAGCGGCTGCGCCGCAAGCGTCCCGGTCGTCTCATCGCAGCCCTGAGGGCTGCACCGCCGAACGTCTTGGGGCGCCTGGAAAACTTGGCCGATGAGGTGGCCTGCCTGTAGATGACGCCCCACTTCGGTGCAGTGGGGCAGTTCTACGAGGATTTCAGTCAGGTCAGCGACGACGCTGTGGTGGCACTGCTCAATGGTTGGCTCTCCGGGCGCCGTGGGGTGCCTGATCACAGCCGCTCGGGGAGGAGCTCGCGAATCTCATCGGTGCGTTCCACCGCCGCGAGGTCCTTGTCGATCTCCATCACGATGCTCTCCGTGACCGCCGCCGGTAGTGCATCCCGGAGCAGGCCGAGAAAGTGCGGTGGGGCGGTGAGAACCAGACGCTCGAAAGCGCCTTCATAGTGTTGTTTTGCGAGTTGGTCGCCGACGGTGTGCGCGAACCGAATCGCCTCCTGTTCGGAGGGGGAGTGGCGCTTGCCCATGGCATGCCGGCCCTTGCCACTGGTATCGAAGGAGCGTCCGGGACGGTCCGCGTTGATGTCCTGATCGTGAAGCCGTCCTTCCGGGTGGACAAGGTCTTGGACTTCCGTAAGCGGCCCTTTCGGGCTGGACAGCGAGAAGAACCGTGCACGAGCCCGATTGGCAACGACTACCCACGTTGATTTCATTTATGCCCCGCCCAGGTAACTAGGCAAGAATACTACCCCACCGCCGCATAGCGGGGTGTTGACGCCGGTCAAGTTCATGCAGGTTGGCTTCCCATCGTGCGCGTAAGTGCCGGGGGGTTGAAGGTCGGTATGGGAGTGAGCGTCGCGAATTGCGTTTCACTCAGAAGACCGTCTGACGGGGCGTCTCGGGTTGATGGTCTGCGGGATCTCCGTCCCCTGATGGCGACATTTGGTTCCGCCGAACGGTACCCGTCAGAATGGACTTCGAGCTTGGAGGTGGCTGCCCTGGGATGGAGTAAGCATGTTGCGCGAGCGGGTATTGGTTTACGGGACGCTGCGCCGTGGGGGAAGTAATCACCTGCTGCTTGAGGACGCTCGGCAGCTTGGCACGCTTGTCACGGAGCCGTTGTATCGCATGCTGGACCTGGGGCCTTACCCTGGCGTGGTCCCCGGCGGAGAAACTCCGATTCACGGCGAGGTCTACGCGGTGACGCCGGTGGAGTTCCGGCGTCTCGACGCACTCGAGGATTACCCGCGCTCCTACACGCGCGAGCGCATCGCCACGCCCTGGGGCCCGAGCTGGATGTACCTGTATCGCCCCCGCGGGCAGCGATGGCCCGAAGTCCCGTCCGGAGACTGGTTCCACCATGTCGGCCTGCAGCGCGTGCGCCGGGGCCGCGGCGCCCGGTAGCAAGCGCCCCGGACGATTGTTCAATTGCCCTCGCCCCGTGGAAAGAAAAAGTAAGCGACTGCGCTTATACTGGTTTGTAGGGTCGCGGCTCAGGGAGAATGAATAGAGCAAACCCCATTCGATTCACGAAGACGTCGGTTATTCAGTGGGGCTACTACGCAACCGGTGTCAAAGCGGAGGAGAAAAGCCATGGCAATGGCTCTGCAACTGGAAGCCGAGAAATGTACGGGCTGTCTGCAGTGCGAGATGGCCTGTTCCTATGAAAACGAGGGCGTCTTCAACCCGGCGAAGTCCCGCATCAAGGTCTTTACGTTCCACGAAGAGGGCAAGTTCGCGCCCTATACCTGCACGCAATGCGAAGAAGCATGGTGCATGCACGCCTGTCCGGTGGAAGCCATTGTCGTGGACATGGCCACCGGCGCAAAAAACGTGCTGGAAGATGTCTGCGTGGGGTGCAAGGTGTGCACGATCGCCTGTCCGTTCGGCACGGTTAATTACGAGCCCGACTCCGGCAAGGTCATCAAGTGCGATCTGTGTGGCGGCGACCCCTGGTGTGCCAAGGCCTGTCCGACGGGCGCCATCACCTACGTGGACGACTCCGACACCACGTACGAGCGTATGCGTGCGTGGGCACAACAGGCGCCTTCGGCCCCGGCCCGGTTCAATCCGCCGCAGCCAAAGAGCGTGCAGATATTCGACCGCGAGTCGTGAGGGGAGGGTGACACCATGGCCTGGACAGGAAACGTATTGCGGGTAAACCTCACTGCCGGCACGGTGGCGAGTGAGCCGCTGAACAAACAATGGGCGCGCGACTACCTCGGGCAGCGCGGTCTGGCGACTAAATACCTGGCCGAAGAGGTGGATCCCACCGTCGACGCACTCGGCCCTGACAACAAGCTGATCATGGTCACCGGGCCATTAACCGGCACCATGGCCTCCACCGGTGGCCGCTATTCCGTGGTGACGAAAAGCCCGCTGACCGGCGCCGTCGCTTGTTCCAATTCCGGGGGCTTCATTGGTGCGGAGCTTAAAATGGCCGGCTGGGACATGATTATTTTTGAGGGCAAGTCGCCGCAGCCGGTTTATCTGAGCATCCAGAACGAGAAGGCCGAGCTCCTGCCGGCTGACCAGATTTGGGGGCGTTCGATTTGGGAGGCCGATGGCATCCTGCACAAACTCCACCAGGATCCGGATATCCGCATCTGTTGCGTCGGCCGCGCTGCGGAAGCAGGCAATCTCTACGCAGCCATCGTCAACGACCTCCACCGGGCCGCGGGGCGTTCCGGGGTGGGCACGGTCATGGCGTCCAAGCACTTGAAGGCGGTGGTGGTGCGCGGCACCCGCGGTGTCGGCAATATCAAGGATCCGCTGCGCTTCATGCAGGCGACTGAGGCCGGCAAGAAGGTGTTGTCGGATAATGCCGTCACCGGGGGTGGATTGCCCCAGTACGGCACGCAGGTGCTCATGAATGTCATCAACGAAATGGCCGCCATGCCGACCCGCAACATGAGAGAGGTCCAGTTCGAGGGGGCGCATCGCATCTCCGGCGAGGCCATGCATGAGCCCCGGCAGAGCGACGGCAAACCCAATCTCACAACCAACGCCGCGTGCTTCGCCTGCACCATTGCCTGCGGTCGGATCGCCACCATCGACAAGGGGCACTACACGGTTCAGAACAAACCGGAGTATTGGCAGGCCTCCGGCGGCTTGGAGTACGAAGCGGCCTGGGCGCTCGGCTCGGATACCGGCGTTGATGACATCAACGCGCTGACCTACGCCAACTTTCTGTGCAATGAAGATGGCATGGACCCCATTTCCTTTGGCGCCACCGTGGCCGCGGCCATGGAGCTCTACGAGATGGGGGCACTGACGAAAGAGGAGACCGGTGGCATCGAGTTGAAATTCGGCTCGGCTGAGGCGCTGACTCAGTGCGCTGAGCTAACGGCGCATGGCGAGGGTTTTGGCAAGGAGCTGGGCCTGGGGTCGAAGCGGCTGTGCGAGAAGTACGGCCACCCGGATCTGTCCATGACGGTCAAGGGGCAGGAGTTCCCGGCCTATGACCCCCGCGGTATCCAGGGCATGGGACTGGCCTATGCCACCTCCAATCGAGGCGCCTGCCATCTCCGCGGTTACACCGTCTCGTCGGAAGTGTTGGGCATCCCGGAGAAAACGGATCCGTTGGCGACCGAAGGCAAGCCCGAACTGGTCAAGGCCTTCCAGGACGCCACAGCGGTTGTCGATTCCAGCGGCCTGTGTGTCTTCACGACCTTTGCTTGGACACTGGATGACATCGCCCCGCAGATTGACGCGGCGTGTGACGGCGAGTGGACCACGGAGTATCTGCTGGAGGTCGGCGAGCGGATCTGGAACCTGGAGCGTGATTTCAACCTGCGCGCCGGGTTGACCGGCAAGGACGACACGCTGCCCAAGCGGTTGCGCAAGGACGCCGCCAATGTCGGGCCCGCCAAGGGAATGGTCAACGATGTCCATGCCATGATGCCGAAGTACTACGCGATTCGCGGCTGGACCCCCGAGGGCGAGCTGACTGAGCAGACGCGGCAGCGTCTCGGGCTTTAGGCACTCGTCGGCGCGTGATCTTATAAGGAGACTCGCTCATGCGACATGTCATCGTCGGTGCCGGCCCTGCCGGAGTGGTTGCCGCGGACCAGCTTCACAAGCTCGATCGCGATGCGGAGATCACCCTGATCAGTGGTGAGGCTGAGCCGCCCTATTCGCGTATGGCCATTCCGTACTATCTCGTCGAGCAGATAGGCGAGGAGGGGACGCATCTGCGCAAGAACCCGGAGCACTTTTCCGGGCACAGTACCCGGGTCGTGCACGACCATGTGGAGTCCATCGACCCCGGCGCGCGGAGCGTTGCCCTGCGGGATGCCGGCAGCATGGGTTATGATCAGCTGCTGATCGCCACCGGCGGTCGCCCTGTCAAACCCCCCATCCCCGGAGTTGACCGCCCTGAGGTCCACCCGTGCTGGACGCTGGCAGATGCCCGGGAAATCATCCGCCTTGCGCAGCCCGGCGCGAAGGTCGTGCTTATAGGCGCGGGGTTTATTGGCTGTATCATCCTTGAGGCGTTGGCCTCCCGGAAGACCGAACTCACTGTGGTCGAAGCGGAAAACCGCATGGTTCCGCGCATGATGGATGACACGGCCGGCGGCATGTTACGCCGATGGTGCGAGAGCAAAGGGGTCAGCGTTCGACTTCAGGCCCGTGTGGAGGCCATAGAGGACGGCCGTGCCGGCCACGGTGCCGCCGTGCGTCTTGGCGACGGTCAGGTGCTGGATGCCGATCTGGTCATTACCGCCGTCGGTGTGCAGCCCAACGTCGAGTTTCTTCAGGGTTCGGGGATTGATACGGATACCGGCATCCTGGTGAACCGCCAACTCCAGACAAGCGTCGAAGGGGTGTTTGCGGCCGGAGATGTCGCTCAGGGCGTGGATTTCTCGACAGGAGAGTACGCCGTCCATGCCGTACAACCGACAGCGGCGGATCATGCCCGGGTTGCGGCCAGTAACATGGCCGGGCGGTCCCAGGCCTTCCAGGGCAGCGTTAATATGAACGTTCTGGACACTCTGGGGCTGATCTCCAGCTCGTTTGGGCTGTGGATGGGCAAGGATGGCGGTGACAGCGCCTGGGTGGAGGATCGTGACCGTTTTCGCTACCTGAACCTCCAATTCGAGGACGATCGCATCGTGGGCGCCAGCGCGCTGGGCCTGACCGACCACGTCGGCGTGCTGCGTGGCCTGATTCAGACCCGGGTGAAACTGGGGCGGTGGAAGGAGCGGCTGAAGCAGGATCCCACCCGGCTGATGGAGGCCTATTTAGCGTCTACCCGACCAATTGGCTATAACGCCCATGTGCTCTGAGGCCTCACCGCGATCGCCGGGGGCGGGCGCCGAGGCTGGGACCATCCGGCTTCGGGTGAAACTCTTCGCCAGCCTGCATGTGTATCTCCCGGAGGGAGCGCAACGCAATGAGGTAACGCTGGAGGTCCCCGCGGACACGACGCCCAATGCGTTGCTGGAGCGGCTTCGCGTGCCGCGGGAAATGGCTCACCTGGTGTTGCGCAATGGCCTCTACGTGAAGCCCGGCGAGCGCGATCGTGCCATACTCCGTGAGGGCGACGCCTTTGCTGTCTGGCCCCCTGTGGCGGGGGGGTGAGTGTTTTGCCGGTGCCTGCAGAGGCGGACAATGTTGTTGTCAAGGACATGGGTCTGCAGGAGCGCGAACTCGTGCAGGCACTGCCTGCGCTGTTCGTCGGCTATGAATGGGAGCAACAGGGCAACGTTGTGCTCGCCAGTCAGGGTGAGTCGTTGGTGCGTCTGGAGTTTGGGCCGGAACGCCGCCGGCGCATTGCAGCAATCGAGCTGCCCAGCCTTCCGGTGAGGCTGGTCTTCCACGGGTTCTCGCCCGAGCAACGCAACTCCTTTCTATCGCACTTCAATCGGCGATTCCAGCGCGGCGGCGGGTAGCGCCAGCCGCCCTTCTTTTGGCCTTCAAGCACTTGCTGTCGGCGTCATGCCCGCGACTGCGAACATCCACAACAGCGGCACGACCCACTTCACGCCTTTGCGGGGACGAACGCCGCTACGGCCCGAGGCTTCTCCGTGCTTCACTCACCCCTGCCCATCTTCCACCCCACGGGAGTTGCGCGGATGGGGCCGATTGACAACCGTCAATCTTCGATTTCTATGCGCTCGCAGACGATATCGTTGATTTCTACGGCGATTGTGCGTCCGTTTTCGTCCACCGAGACTTCTTCGAACTCAATCTCCCGTTTTGCCAGGGTTCTTGCGGTGGCGATGGTGTCAGCCTCAACCACAACCCCGTCCCCTTCCAAGTCGCGTTCCTGAGGGCCCGTCGGAACGCGGCACCGCCACAGTGCCATGGGATATCCTCCAGAGAATGTTTGCAATGCGGTTGGTCCACCATGGGACACAGACCGAAGGCAATGTTGACGACACGCCCATTGATCTTAGATTAGCGTCTCGGGACTGCCGTCGTCGAGAGTCACAGCGGATGGCGTCAGCTCCCAGACCTCGGGGCCAATTCCGCCAGCGCATCGAGCAGTTCGACGGTCCGGCGCGCCGGTAGTGGCGGGTCAGCAGGGGGTGTCAGCGCCCGGAGCATGGAGCGGCTCCATGGGTCGCCACCCTGTCGAAGGCTCTCGAGGGTGCCCCACCAATGAATCCTGAATACAGGTAGCGTGTGCTGGTTTAGCGCCTCGCGCAGCTCCGCTGTCGTTCCGCGCATCTCCAGGTCTGCCACTCTGTCCTGCAGCGCATCGCGCAGGCGTGTGTACTCCAGTCCCTCGAGACCGCGCCGGCGGGGCTCGACGCGGGCGAGGTACTGCCCCAACTCGCTGCGGCCCGCGAACCAGATCATCACGGCTGAATCTCCGTCACCCGTCGTGGTCATCAGCCCGAGGCGGTAGCGGCGCGGATCCCGCTCGCGCATCATCGCGTCAATTGCCGGCACCGCCTGGCCTTCCCAGGCAAACATTGATCGTCTCCTTGTGTGCACCGGGTGCTGCACATTGATGGCGGGGCGCACGGCGCTTGGCCGCGGAGCCCGGGAGGTTGGTAACTGTGGTATCCTCAACTAGCTATTGGTAACGCGTCAATGAGGTTGATCCATGGCGGAGCAGCGCATGTACCGGGTCATATTCTTCAATCAGGGGCAAGTCTACGAGATCTACGCGCGCCATGTGCATCAGGGCGAGATGATGGGGTTCGTCGAAGTGGAGGCCCTGAGTTTCGGCGAGCGCACGAAGGTGGTGGTGGATCCCGCCGAGGAGCGCTTGCAGTCGGAGTTCGAGGGTGTCAAGCGCACCTATATTCCGATGCATGCAGTGGTGCGTATTGACGAAGTGGAGCGCGTCGGTGCGTGCAAGGTCACCGAGGCGAGCAGCGGTAATGTCGCGCTGTTTCCCGCCACCCCGGGGTACGGGCCCAAAACAGGCCGGTAGTTGAGCGGCGCCCAAGGCGCGCCCAATCAGGTACGGCAAAGCTGGAGGCGACGCGTACCAGCCACACCCCGGCGCCCGAGTCCACTGCTTCGGCTGCTCCCTTCCGGGCCTGACCGGGTTCACAGTTTATCGTCGCGGGGGGACCGGCACGGCCGCCATTGAATCGACAGATGGCGGAGAGGGAGGGATTCGAACCCTCGGTACCGCATTGGGTACACGCGCTTTCCAGGCGCGCTCCTTCGACCGCTCGGACACCTCTCCCGAATCCGTGATGACCGACGTCATCGAGGGCCGGAAGCGTAAACCAGAATGGGCCTTCGTGCAATGAGCGAGGGCGATGGGCGCCGGGGCGGCAACGGCGTCAGTGGAGGTGTTACAATCCCGGCGTAGGGGAGGGGTTCCGGGGTTGGACGCACTGGCATGAGCTATCAGGTACTCGCGCGCAAATACAGGCCGCGCACATTCGCCGACATGGCCGGGCAGGAGCACGTGCTGCGGGCGTTGGTGAATGGGCTGGAGAACGACCGGCTGCATCATGCGTATCTGTTTACGGGAACCCGTGGTGTCGGCAAGACGACCATCGCACGAGTGCTCGCCAAATGCCTGAACTGCGAAGTGGGTGTCGGCAGTGAGCCGTGTGGTCTCTGCAGCGCCTGTGCGGCTATCGACGGTGGCCGGTTTGTCGATCTGATTGAGGTCGACGCGGCGTCGCGAACGCGGGTCGAGGATACCCGTGAGCTCCTGGATAATGTCCAATATGCGCCCACCCAGGGCCGGTACAAGATTTATCTGGTGGACGAAGTCCACATGCTCTCTATGCACAGCTTCAACGCGCTGCTGAAGACGCTCGAGGAACCCCCGCCGCATGTGAAGTTCCTGCTCGCTACCACCGATCCGCAGAAGGTGCCGGTGACGATCCTCTCGCGCTGCCTGCAATTCAATCTCAAGCGTCTGCCAGCCAGCCTGATTGCGGATTACCTCGGTGGTGTTCTGGGGCGCGAAGGAATCGACGCCGAGCAGCAAGGTTTGGCGCGCCTGGCG
Organism: Aquisalimonas sp.; assembly: GCF_007120195.1. Classification (GTDB taxonomy): domain Bacteria; phylum Pseudomonadota; class Gammaproteobacteria; order Nitrococcales; family Aquisalimonadaceae; genus Aquisalimonas. Next base: position 12,412 of record NZ_SKOG01000011.1, read on the forward strand.
CGCGCGGCCGACGGCAGCATGCGTGATGCACTGAGCCTGACCGACCAGGCGCTGGCATTTGGCGGCGGCCGCGTGATCGACGAAGACGTCCGCGGTATGCTCGGGAGCATCGAGGACCACAGCGTGCTGGATATTCTTGACGCCCTGACCGCCCGGGACGGTGTGGGGGTTATGGAGGTCGTCGAACGCTTGGCCGAGCGCAGCCCGGATTTCGGCGACGTCCTTGCCGCGATACTGACGAACCTGCACGCGTTGAGTCTGTTGCAGACAGTGCCCGAGGCCGTGGATTCGGAGCATCCGGAGCGTGAGCGCTTGCAGGGCTTGGCCGAGGCGCTGCTTCCCGAGGATGTGCAGCTGTTCTACCAGATCGCACTCATCGGGCGGCGCGATCTCCCTTTGGCGCCGGAGCCGCGTATGGGCTTCGAGATGGTCCTGCTCCGCATGCTGGCCTTTCGCCCGGAAGACGGCCGGACTTCGCAGCTCGTGTCCTCACACGCACATGCGGGGGGCGCCCGTGCCAGTGCCAGCAGTGCGGCGACGGTGACGCCGCAGCGTGACGCCGAGGCCTCCGCCGCCTCCGGGCATCAAACGGCCAGTGCGAGCACCGATGAGAGCCCCGATCCCGCCCCGGTCGCAGCCGAGGTGAATGCTGCACCCACCGGCGACGTGCCCCCGTGGCATGAGTTGCTTGCCGGGCTCGGGCTCACCGGCATGGCGCAGGCCCTGGCCATGCAGTGCAGCTGGCAGGCTTACGCCGACGGTGTGGTGACGCTGCGGCTGGGTGAGCAACACCAGTCATTGCGGAACAAACAGCTTGAGCAGCGCATCGAAGCGGCATTGGCTGATCGCCTGGGTGCGCCTGTGAAGCTGCGCATTCAGGCGGGCGGCCGTACCCAAGAGCAAAACGCAACACCCGCCGAACGGGCCGAGGAGGCTCGGCGAAGACGCCAGGAAGCCGCAGAGCTGGCGATTCACGAGGACCCCACGGTGGTGGACCTTCAGCGCCGCTTCGGGGCTGAGGTCATTCCGGGTTCCATTCAGCCCGCGGACTGAGCGCCGCGGCAAAGCAACCAGCGAGGACAGGACGATGAAAGGTGGCATGGGTAACCTGATGAAGCAGGCCCAGAAGATGCAGGAGGATATGCAGAGAGCGCAGGAAGAGATCGCGCGCATGGAAGTCACCGGCCAGGCAGGCGGCGGCATGGTTGCTGTGGTCATGAACGGCAAGCACGAATGCAAGCGCGTCGAGATTGACCCGAGCCTCTTCGGTGACGATGACGACCGGGAGATGATTGCCGATCTGGTGGCGGCCGCCTTTAATGATGCGGTTCGCAAGGTACAGGAGGCAACCCAGGAGCGTATGCAGGGCATGACCGAAGGCCTTGGCCTGCCGCCGGGCATGAAGCTGCCGTTCTGATGGAGGCGATCCACGCCTGATGGCCTATTCGCCACTCATCGAGCAGCTCATTGCCAGTCTGCGCACGCTGCCGGGCGTTGGACCCAAAAGCGCTCAGCGCATGGCATTTTATCTGTTGCAACGGAATCGCCGGGGCGGTGCTGTCCTGGCGGAAGTCCTCGGTGCGGCCATGGAGCGCGTCGGTGACTGCCGGGATTGCCGGCTGCCCACCGAAGAGGCGCGCTGCCCGATCTGCTGCAACGAGCAACGCGACGCGGCGGTCTTGTGCCTGGTGGAAAGCCCGGCCGACGTGTTTGCCTTGGAACAGGCTACGGACTACCGCGGTCGCTACTTCGTCCTCGGCGGGCGGCTATCACCGCTTGACGGTGTTGGCCCCGCGGAGCTTGGTCTTGACCGACTGGAAGCGCGGCTGCAGTCGGGGGAAATCAGGGAAGTGATCCTGGCCACAAGCCCGACAGTGGAGGGCGAGGCCACGGCCCAGTACGTGGCCGAGATGGCGAGAGACAACAACGCCAGCTGCAGCCGCATCGCCCACGGAGTTCCCATGGGGGGCGAGCTGGAGACCGTCGACAGCGGCACGCTTTCCCACGCCTTTGCCGGGCGGCGCGCCTACGATTAAGCCCCGTTTCGCACCCGCCTGCCTACGCGTTGCGCTCCGCCAGCAACTCGCGAAGGCTCGCGAGCCTCTCGGCGGTGATCGTGCCTTTTGCGATGGCGGCTCGAACCGCACAGCCCGGTTCGACGCCGTGCCCGCAGTCCCGGAATTCGCATCGATCCGCGTGCGGGGCAATATCCGGAAATCCGGCCTCGATGTCAGCGTGGGACAGATGCGCCAGGCGTAGCATGCGCACACCGGGCGAATCCACCAGGCCCCCGCCCGCGGGCAGACGGTACAAGGTGGTTTCCGTGGTGGTATGGCGCCCCTGGCCGCTGGCCTCGGAGATCGCCTGGGTGCGTGCCTGCCGGTCCGGAATCAGGCGGTTGATCAGCGATGACTTCCCGACACCGGACTGCCCTGCCAGCAGGCTGGTTCGATGCCCCAGGCTTTGGGTAAGAGCATCCAATCCCGCGCCATTGACGGTGCTGACGATGTGAATCGGGCAGTCTTGCGCCCGGGCACCAAGCAGCGCGGTTTCCATGCGTGTCGGCAGGGTTCCGGTCAGGAGATCGCCCTTGTTGATGACCACGAGCGGTGGCACGTCCAGACTTCTGGCCAGCACCAGGTAGCGGTCCAGCAGGCGTGGATCCGGCGTAGGCTCCGGCGCGCAAACGACCACGAGCTGATCCAGATTGGCGGCCAGCGGTCGCTCCTGGCCGCGGTAGTTTGTGCGCACCAGCGTGTTGCGCCGGGGCTGGATGCGATCGATGGCCAGCTGGTCCGGCAGCGGACCGGACCACTCGACCATATCACCGCAGATGGTGCGCCCGGTGCGCCGCCGGGTCAGGCACCGGAGCAGCTCTCCGGCGGGGGTTTCCACGATGCTCTCGGCGCCGAAGCTGATGATGACCTGGCCGTGGTTCATGCCAGTTGGGGTGCTCCCGTGGCGGTGGTAGTCACACATGATAGCGGTTGCAGAGCATAGCCTCTGATAGAATCGTCGGCAAGATGTTGCAATGCAAGGAATCCCGCACGATGTCCGCAAGTCCTGATAACCTGATTTGGATCGATCTCGAGATGACTGGGCTGAATACCGATGCGGACCGCATTATTGAGATCGCGACGGTTGTCACTGACAGCCAGCTCACCATACTCGCCGAAGGGCCCACAATCGCTATCCATCAGCCGGATCACGTGATTCAGGCGATGGATGACTGGAATACCCGCCAGCATGGCCAGAGCGGACTGATCGATCGCGTCCGGCGGAGCGGCTACGACGAAGCGACGGCGGAGCGGGAGACATTGACTTTCCTGGAGCGCTGGGTTCCCGCGGGTCAGTCACCCATGTGCGGCAATAGCATCTGCCAGGATCGGCGCTTTCTGCATCGTTGCATGCCGCAATTGGAGACCTATTTCCATTACCGGCACGTGGACGTCAGCACCCTGAAGGAATTGGCGAAGCGCTGGAATCCCGATTTGGTGAAAGAGTTCCGCAAGGAGGGCAGCCATCTGGCCATGGATGACGTTAAGGAATCGATCCGGGAGTTGCGGTTTTACCGGGAGCGGCTGTTTAATCAGGCGGCAGGGTGATGTCGATCGTGCGCCTTTGCTGTCACCTCCTGGAGGTTACGGGCCGCCACTCTCGACCGGGGTTTCCGGGTCGTTGCCCCATTCCGACCATGAGCCGTCGTAGCCGCGGACCTTCTCGAAGCCGAGGCTGCGCAGCATCACGTAACTCAGCGCCGAGCGGTGGTGCGTCTGACAGTGTGTCACCACCTCGAGATCAGGGTGGATCCCGCGCTCGGCCAGCATGGCCAGCAGTTGCTCCGGGGGCAATAGGCGGAGGTTGCGCTCGCGATCCATGGCGCGCGTCCACTCCAGGTTGACCGCGCCGGGAATGTGGCCGCCACGGGCGGCGCGCACGTCCTTGCCCGCAAACTCAGCCGGTGAACGGGCATCAAGAATTGCGACGTTGCTGTCATCCAAATGTTTCAGAATCCAGTCCCGCTCCGCCAGCGCGGGCGGATCCGGCGGCAAGCTCACGCGGTAGTCGCTTGGCTGCGGGGTATTCACTCCGGACTCGCCGGGATGGCCTTCGTTGAACCAGGCATAGTGGCCGCCATTGAGCAATGACCAGTGCGGATGGCCGCACACGTCCAGCGTCCACAATAAGCGGCTGGCGCGGCCGTTGCCCTCGTTATCGTAGGCGACTACGTGATCGTTATGGTGCAATCCGATTTCGGAGAGCACTGCGGAGAGGGCGTCTGCATCCGGTAGCAGCCCGAGGGCCGGCGGTGTCTTGCGGACAAGCCATGCGTAGGTCAGGTGAACGGCACCGGGCACATGGCGCTGAGCGTAGGTCGCCTGGTCGCTCAGGTCCACGATCAGCAGCTTGGGCTGGTGCAGGTTCTCCTGCAGGGTCTGCGGCTCGACTAGAAGGGGCAGTAGGGGTCCGCTCATGGTCACAGCCTCCTTCAGCGTGCATCCAATAACTCCAGCCAGTGTCGCACGGGCACTGCGGCGCCTTCATTGAGGTGGCAGAGGCAGCCGATGTTGGCGGTGGCGATGAGTTCTGGCTTGCCGGTCTGGAGATTGTTGAGTTTGTTCGTGCGCAGCTGCTTCGCCATCTCGGGCTGAAGTACCGAGTAGGTGCCGGCGGAGCCACAGCACAGGTGCGCGTCGGGCACGGGCGTTAGCTCGAAGCCCAGCCGGCGCAGCAGCGATTCGACTCGACCACCGAGTTTTTGCCCGTGCTGGAGCGTGCACGGTGGGTGGAATGCAATCTTGCGCGGCGCCTCGCGGGCCGGGGTGAGGCGCTCCTCCTCACGCAGCAGCAGCTCTACCGGGTCCACGGTGTGTTCGGCCACGCGCTGGGCTTTATCGGCATAGTCGGGGTCGTCGCGCAGGATGTGCCCGTAGTCCTTGACCTGCAGGCCGCAGCCGCTGGCATTGACGACGATGGCTTCGGCGCCGGCTTCCAGGTGCGGCCACCAGGCGTCGATGTTGGCGCGCACATGTTCCTCGGCGGCCTGCGGGTGTCCCAGGTGCTGGTCGATGGCACCGCAGCAGACACTGGCCGGGGTGCGGACGGTCTTGATGCGGAGACGGTCCAGTAGCCGGGCGGTGACCGGGTTAATGCCGGGATCCAGCGCTGGCTGCACACAGCCTTCCAGCAGGAGCACCTTGCGGGCATGGTTGCGCTCGGCCGGCCACCTCGGCGCCCGGCGCCGTGGCGGGATTTTGGCACGCAGCGCTCCGGGCACCAGCGGTCGGACGAGCTGCCCAGTACGCACCAGCGCGGTGAACAGCCGCCGGCGGGGGAGCACCGTGCGCAGCGCCGTGCGCATCAGCGCGCCGCGCCCGGTCCGCGGAACCTGTTGTTCCACCAGTGAGCGGCCGATATCCACCAGGCGGCCGTACTCCACACCGGAAGGGCAGGTGGACTCGCAGTTGCGGCAGGTGAGGCAGCGGTCCAGATGCACCTGGGTCGTCTCCGTCGCCGGCTGCCCCTCCAGGACCTTCTTCATGAGGTAGATCCGGCCCCGGGGACTGTCGAGTTCGTTGCCCACCAGCTGGTAGGTGGGGCAGGTGGCGAGGCAGAAGCCGCAGTGCGTGCACTTGCGCAGTATACGTTCTGCCTCCTCGCCTTCGGGGGTGTTCCTGATCGCGTCGGTGAGCCAAGTCTGCATGGATGATCCCGAATCGCTTGCTGTCTGTGCGCGGTTAGAGCCCGGCGTAAAGCCGGCCCGGATTAAAAATGCCTTTGGGGTCAAACGCGGCCTTCACGCGTACGTGCAGGCGGCGCACTGGTGTCGCGAGGGGGTGAAACACCTCGCCGCCCTGCTCTCCACCCCGAAACAGGGTGGCATGGCCGTGCAGCCTCACCGCCTCCCGGAATACGGCATCCGCCTTCGCATCGGTGCGCAGCCAGTGTTGTTGCCCGCCCCAGTCGGCCAATCGGTGGCCCGATAGCTCGGGGATGCCACTGAGCGGGGGGAGCGAGAGTCGCCACAGGGGAGGGCCGTCCTGGGTGAAGAACGGCAGCTGGTGATCCCGCAGGGCATGCCAGAACGTGGCAGGGTCGGATTGCTGCTCACCACCCAGCCGCTTCAGGCCGGCGTCCACGGCGAGTTTGGTACCGGACAGGCGGGCATACAAATGGCGGCCGTCGTGGGCGGCGCCCGAGATGGGCACACCGGCGCGGTAAGCCTCGTCGACGATGTAGAAGCCTTGCGCTTCGTTGGTCTCGAGTTGGATGGCCTCTTCCGCCTCGGGCAACGGCAGGACCTTCATGGAGACATCGAGCAGGACCCCCAGAGTGCCGAAGCTGCCCGTCACCAGGCGGGAGATATCGTAGCCGGCGACGTTTTTCATGACCTCGCCGCCGAAGCGCATGCTCTCGCCGCGACCGTTGATGAGCCGCACGCCCAGTACCAGGTCCCGCGCCGAACCCGCCCAGGGGCGCCGTGGGCCGGACAGCCCCGCGGCGATGGCCCCGCCCAGCGTGGTGGCGTCGCTGAACCGGGGTGGCTCGAAGGGCATCATCTGCCCGCTTTCCCGGAGCGCGATATCCAGCTCGTTCAGCGGCGTTCCGGCCCGAGCGGTCAGCACCAGTTCGGTCGGTTCGTAGTTGATGATGCCGCGATGGCCGGAGACCTCCAATGGCTCGCCGGCGATGGTGCGTGCGAGGAAGTCCTTGCTGCCGCCGCCGCGGATGCGCAGCGGCGTTCCCGCCTCCGCGGCCGCGGCCACCTGTTGCGCAAGGGTGTCCCCCAGGTCGTTATTGGTCATGAGTGACGCATCCCGTTGTGCTCAGAATCGTGGGATATCCGGGTGCGGGAGCTGCCCGTGATGCACGTGCATGGCCCCGAACTCGGCGCATCGGTTGAGGGTCGGGATCGCCTTGCCCGGGTTGAGCAACCCCTTGGGGTCGAAGGCACGTTTCAATGCGTGGAACTGCTCGAGATCCGGCGTCGGGAACTGCACGCACATCTGGTTGATCTTCTCCATACCCACGCCGTGCTCGCCGGTGACGGTGCCCCCGACCGCGATGCACAGCTCAAGGATCTTGCCGCCGAGTTCCTCGGTGCGTTCGAACTCGCCCTCAACGTTGCCGTCGTAGAGCACGAGTGGATGCAGATTGCCGTCCCCGGCGTGGAAGACATTAACCACCCGCAGCCCATACTCGTCGCTGAGTTTCTGCATTTCCTGGAGCACGTAGGCGAGCTGGCGCCGGGGAATCGTGCCGTCAATGCAGTAGTAGTCCGGAGAGATGCGGCCCACGGCGGGGAAGGCGGCCTTGCGTCCCGCCCAGAAGCGCGCTCTTTCCTCGTCATCCCGGGCGACACGGATTTCATCGGCGCCGGATTCTTCCAGCAGCGCGCGGACACGTTCGCGTTGCGCCTGGACGTCGTCGGCGCTGCCGTCGAGTTCGCAGATGAGAATCGCCGCGACATCGGTGGGGTAACCGGCATGCACGAAGTCCTCCGCCGCCCTAATCGCGGGGCCGTCCATCATTTCCAGACCGCCCGGAATGATGCCGTCGGCGATAATGCCGGCGACGGCGTTTCCGGCGGTCTCGACATCCTTGAACGAGGCCAGCAGCACATCCTTGGTGGGGGGCTCGGGTAACAGCTTGACCTTGATCTCGACGATGATCCCAAGCATCCCCTCGGAGCCGTTCACTACAGCGAGCAGATCATAGCCCGGGCTGTCAAGCGCCTTGGAGCCGACGGTCACCACCTCGCCGTCCATGGTGATCATGGTCACCTCGAGGACGTTATGCACGGTCAGCCCGTATTTCAGGCAGTGCACCCCCCCTGCATTCTCGGCCACATTGCCGCCGATGGAGCAGGCGATCTGAGAGGAGGGGTCAGGGGCGTAGTAAAGCCCGTAAGGCGCTGCCGCTTCGGAGATCGCCAGGTTTCGGACCCCCGGCTGGACTGTGGCAATGCGACGCTCGTCATCGAGGTCGAGGATGCGATTAAACCGCGCCAGGCTCAGGAGCACACCCTGCGGATGGGGCAACGCGCCGGCGGAAAGGCTGGTGCCGGAGCCGCGGGCGACCACCGGGACCTTCATCTGCGCGCAGACCTGCACCACATGGCGGGCCTGCTCCACCGTCTCGGGGATGGCCACCACTTGCGGCATTTGCCGATAGCCCGATAGCCCGTCGCACTCGTAAGGGCGCATGGCCTCGTCCTCGACGAGCAGGCTATCCCCTTGCAGTGCTTCGCCCAGGCGGCGAATAAGGGCGTCCCTGTCCACGGTAAATTGGCAGTCTTCCGTACGGTAGACTGACGCCATAATCACTCCTCCCGGCTTGCGTCGAGACGCACGCAATGCCTGTGTCACTCTGCGGGCCTTGGCACTCCATGATGGGTTACCAGGAGACTCTAGCTTATCAGAGCGTCTCCTGCGCGTCCGCTCAGCGTGGACAGGGTGTCTTGCCTGGGTCAGTTCTCGCCCACCTCCTTGCCGGCCAGGTACAGCCAGGTTTCCACCACCGTATCCGGGTTTAGCGAAACACTCTCTATCCCTTCGTCCATGAGCCAGCGGGCGAGTTCCGGATGGTCGGACGGCCCCTGGCCGCAGATGCCCACGTACTTGCCCTGGCGGCGGCAGGCCTGTATGGCCATGTGCAGCAGCGCCTTGACCGCGTCGTCGCGCTCGTCGAACAGGTGCGCGATGAGCCCGGAGTCACGATCCAGCCCGAGGGTGAGCTGGGTGAGGTCGTTGGAGCCGATGGAGTAGCCGTCAAAATATTCCAGGAACTGATCCGCGATCAGCGCGTTGGACGGCAGCTCGCACATCATGATGAGCCTGAGGCCATCCTGCCCGCGTTTGAGGCCGTTTTTGGCAAGCAAATCGACCACCTGCTTGGCCTCGGCAGGGGTGCGCACGAACGGGATCATGACCCAGACATTGCTCAGCCCCATGTCGTTGCGTACCTGCTTCAGTGCCTTGATCTCGAGCTCGAAACAGTCCTGGAAATTCTCCGAGATGTAACGCGCGGCGCCGCGATACCCCAGCATCGGGTTCTCTTCATCGGGCTCATAGTCGGCGCCACCGATCAGGTTGGCGTATTCGTTGGACTTGAAATCCGACGTGCGCACGATCACAGGCTTCGGCGAGAACGCCGCCGCCAGGGTGGATATCCCCTCTGCCAGGCGGTCGATGTAGAAGCGTACCGGGTCGTCGTAGCCCGCGGTCTGGGTGCGGATAATCGTCTGCACATCTTGCGGTTGCGCATCGAAGCTGAGCAGCGCCTTGGGGTGGATGCCGATCATGCGATTGATGATGAACTCCAGGCGCGCCAACCCAACCCCGGCGTTGGGCAGGTTCGCGAAGTCGAAGGCCCGGTCCGGATTGCCCACATTCATCATGATCTTGAAGGGCAGCTCCGGCATATTCTCCAGGCTGATCTCGCGGACTTCGAAGTCCTGCTTGCCGCCGTAGATGTAGCCGGTATCGCCCTCGGCGCAGGAAACGGTGACCTCGACGCCGTCATTGACCAGCGCGGTGGCATTGCCGCAGCCCACCACGGCCGGGATGCCCAACTCGCGCGCGATAATCGCCGCATGGCAGGTTCGCCCACCGCGATTGGTGACGATGGCCGACGCGCGCTTCATGATCGGTTCCCAGTCCGGGTCTGTCATATCCGTGACCAGCACGTCGCCGGGCTCGATGCGGTTCATGTCGCTGATCTCATCGACGACCCGGGCCTTGCCGGCGCCGATGCGCTGGCCGATGGCGCGGCCGGTGACGAGGACAGCGCCCTTGTCCTTGAGGTGGTAGCGTTGCAGCGTCTGCGTGCTATCCCGGCTCTTCACCGTCTCCGGCCGGGCCTGGAGAATGTAGAGCCTGCCGTCCGTGCCGTCTTTGCCCCATTCGATGTCCATGGGTCGGCCGTAGTGTTTCTCGATGATCAGCGCCTGGCGCGCCAGATCCTGGACTTCTTCATCGGTGAGCGAAAAGCGCAGGCTGTCGGTGCGATCAACATCCACGGTGCGCACGGAATTCCCGTGGCCTTGCGCGTCGGCGTAAACCATCTTGATGGCCTTGCTCCCCAGCGTGCGGCGGAGTACCGCGGGGCGGCCAGCCTCCAGGGTGGGCTTGTGGACGTAGAACTCGTCCGGATTCACCGACCCCTGGACCACCGTCTCGCCCAGGCCATACGAGGCGGTAATGAAAACCACATCGCGGAAGCCGGACTCCGTATCCATGGTGAACATGACACCGGCGGCGCCAATGTCCGAGCGAACCATGCGCTGGATGCCCGCTGACAGGGCCACCTGACCATGCTCGAAGCCCTGGTGGACGCGGTAAGAGATGGCGCGGTCGTTGAACAGCGAGGCGAACACGTGCTTGATCGCCAGCAGCACGCTGTCGAGCCCGCGCACATTCAGGAATGTCTCCTGCTGACCGGCAAAGGAGGCATCGGGCAGATCCTCGGCCGTGGCGGAGGAGCGGATGGCAAACGACGCCTCAACGGGCGTCTCGTCTTCGAGCTTCCGGTAAGCCGTCACGATCTCGTCGTGCAGCCGTTCGGTGAACGGCGTGTCGAGCACCATCTGGCGGATTTGCGCCCCGGCGCGGGCAAGCGCGTCGGTGTCGTCAACGTCCAGCCCCTCGAGGGCCTTGCCGATGCGCTGGCGCAGGCCGCTGTGGTCGAGAAAGTCCCAGTACGCAGCCGCCGTTGTCGCGAAACCGCCAGGGACCTGCACCCCGGCTGCGGCCAGGTTGCTGATCATCTCGCCGAGCGAGGCGTTCTTGCCCCCGACCCGGTCGACGTCGTTCATGCCCAGTGCTTCAAACCAGAGTACATAGTCCTGCAAGGTCGTTTCTCCCTGTTGCTCGCAGCACACGGCCAAGGAGCGTGCCCCGCGTCACTGCCGGCGGCGCCCATCGCGGGACGCCGCGTATCCTATGAAAACCGGCGCAACAGCGTAACCCCTTGAAATGGTTTCCTCCAGCCTTTGATTGCTCACAATCGCCGTGTAGTGTCCTGTTAACCAGCGCGGCATACCGACGCAGTGAGCACGCCATGACCCAGAAACGCACGGTGTTCTTCATTTCCGATCGCACCGGGATTACCGCTGAGACGCTTGGCCACAGCCTGCTGACTCAGTTCGATCTGGAACTTGAGCAGGTCACGCTTCCGTTCGTGGACGACGTTGTGAGGGCTCAGAAGGCGGTTGAGCAGATCAACCAGGTGGCCACTGCAACCGGTGCGAAGCCCCTGGTGTTCAGCACGGTGGTCAAGGCAGACGTTCGCGATCATTTGCGCCAGGGTCACGCCACCTTCTTCGATTTCTTCGACACGTTTATTTCACCGCTGGAGCGGGAGCTGGGCGTGCCGTCTTCACACGCCATCGGCCAGGCGCATGGGCGCGGGGACGATCGCCTCTACGATGTACGAATCGATGCCATGAATTTCGCGCTCAACAACGACGATGGCGTCAGTACGCATCACTACAAGGACGCCGATGTGGTCATCGTCGGTGTTTCTCGTACTGGAAAAACCCCGGTGTCCATCTATCTCGCGCTACAGTATGGCATTTATGCTGGCAATTATCCGCTGACCGACGAGGACCTGCTTGACGGTCGCCTGCCCCAGTGCCTGCGCAAGCACCGGCGCAAACTCTATGGGCTGAGTATTCACCCCGAGCGCCTCACGGAGATTCGCCAGGAACGCCGCCCGAACAGCACCTACGCGTCATTTCAGCAGTGCCAGATGGAGGTCGCCCGCGCAGAGGGTCTGTTCAAGCGCGAGTCGATTCCCTACGTCAACTCAACATCCATTTCCATCGAGGAAATCGCGACCACGATCATCCACGAAGGTAGGCTGAAGCGTCGCCTGTACTAGGCACGCCCTGCCGGGCCAGGACACTACTTGGAGCCGCCCGGCCCTGTGTTATGCTCCCGCAATGTTCCAGGATATCGGCCAGCACAGCCTTCTGCAGACGCTCCCGGCGCGTTCGTTCGCAACGCTGATGGAGCTCTACGAGAGCAATTACATCCAATTGCGGCGCCTTGCACCGGAGCTGCATCGGATGGAAGGATCCTTCGTCTCGCGGGTTGCCGACGGCGCAGATCTGCACCTGCAGATTATCGAACAGACGCCTTACACCACGTCCGTCGCCCTGACCCACTATTTCTCCCGTCCGGAGCCCTGGCCGTCGCAGCCGGACCTCCGCGTGCGCATCTACCATGACGCCCGTGCCGGCGAGGTGATGCCCGATAGCGAGGTCGAGCATTTCGACCTGTGGGGCGGTCGGCGGCCCGAGCCAAAAAGCCTGGAGTGGCGCTGGGGGCTGAACCGGTTTCTGAATCGCTGGCTGCAGTACTGCCTCAGTGAAGGGCACGGGTTTACGCCGGTGGGTGCGCACACCGGCTAGCAGGCCAACTAGCGTCCCTGCAGCAACCCTCGCCGCAGTTCCTCGGGGCACATGCTCTCGAGCCAGTCGATTCCCCGTCGGGCAAGACGCCTGCCGAGGGTGGGTGTATCCACCTCGTACGCTGCCCATTGCCATGAACCCCGGGGCAGGGCTGACGGCTCCGGCGGTAACCGGTGGTGGTTACAGAAGAGAAACTCCGGCGCGAGCGTCTCCGCGCGCTCGATCATGGCCACGCCGTAACCAGGCAGAACCCAGCCCACCGCCACGTCGGCCTGGGACCGTGCGACCTGCAGTACGGTGTCGCTGAAGCTGATAATCACGCGTCGCTCTCCCAGGGGCTGGCTGGCGGCCAGCACGACCTGGACCGCCAGGGGTATCGAGTGGTGCCAGAGAAGCTCGGTCTTGATCTCGATAAAGACCTTGCTGAAGGGCAGGTTCGCCAGATGCTCTGCCAACGACGCCAGCTCGGGAACTTGTTCTCCGCGGAAGCGCTCGCCGAAGCGGCGGGGTTCGTGGGCGCTCACCCCGCCAAGCTCCGCCGCCGTCAGGGCGCTGATATCCCCGCGGTAATCCGTCGTTCGGTCCAGGAATGGATCATGCAACACCACTGGCACTGCATCAGCGGTCAGCTGTATATCCATTTCGACGGCGTCGGCGCCTGCTTCAACCGCCGCATCGAAGGCCCGGCGCGTATTCTCCGGATAATGTCGGGCGACGCCGCGATGGGCAATGATGCCTGGAGAATCGGCCATCGTCGTCTCCCTGAAGCTGGAATGCGTGCACGAGCGCCAGGGTAGCGCCACGGGCCACTTGACGCGAGCCGTGCCGGTGTCAGGAGTTCAGGCGCAGCCGACGAATGGCGAGGTGCAACGCCCGCAGCTCCTGCTTGCCGCCGCGGCGGCCGTACCTGAGCGCTCCGTAGCGCTGGGCGATGGCGTCAATGGCGTCGGCCTGCGTGGGCCATCGGGCGGCGGCGCGCCGCGCGAAATCCCGCGGCCCCTCATCCGGGCGGCGGTGCAGCCCGTGACGGGCCAGGCGAGAGCAGAAACGTTGCCATGCGGCGGCCGCCGGGTCCATGGGGCGTTGGCGGCTGCGGCGCAGGATCAGGGTCGCCAGGCCGGCCAGCGCGAGCGCCATGGAGGCGGCGATCGCCAGCGCAACGCGTTGCCATGAGCCCAAATTGAGCCGGTCCATCAGGTGTTGCTGCAGGGCCGGGCTGTAGGCCAGCACCCAACGATTCCAGTAGGCGTTGATCGCATCCCAGCGCAGGGAAAGATGCTGCCGCAGACCGTTGCCCTCAAAGGCACCGCGTGGCACCAGCGCTTCCTGCGGGAGGGCGCCGGCCAGCCCCTGTTCAATGCGATCGGGGGCCACATAGCCGGTGGGATCGACACGACGCCAGCCGTCGCCCTCGAGCCATACCTCCACCCAGGCGTGGGCGTCGGATTGCCGCACGATCATGTAATCCCCGGCTGGGTTCATGCGACCCCCCAGATATCCTGTCACGACCCGAGCCGGGATGCCTGCCGCGCGCATGAGCACGGTGAATGCGGCGGCGAAGTGTTCGCAGAAGCCCGACCGCGTGCCGAAGAGGAACTCATCGATGCTGTCGCCATCCAGGCGGGGCGGCTGCAGGGTGTACGTGAACGGTTCACGCCGGAAGTGCCCAAGCCCGTGCTCGATGAGCTCTGCATCGTCCGTTTGCTCCTGCCGCCATGTTCGGGCGAGTTCGCGCGAGCGCGGGTGGGCGTCATCCGGGAGCTGGGTGTAGTGGTTGCGTGCGGCGCCGGAGAGGGTCTCCCCAAGCTGGTACTGGAGCACGGAACGCGCCTGGTAGCGAATTCGCTCCCGCACCGGGTTCTCCTGTTCGAGCTGGTGCGCGGCGTCGAACCGCGCCGCCCGGTCGACGCCGGTTGCAATATCCAGTGTCAGCAGCCAGGGCTTGTTGTGGGGCTCCAGGGTGATGGTGTAATCCGTCGCATTGGTGAGCGCTAGCACCTCAGGCGGCCCGGCAGCGGAGCTGCCAGCCTGCGCCCAGGTCCGTCCGTCGTAGTCGCTCAATACCGGCCCCCTCCAGTAGCGCTGTGGGCGCGGCGGCGGATCGCCGGCGAATTCGGCGCGCAACGCCACTTCGTCCGACTGGCTGATCTCGCTGATGCTGCCCGGTGACATCTCGTCGCTCAGACCAGTCATGGCAACGTAAGCGTCATCGGGCATGCTCCAAAGCGGGCCCGGTACCCGTGGGAAGAGCACGAACAGGATCACCATGATCGGCAGTGCCTGGGCAAGCATGGTGGCGGCGAGCCGTGTGTGGGCGAGCGGGCGGCTACCGTCATCCGCCTTCTGGGTAGTGATAAGCAGCGTGGTCAGGGCCCAGACCGTGACCAGCAGGTAGACCACCGTGAGCAGGGTCTGTGCGTAGATCAAATGCGTGGCGATGAGGAAGTACCCCAGCAGCAGCGCGACCAGCACGTCACGCCGTGTTCGCATCTCCAGGAGCTTGAAGCTCGCCATGAGGCACAGCAGCGCGACTCCGGCGTCGAGGCCGAGGATGGTGCCGTAGGAGAGGTAGATCGCGCTGGTGCCGGCGATAACACCCAGCAAACGGATTGTTCGGCCCGGCAGGCGTTCGCCGCGCCGACTGAGCACATATCGCAGGCAGCCGCAGGCGATGACAGTCGCCGTGAGCCACAGCGGCACGTGGAGGGCATGGGGCGCCATGACCAGCCCCAGCCCGCCCAGGAGCCAGGCCAGCGTCTGGTTGGAAACGCACTCGCGATGTCGACGTATCGTCAATCCGGGAACCTCGCCAGGGCCTCAAGGCAGCGTTCCTTGTGTGCCGGTCCGGTGGCCGGAGCAAGTCGGCGGCCAGGGAGCGCCAGGCCGTAAGGCCTACCGGCCTGTTCCGCATCGAGAATCCAACGGCACAGGCGCGATAGCCGGGCTTCAGGGGCCAGCCCCTGGATCGTGTCGTAGTCCAGCCAGACCCTGTCGGGGGTCTCGCCGGCGAACTGTTTCGTCTGTATCTCTTGGCCCTGCGCGAGGGTGCGCCAGGCGATGCGTTTCAGCGGGTCGGCCGGCTGATAGGGGCGCAGGCCCGTAAACTCGTCGTCACCCTGGCCTGTGGGGCGTTCGGAGCCCGTACTGGCGTGACTTTTCGGTTCGGGAACCCGGCCGGTCTCGGGCTTGGGATAGACCGCGCACGTGGCCTCCAGGGCGACGCGGCTCCACGCGCGGAAGAGTCCGCCCGGGAATACGCTTTCCACGACCACCACGGGGAGCGGGTGCAGCCCCCGGTGCCGGGTCGCCACCGGCAGCATCGCGGAGCGGCTGTCCAACTGCGGGATTTTGGTGACGGCTGGCCGGTTGGCTGCGGCTCGCAGAACAATTCCGTAACGAGGGCGCAGGGCATTGTTGTCGATTCGCACAGGAACATGCGCGTGACCGCCGGCAAACACAGGTTCCGGGTAAGCGGCGGTGATCTGCAGGCCCAGCAGGTTGCGAAAGGTATGGATCATGGCCACCAGAGCGAGGCCCAGGAGCAGAAAACACAGCACAAAGGCCATGTTATTGCTGTAGTTCACCGCGCCGACCCAGATGGCAAGCACCATGGCGGTGAACACGAGGCCACCGCGGGTCGGCAGGATAAGGATCTGTCGGTAGCCCAGGGCGACGCTGTGCCCCTGGTGGGCGCGGCGCTCCATCCAGCCCCGAATCAGCTTCCCTGGCGTCGCCAGCATAGGAACCTTCTCAAATCTCGCGTCACGGGATGGCTACATCACGCAGCAGGGCCTCCGGTGAGGTACGGCCGTCCGGAGAGTCGCTGCCTTGCAGGCGGTGACCGGCGACGCCCGGGAAGACGGCCTGCACATCCTCGGGCAGGACGGCATCGCGCCCGTCGAGCAATGCCCAGGCGCGGGCGGCACGAAGGAGCGCCTGACCGGCTCGGGGCGATAGCCCGTGGGTGATCTCCGGCGTGCTTCTGGTGTGGGCGAGGATGTTCTGCACATAGGCAATCAGCGCCTCCGAGGCGTGCACTGACTGGACCTTTTGCTGGAGCGCGAGCAGTTCCTCCTGCCCGAGCATGGGTTGCGTTTCCGCAATGAGTTCGCGCCGATCCCGTCCCGAGAGCAGTTCGCGCTCGGCATCCCGATCCGGATAGCCGACGCTGATGCGCATCAGAAAGCGGTCCAGTTGCGACTCCGGCAGAGGAAACGTGCCCAACTGGCTATCCGGGTTCTGGGTGGCAATGACGAAAAACGGGCGCGGGAGTGGGCGCGTCTCGCCTTCCACGGTGACTTGCTGCTCCTCCATGGCTTCGAGCAGGGCGCTCTGTGTCTTCGGCGTGGCGCGATTGACCTCGTCGGCGAGCACCAGTTGGCTGAACACAGGGCCGGGATGGAAAATGAACTCGCCGCCCTGACGATGGTAGATGCTGGCACCGATCACGTCCGCCGGTAGCATGTCGCTCGTGAACTGGATGCGCCGGAAGTCGAGGCCGAACAACCGGGCCAGAACATGGGCAAGCGTGGTCTTGCCGACACCGGGCAGGTCCTCGATCAGCAGATGACCACCCGCAAGCATGCACGCAACAGCGAGCCGTATGGGGCGCTCCTTGCCGAGTATGACACCGCCTGCGGCACGCAGCAGCGGATCAAATTCGGAGCCGTGCGCTCGGGACAGGCGTGCATGCCACACGTTAGGCCTCCTGCGTTGGTCCCCGCGCGCAGCCAAGGAATCAAAGGAATGGTTCAACGTATCCGGATTGAATCGGGCTTCAGAGTAACGGATGGGAGCCGCGGGGAGTGAGAACGAGTTGGCGTCTCGGTGGCCTTTCGTTTGCGATTATGTCTGGGAGACTCGAAAAACACGACTCGCAAGCGGCGCGGGCCAGCCACTGCGGGTTGCGTTGCTCGTTGCTTGCGCAGGCTTTGCTACACTACCCTCCTTGCGCCTGGCCTCATTGCTCGCCCCATTGGCGGAGACGACCGCGGGGCTTCGCCATGTCAGGTGTTGACAGGTAGGTCTTCATTAGACCAATACCGTGGTGTGGCGTGGGAAACCGGACTATGGCCATTCGACACGCACCGGACACGATGCAGGCAATGGTGCTGGAGGCGCCGGGGAGTGCTTTGGCGTTGCGCCGGGTGCCGGTGCCAGAGGTCACGAAACCGGAGCAGGTCCTGTTGCGGGTGCAGGCGTGCGGCATTTGCCGAACGGACCTGCACATACTCGACGGCGAGCTGACGCAACCGAAGCTGCCGCTGATTCCAGGGCACCAGATCGTGGGTGAAGTGGTCGCACAGGGTAGCGGAGTTAGCCATTTCGGTATCGGCGATCGGGTTGGGGTCCCATGGCTGGGATACACCGACGACACCTGCCGATATTGTCGGCGCGGCCAGGAGAACCTGTGCGCCGACGCCCGTTTCACGGGCTACGACCTGGACGGCGGGTTTGCCGAGTACGCCGTGGCCGACTGCCGCTTTTGCTTTCCACTGCCGCCCAAGGCCAAGGCGGTGGATGTCGCACCCCTGTTATGCGCGGGGCTGATCGGTTTTCGCACGTGGCGCCTGGCGGGTGGCACGGGCATGGAGCATCTGGGCATCTACGGCTTCGGCGCGGCGGCCCACATCATCACGCAGATCGCTGTCCATCACGGTCAGTCGGTGTATGCGTTCACGCGTCCAGGCGATGACGCTGCCCAGGCGCTGGCACGCCGGCTCGGTGTGGCTTGGGCGGGGGGCAGTGATGAAGCGCCGCCGAGACCCTTGGACGGCGCGTTGATTTTCGCGCCCGTGGGCGACTTGATGCCCACGGCACTGGAGCATGTGGACCGCGGTGGCACCGTGGTCAGCGGCGGCATCCACATGAGCGATATACCGAGTTTTCCGTACCGACTGCTGTGGGAGGAGCGCACCCTCACATCGGTCGCCAACCTCACTCGGGCGGACGGGGAAGACTTCCTCGCTTTGGCCCCGAGAGTCCCGGTGCACACGGAGATTACGCGTTATCGCCTTGCCGAGGCCAACCAGGCACTCGAGGACCTGCGCCGCGGCGCGTTCGCGGGCGCGGCTGTCCTGGTCATCGACGAGCATCCATGACTGGTGTCAGGCAGCCCCTCAGGCAGACGCCGGTCAGGCGAAGCCGGGTGGGTTCCACTCGTCCATCATTCTGCGGCGCGCTGCTTCCAGCCGCTCGGACATGAGGCCGGAGAATCGCTTTAGTATCGCGTAACCAAACGCCGGGTCTTCCTCGCATTGGGCGAGAATGCCCGCGCCGTCGAACTCAAACAGTTCGGTGGCCTGTTCAGCCCGAGCCTGGAAGGTCCACTGGAACGGTGGAATCAACCAGGACCACCCGAGGACCTTGCCATCGCCTAGGCGCTGGATGACCAGCGAGGGGCCTGAGATCGCGGGAACCTCGATGAGGATTTTGCCGCTGCGGACGACGTAAAAGGCCTCCGCCCAGTCACCCTGGCGAAACAGCACCTCATCCTTGGCGAGGTGGCGCTGCGAGGCAAAGTTGCTCAGGATGTCAAGGAAGGCAGTATCGACGTCCGAGAAGAAAGGCAATTTCGCCAATTCATGTTTAAGGGTGGTGTCGTCCATTGGTTCTCTCCTGTTGCCGAAGGCACATTCATCAAAAAAGCCGTTTCCCGACGTGTTGCAGCGCGTTCCGAGGAATCGACACTGTCTTCGCGTCATCTGCCGGCGGATCTTCTCAACGCTGAGCGCGATTGCGACGCGGCGGCGCGCCGCACTGGAGAGCGCTAAAGAATCAGGACACTACCATTACCCAGTGCTGCGTATATTGACCTCGATCAGGAGTGACAGGGAACGGCCAACCTGACGATTCGTTGTGTTCCGAGCGATAGCAGGGGTCACGATGTCTGAAGAACTCGAGCATAGTCACGATCCAGAGGCGATCCGACGGCGTTTGGCGGCTGATCCAAGGCCAAGTTACCTGCGTGATTCGATTCTCGGTGGAATCGATGGCTGCGTCACGACTATTGCGGTGGTTGCCAGTGTGGCGGGCGCCGGTTTGCCAGGCATGGTGGCGTTCGTCCTCGGGGTTGCCAGTCTGGTTGCCGATGCGTTTAGTATGGGGGTTAGCAACTACCAGGCAGTCAAAAGCGACGATGACGCACGACGGCGTGTGCGCAAACAGGAACGACGGCATATCGATCTCGTCCCTGAGGGTGAGCGGGAGGAGATCCGTCAAATCTTTCGTCAGAAGGGGTTTGACGGTGACACGCTGGAGCAGGTTGTCGAGACGATCACCGCCAGTCCGCGCCTGTGGGTGGATACGATGATCCGGGAGGAACATGGCTTGGCGCTGCAAGGTCCCTCACCGACCAGGGCGGGCCTTGCGACCTTTACCGTTTTTCTCGCGGTTGGTGTGCTGCCGCTGCTGCCTTTCCTGGTGCCGCTGTTTAGCGGCAACGAGTACTTTGTCGCGAGCGGCGGTATCGCTGCCATCGCCTTGTTTGCGATCGGCTGGGTCAAGGGTGTTGTCCTCGATATGTCGCGCCTGCGCGCCGGCTTGGAGACCTTGCTCATGGGCGGTGGTGCGGCTGTCGTTGCCTTCTTGTTCGGGTTGTTCCTCGAACCGATGCTGGGTGATCTGCGTCTGAACTGACGTCATCCGCCCATGTGGGGCGGCTTCTTCGGATGAGCGGCAGGGGGCGATTGCTGACCATGAATCGGTTTGTTCCAGGACGGCGGCGTTTCCTTCGGCACATGACCGGCGCGCTCGGTGCGGGGGCGTTCTGGGCTGCGCGCCCGGGGCTTGTTGCCGGAGGGGCTGCTCTGACGGCGCCAGTCACCACGGCGAGCGACGCGCTGCACGTCAAGGCGATTCCCGGATCCGGCGAGCACATTCCGGCCATTGGCATGGGCACGTACGTGACGTTCAATGTCGGAGCCAATCAGGCGATGCGGGACCAGCTGACCGAGGTCCTGCGGACCTTCTTCGACATGGGCGGCGGAATGATCGATTCCTCACCCATGTACGGCACAGCGGAAGAAGTGCTCGGTGACTGTCTGGACCGTCTCGACGATACCGATGACAAATTCTCTGCCACCAAGATCTGGACGCGGCGCACGGCTGATGGCGAGACTCAGATTGACGACTCGCTGGCGCTTTGGGGTATCTCCCGCTTCGACCTGATGCAGGTGCACAACCTCGTGAATTGGCAGGCGCACCTGGAGACCATCCGTGATCGCAAGCAGGCGGGGGAGATCCGCTACGCCGGCGTCACGACATCCCATGGCCGTCGACATGGTGAGCTCGAACAGATCCTGCGTAACGAGCCCGTGGACTTCGTGCAGCTGACCTACAACGTGCTCGATCGCGAAGTGGAGGGCCGGTTGTTGCCACTGGCCCGGGAGCGCGGCATCGCCGTCATCGCCAACCGCCCGTTTCGGCGCGGTAACCTCTTCGATCGCGTCAATGGTGCACCGCTGCCTGACTGGGCTGGTGACTACGCCATCGACAACTGGGCGCAGTTCTTTCTCAAATTCATTATCTCGCATGAGGCGGTAACCTGCGCAATCCCCGCGACCTCCCGTGTCGAGCACATGCACGAGAATATGGGTGCCATGCGCGGGCCCTTGCCGGATGCCAACGCCCGCCGCGAAATGATTGCCTACCTCGAGAGGCTCTAGTGTCCTGTAACCCTCCACGGCCGGACAGGCAGCTCAAAAGACAACGAATTTCCGTTACAGGGCACTAAATGCTTCCGTATTCCCTTGAAGTGCTGTTTAGCGTTATCGCGCAGATGAACGCTGAGTTGTGGCCCGCGCTGATACTCGCGGGTGCCGCGGGTGGTGCGCTGCTGGTCGCCACCTGGAGTCCCGTGGCCGCAGGCCGCCCTGGCGAAGCGGCTGTTGCCCGTTTTGGTGCGCTGGTCCTGGCGGCGGGCTGGATTGCGGCGGCAATGATCTTCTACGGCCACTACCTGGAGCCACTGTTTTTCGGCGCGGTCTGGTTTCAATGGGGGTTCATGGGGCAGGGGGCACTGCTGATTCTGGCTGCTGTGGCGCTCCCTCAGGCGTCGCGCGAGACAGCGGGTCTCGCCTTGTGGTTCGGTCGGCTGTTGATGCTTTATGCTCTGCTCGGCATGCCGGCGGTGGACCTGATGCTGGGCCCTGGGTGGCCGGCGTTCCGGGTGATTGGGCTCGCGTCGGAGCCTACGGTCGTCCTTACGTGCGGTTGGTTGCTCACGCGCCGCTTCGGGTGGTCGACCCCGGTGCTTGCCATCATACCGGCTGGCGCTGGCGTCGCGGCCGCCTATTCGGCGCTTGCCCTGGATTGGCCCCCGGACTGGATTGTCCTTGGTGCCGCACTCGCGGTTCTTGGCGTGCAGCCGATTGCGGCAGGCATTCGTCGAACGCGCCGGCGCCCGGCGGGTTAGTGTCCTGTAACCGAATTTCGGTTACAGGACACTAGAGGCAGACTGTTTGCCGTGGGGCGCGGGTGAGCTATGTTAGTGATTCGGCACTTGGGTTGGCCTGAAGACCGGGGGGAATGCATGTGACACAGCGAGGCTTGATCGGGTTGCGTCGCTGCGCGCCTGTTTTCAAAGCAGACGGTCCCGGGGGTGCAGGCAAACCGCTGGCAGTGGTTATGGCGCTCACCGTCGCGTTGTTGCTGACGGCCTGTTCCGATGGCGCCGAGTGGCGGACCAAGGGCCTGGAGGCCGATTTCCCCGAACTTGCCTTCGAGCTGATCGCGGACACAGGCGGCGACTTCACCGAGACCCAGTTGGAGGGTACTGTGACACTGCTGTTTTTCGGCTTCACCTCCTGCCCGGATGCATGCCCTACCACCATGGCCAGGCTGCGTGCGGTGATCGGGGAGCTGCCGGAGTCCAAGCAGGACGAGCTCAAGGTCCTCTTTGTCAGCGTCGATCCGGCGCGGGATGATCCAGAGCGCCTGGCGGCGTACACGCGCCATTACGGGCCCCAGTTCATCGGCGCCACCCATGATCTGGAGCGCGTGACGAAACTCGCCAACCGTTACGGCTCAAGTTTCGAGCATGGCCGCGAGCAGGGCGGCGCTGAGTATCCTGTCGTCCACGGCAGCACCGTGCTGGCGTTCGATCGTGAGGGTCGGGCGCGTCTGCTAATCCGCTCCCAGGACAGCATCGAGGCGATCGTCCATGACCTCCGCAAGCTCCTCGCCGCCTAAGCCGCACGCAGAGCCTCGCCCGGGCGGCCCGGGTGGTTTATTGAGTCTCAAGCTCAGGTGCTGGGGGCTTGCCGGCCTGGTCCTGACGGTCTTCCTGCTTGGCTACGGGGCCACGCTGGCGCTTGTGCTCCATCAGGCCGCCTTCGCAACGTCCCCCGGGGATAGGCTGCTCGTTGCGTTTGCTCCGGGCACTGGCACTCCGGCGGTGCTGGAGCAATTGGGCGCCGCGGGTGCGGTTCACCACGGTGCGGCAGGCATGCCCGGGTTTCATCAGGCCGAGATCATCGACGCGGGAGCGGCGGAGAATCTGTCCCGCGTGGCTTGGGTTATGCGCGTCCCGGGGCGCCCAGCCCTTGCGAGTTGTTTTAACATCGACTTGTCAGCTCAGCGCAGGGACCGCTCGTGATCGGCCGGTTTGCTGCGCCTGGTCCGGTCCCCACGCTTCGGCCCGAGATCGCCGCGGGCATGGTCCTCGTCGGTGTCATGTCTGGGATGGTGGCGCTCGGAGCCGGCTTCCTGTGGCTCGGCATGACGGGGCTGGTATTGATCGGCCTGGGTGTGGGGTTCACCGGCGGCCTGCGCCACCGCGTCGTTGCGGCCGCACTGATCTGGCTTGTGGCCACGGCACTCGCCATCGTCGGTGCGGCGTTCGGGCGCATCGGTTTCGAAATCACCGCCCCAGTCGTGGTGAGCGCGATTTTCGTCGCCCTGGGGCAGATCGTCGGTGTAGTCACCGCGGTCGTCTCCGCACGATATATGGTCATCACCAGGGATGTGAACTAGGTTTAGGGAAGCGCTGATTGATTCGTTTGGCGATGAACCGATAAACAAGGCGCTTTACTAAAACAAGCCGCCCTTCCATGGGACCGACGGCCGCGCAAAACGGGTGATGCATGACAAAGCTAATCCACGAACAATGGTCATCCCAGATGGTCTTCATTCTGGCCGCGACAGGGTCCGCAGTCGGCCTGGGGAACATCTGGCGTTTTTCCTACATGGTCGGCGAAAGTGGGGGCGCCGCGTTTGTGCTCCTTTATCTCGGCTGTGTGCTGCTGATCGGCATGCCGGTACTGCTCGCCGAGTGGATACTCGGCAGGCGTGGCCAGAGCAATCCGATCAATACCATGGCCAAGCTGGCCCGCGAAGGCGGCCGCACGCAGGCCTGGATACTGATCGGGCTGAGTGGGATCTTGGCGGCCTTTCTCATCCTCTCCTTCTACAGCGTAATCGGTGGCTGGTCGCTCGCCTATATCTTGAGTACGGTAACCGGAACCTTCACCGACCAGGACGCCGAGGCGGTCGGTGAGCACTTCAATTCGCTCCTGGGCAGCCCCGGTGTGCTGCTGTTGTGGCATACGGCCTTTATGGTGCTCGTGGTCGGGATCGTCGCTCGAGGCGTCACCAAGGGCCTCGAGGCCGCGGTCCGCACCCTGATGCCCGCCTTGGTCATCCTTTTGGCGCTGTTAGTGGTCTATGGCATGACGACTGGCCATTTCGGCGAAGCCTTGCGCTTCATGTTCAGTCCTGACTGGGGTGCGGTCACGGGCGAGGTGGTGATCGCCGCCATGGGGCAGGCCTTCTTCACCCTCTCCCTGGGCATGGGCATCATGATGGCCTACGGCTCCTATCTCGGTAGGGATGTGAAGTTGGTGAGTACGGCGGGCACCGTGATCGTCCTGGACACGGTTGTTGCCCTGCTGGCTGGTATGGCGATCTTCCCCATTGTCTTCTTGCATGGGCTCAGCCCTGGTGAAGGGCCGGGGTTGATCTTCGTAACGCTGCCGATTGCGTTCGGCAACATCACCGGCGGCGTGATCCTGGGGCTGATTTTCTTCCTGCTTTTGACCTTTGCCGCCTTAACCTCGGCCATTTCCCTGCTGGAGCCGGTCGTGGAGTTCGTCCAGGAACGCAGCCCGTTTTCCAGGGTGTGGTCGACGGTGGCGGCCGCCATCTGTATTTGGGCGCTGGGTATCGCGGCCCTGATGTCGTTCAATGTCTGGGATTTCCCGATCCTGTTCGGGCTCAATGTCTTTGATCTGCTTGACACCTTCACCAGCAGGTTCTTGCTGCCGCTGACCGGTCTTGGTGCGGTCGTCTTCGCTGCCTGGTTCCTGGATCGCGAGAGTGTCCGCCAGGAACTGGCGATGGGCACTACAGGCACTATGCTGTGGAATGTTGTGGCGCGCTTTGTTGCGCCAATCGGCGTGGTGATCGTGTTTGTTAGCGCTTTCTTGTAACGCGCCCGAGGGTGTGGCGGCAGGCGCCTTGGGCAGGGCCGCCGCCACACCGGTCATTTCTATTTGCGAAAGCGTTCTTCCGCGACGCCATCGGCGACAATGTTGGTCGGTAACTGTGCGGCCTCGGAGCGCTCGAAGATTTCCATCAGGGTGTCGTAAATACCCTCGACGTGCTTGATCATCTTGTCCCGGTCATAACCGATGCGCTCATAGGAAACATCGATAATGCCGCCGGCATTGATGACGTAATCGGGGGCGTAGAGGATGCCCCGTTTCATCAGCTCCTCCCCGTGGCGCATCTCGGCAAGCTGGTTGTTGGCAGACCCAGCGACGACCTTCGCCCGTAGCTGGGCGAGCGTGCTGTCATTGATGGCCGAGCCCAGGGCGCAGGGGGCAAAGACATCAACATCCTGGCCGTATATCGCATCCCTGTCCACTGCGTTGGCGCCCAGGTTTTCAACGGCACGCTGGACCTGGTCGTCATAGATGTCCGTCACCCAAAGCTTGGCGCCGGCTTCGTGCAAGAGTTTGGCGAGACGGTAGCCGACGTTTCCCATACCCTGAACGGCGACTTTCAGCCCCGTCAGATCATCGCGCCCGAGGCGGTACTTGACGGCCGCGCGCAAGCCGATGAAGGTGCCATAGGCCGTGGCGGGTGAAGGGTCGCCGCTGCGCACCTGGTCCTCGTCGGTTGGTTTTTCGAGAATCCCGGCCACATAGGAGGTTTCCTGATTCATGACCTTAATGTCTTCGACCGAGGTGCCCGAATCCTCGGCGCCGATATAACGGCCGTTCAGGGTGTCGATAAAGCGCCCCATGGCCCGCAGCAAGGCTTCATTCTTGTCGGCACGGGGGTTGCCGATGATCACCGACTTGCCTCCGCCCAGGGGTAGGTTGGAGATCGCGGATTTGTAGGTCATGCCCCGGGACAGGCGCAGGACGTCCTGCAAAGCCTCCTCCTCCGTGGGGTAGGGCCACATGCGGCAACCGCCCAGGGAGGGGCCCCGATTGGTGTTGTGGATGGCGATGATGGCCTTGAGGCCCACTGAAGGGTCGCAGCAAAACACCACCTGTTCGTGATCGTCGAAATCCCGAGTGGTAAACACGGTCATGAGTCTTCTCCTCGGCAATGCTTGCAGAGTCTGATGGCATCGACACCAGCGCACCGCAACCTGACCGGAGCTATCGATTGACGCCGTGGATTGCCTTCTTGTCCACGGCCAGGGCGGCCTCGTGGGTCACCTCGGCCAGAGCCGGGTGGGCATGAATAGTCAGCTGAACATCCTCCGCACTGGCACGGAATTCCAGCGCCATCACTGCCTCCGCGATGAGCTCCGAGGCCATCGGTCCAACGATATGGACGCCCAGTATTTCGTCGCTCTCCTGGTGGGCGAGCATCTTCACCATCCCTGAGGCCTGATTCATTGCCTGGGCGCGGCCATTGGCTGCAAAGCCGAAACTGCCTGTCTTATAAGGCACGTCCGCGTCCTTGAGCTGTTCTTCGGTCTTGCCAACCCAGGCGACTTCCGGTGCCGTATAGATGATCGACGGGATGGCATCATGGTTCATCTCGGCGGTTTTGCCGGCGATGAGGTCCGCAACCACAACCCCCTCTTCCGACGCCTTGTGTGCAAGCATCAACCCGCGCACGCAATCACCGACCGCCCAGACATTCCGGCGCCCGGTGCGATTCTCATCGTCCACCGTGATGAAGCCTCTCGCGTCGATTTCCACGCCGCAGCCATCTTCCAGCAGACCCTCGGTGTAGGGCCGACGGCCCACGGAGACCAACAGCTTGTCGAAAGTCGCCTCGTGCTTGCCTTGCTTGTCTTCGTAGACAATGCTGACGTCATTCCCGCCGGCCTTGGCATCCACCAGCTTCGCACCCAGCTTGATATCAAGGCCTTGATTCTTGAACTGCCGCAGGGCGTCCTTGGCAATCTGCTGGTCTGCCATGAACAGGAACTGGTCCTGGGCTTCGATCATGGTGACCTCCGAGCCCAGGCGGCTCCAGACACTCCCCATTTCCAGGCCGATCACCCCGGCGCCAATCACGCCAAGGCGCTTGGGTACCTCATCGAACTCCAGGGCATCCCAGGAATCCACAATGCGCTTGCCATCGAACCTTGCAAACGGCAGTTCCACGGGCGTGGAGCCGGTGGCGAGGATCACGTGCCGAGCCTCGAGCTGCTCAGCTGTGCCACCGCCCGCAGGCGTAACCTCGACCTTGCCGTCCTTGAGAAGACGACCGGTACCCGGAATTCCCTCGATCTTATTCGCCTTGAATAGCTGGGTGATGCCACCGGTGAACTGCTTGGTGATACCGGCCTTGCGCTCGAGCATTGTCGCCAAATCGAGCCCTGGCTTGCCGACCTTGATGCCATGGTGATCAAACTCGTGCCCGGCCCGGTAATAGAGTTCGGAAGACTCGAGCATCGCTTTCGAGGGGATACATCCGGCGTTCAGACACGTGCCCCCGAAGGCATGGGACCCATCGCGATTGCTCCAGTTATCCACGCAGGCTGTTTTGAGACCGTTCTGCGCCGCGCGGATTGCTGCCACATATCCACCGGGACCACCGCCAATGACCACGACGTCGAAGGCCTTGCTCATGAATACCCCCAGGCGGACCTTATCTGACAACCATAGGCAAGCAGCTCGCGGATGGGCATTGACATGGGCTAATCCTCCGCGGCAATGGCGAGCAGCACTGAGCCTTCGGAGACCTGATCGCCTGTGCGGTAGTTGACGTTTTCCACACGCCCGGGGGCGAAAGCGCGGATGGTGTGTTCCATCTTCATGGCCTCGAGGACCATTAGCGGGGCCCCTTCGTCGACATGGTCGCCTTCTGCGACCAGGACGGCGAGCACGGTGCCCGGCATGGGGGCGGTGAGGCTGCCTTCGCGGATCTCGTCGGCCATGCCGACGGTCAGGGGGTCGTGGATGACCAGCTCGCGCGCGTCGTCGCCCACCGAGACGCTCAGGCGGTCGCCGGCCTGCAGCGCCAGGGCGTCCATGTGCACACCGTCGAGTACCCCGCGCAGGCGGCCATCGGCGTAAAGCGTGCCGTTGGCGCGCACGGTGCCCCCGGGGAGCTCGAGCAGGAAGCAGTCCTTGCGGTAATGGGCGACCACGGTGAGGTCCTGCTCACCATCGAGAAAATGCAGCACGTGGTGGTTGTCGCTGTTGGGCTGCCAGCCGTCGGTGCTGTGCCACGGTGACCAGGGGTCGGCAGAGCCCTGCGCTCGCGCGGCGGCGTCCTGATCGACGCTGAGCAGCTCGAAGAGTGCCGCGGCGGCCAGAAGCCGGTCGGAGACCGGCGTAGGCGCGGGGAACAGGGCCTCCCGGTGGCTGTCGATAAAGCTCGTATCCACACCGCCTGCCATGAAGGCCGGATGCGCGGCGATACGCTCGAGAAAGCGCGTGTTGGTGGTGGTCCCGGCCACGGTCCAGGCCTGCAGGGCACGACGCAGCCGCTGCAGCGCCGCCGCGCGGTCCCTGTCCCAGACCACCAGCTTGGCGATCATGGGATCGTAGTGCATCGAGATGGTATCGCCTTCCCGAATGCCCGTGTCGATGCGAACGTGGCGGCTCTCGGCGGGCATGCGCAGCCGGCTCACGGTGCCAATCGCCGGCAGAAAGTCCCGGTCCGGGTCCTCGGCATAGATGCGCGCCTCGAAGGCGTGCCCGGTGAACGTCAACGCCTCCTGGGAGCGAGGCAGCGGGGTGCCCGCGGCGATGTCGAGCTGCCAGGCCACCAGGTCTTCGCCAGTGATCATCTCGGTGACGGGGTGCTCGACCTGCAGCCGGGTGTTCATCTCCATGAAGAAGAACTCCCCCTGGGCGTCCATGATGAACTCCACTGTCCCCGCACCGACGTAGCCGATCGCCCGCGCCGCCGCCACCGCCGCTTCGCCCATGGCCTGGCGCTGCGCCTCGCCCAACCCCGGGGCGGGGGCTTCCTCGATCACCTTCTGGTGCCGGCGCTGCACCGAGCAGTCGCGCTCGAACAAATGCACCACGTTGCCGTGGCGATCGGCAAAGACTTGCATCTCCACGTGGCGCGGCTGCAGCAGGTATTTCTCCAGCAGCATGGTGTCATCGCCAAAGCTCGCCTGGGACTCGCGGCGGGCGCTGCGCAGCGCCTCCTCGAAGTCCTGCGGTGCATCCACGCGCCGCATGCCCTTGCCGCCGCCGCCGGCGGAGGCCTTGATGAGCACCGGGTAGCCGATCTCCTCGGCGACTCCGGCGAGGTGCTCGAGGCTTTGATCCTCGCCGTGGTAACCGGGCACCAGCGGCACCCCGGCCTCGGCCATGATGGTCTTTGCCGCGCTCTTGGAGCCCATGGCGCGGATTGCGGCCGCCGGCGGTCCAATGAAACGAATCCCGGCCTGCTCGCACGCCTCGGCGAAGTCGGCATTCTCGGAGAGAAATCCGTAGCCCGGGTGGATTGCCTCGGCGCCGCTGCGCCGGGCGACGTCGAGAATCCGTTCGGTGTTCAGATAGCTTTCCCGCGCCGGGGCCGCACCGATGGGCCAAGCCTGATCACAGGCGTGGACATGGGCCGCGTCGGCATCCGCCTCGGAGTACACGGCCACGCTACGAACGCCCATGGCGCGGCAAGTGCGCGCGATGCGACAGGCAATCTCACCGCGATTGGCGATCAGTACAGTCCCGAGCATCCGCTGTCATTCCTCCAACCAGGCCGGTTTGCGCTTTTCCAAAAAGGCGCTAAGACCCTCCTGGCCCTCGGCGCCAACCCGCACCGCGGCAATCCGCTGCGCGGTGTCTTGAATCATGGCTCGGTCTATCGGGCCGCGGCCGACCCGCCGGGCGAGATCCTTGGAGGCCGCCATCGCCTCGGGGCCGTTGCCCCGCATCTGCTTGAGCAGCGTCGCGATGCGCGCGTCCAGCCCTTCGGCCGGCACCTGTTCATGCACCAGGCCGATGCGCACAGCTTCGCTGGCGTCGAAGCGCTCCGCGGTGACGAAGTACCGCCGTGCCTGTTGCTCGCCCATGGCCTTGACCACATACGGGGAGATGGCCGCCGGGATCAGGCCCAGCTTCACCTCCGACAGACAGAAGGTGGCCGTGTCCGCCGCGATGGCGATGTCGCAGCACGCGACCAGGCCCACGCCGCCGCCGAAGGCAGCGCCGTGGACCCGGGCGACGGTCGGCTTGGCCAGGCCGTCGAGGGTTTCCATGAGCTCGGCCAGGGCCAGGGCATCGGCCTCGTTCTGCGCGCGGGTATACCCCGCCATGCGCTGCATCCAGGTCAGGTCGGCCCCGGCGGAGAAGCTCTTGCCGCGCCCGGCGAGGATCACCACGTGGACCGCCTCGTCGCCTTCCAGCGCGCGCAGGACACGTGTCAGCTCGCCGATAAAGACATCGTCAAAGGCATTGTGGCGCTCCGGGCGATTGAGGGTCACGGTGGCCACGCCGCCGTCGCGTTGGGTGACAATCGCCGCTTCGTCGTTCATGGGCGCGGGTCTCCCGGGTTACATGCGGAAAACGCCAAAGCGCGTGGGTTGCGCCGGTGCGTTCTGGCTCGCGGAAATCCCCAACCCCAGCACCATGCGGGTGTCCGCCGGATCGATGACGCCGTCGTCCCACAGCCGCGCGGTGGCGTAGTAGGGGTGGCCCTGATGCTCGTACTGCGCGCGGATGGGCGCCTTGAACGCCTCTTCATCCTCCGTGCTCCAGCGCTCGCCCTTGCGCTCAAACCCGTCCCGGCGGACCTGCGCCATGACGTTCGCCGCCTGCTCGCCACCCATCACGGAGATGCGCGCGTTGGGCCACATCCACAGCAACCGCGGCGAGTAGGCCCGGCCGCACATGCCGTAGTTGCCAGCGCCGAAGCTGCCGCCGATGATCACCGTGAACTTGGGCACCGCCGCGCAGGCCACGGAGGTGACCATCTTGGCGCCGTCCTTGGCGATGCCACCGGACTCGTACTTGCTGCCGACCATAAAGCCGGTGATGTTCTGCAAAAACACCAGCGGAATGCCGCGTTGGCTGCACAGTTCCACGAAGTGGGCGCCCTTGAGCGCGGACTCGGAGAACAGCACCCCATTGTTGGCGATGATACCCACGGGGTAGCCGAAGATGTGTGCGAAGCCGCAGATCAGCGTGGTGCCGTAGAGCGCCTTGAACTCCTCGAACTCCGAGGCGTCGACAATGCGGGCGATGACCTCGCGCACGTCAAAGGGTTTGCGCAGATCGGCGGGCACGGCGCCGTGGAGTTCATCGGGGTCGTACAGCGGCTCCCGCGGCTCGCGGAGCTCCAGCGCCACGTGTTTGGTGGTGTTGAGGTGCTCGACGCTCCGGCGCACCAGCCCCAGGGCGTGGGCGTCGTTGAGGGCGTAGTGGTCGGTCACCCCGGAGACCCGCGAGTGCACGTCGGCGCCACCCAGGTCCTCTGCGGTGACCACCTCACCGGTGGCTGCTTTTACCAGCGGCGGGCCGGCCAGGAAGATCGTCCCCTGCTCCTTGACGATGATGCTCTCCTCGGCCATCGCCGGCACGTAAGCCCCGCCCGCGGTGCACGAACCCATGACCACGGCAATCTGCGGAATGCCGGCAGCCGACATGTGCGCCTGGTTGTAGAAAATGCGCCCAAAATGCTCCTTGTCTGGAAAGACCTTGTCCTGGTTGGGCAGGTTGGCGCCGCCGGAGTCCACCAGATAAATGCATGCCAGGTGGTTCTCCGCGGCGATTTCCTGGGCGCGCAGATGCTTTTTCACCGTCTCGGGGTAGTAGGTGCCGCCTTTGACCGTGGCGTCGTTGGCGACGATCATGCACTCGCGCCCGCTCACCCGGCCGATACCGGTGATAATCCCCGCCGAGGGCACCTCGTCGTCGTACATGCCGGTGGCGGCGAGTTGCGAGAGCTCGAGAAACGGCGAGCCCACGTCCAGGAGCACGCGGATGCGGTCCCGCGGCAGCAGCTTGCCGCGCTCGGTATGGCGCCGCTGCGCGGTCTCACCTCCACCACGCTTGGCCCGCTCGACGCGGGCGCGCAAATCGGTGACCAGCGCCCCCATGGCCTCGCGATTGGCCTGAAACTCCTCGGAGCGAGGGTCGACGCGCGATTTCAGCACGCTCATGCTATCCGTCCTCGTGCGCTCGCGGTGTGACAGCTCCACCGGGGCCCCCAGCACGCCGGGCCGCTGTTGCCCGCTGGTTTTTACCCCGGCGCGCAAAAGCGTAGCACAGCCGTCGGAGTTCGCCATGGAACCGGGCGTAGAACTTACGGATCACCCGGTTTTCACGCGTATCTCCAGCTGCTTGACGCAGGTTGGCATGGGCCGGCGTTTCGATGCTTTTATGGTTTAAGGCAGCATGAACCAACACTAACGATTGGCGCGACGCGCGTCGAAAACCCCCGGGAACTGACCTACATTTGGTGTAGCCTCCGTCTTTGTCTAACCGGAGTGTGTATCTCCCGCAGACCGCGATATCCAGGAAGGCGACCATGACAACACCATCACCCGAAGACGTTCATACGCCGATGCTCACCGATGGGGACGAGTTCCGCATCCCCACGTACAAGCTCCTGCAGCAGGACGGCACGCTGTACGAAGGGGCGGAAGCACCACACCTGGAGCGGGACAAGGCGCTGCGTATGTACCAGGCGATGGTGTTCACCCGGGTGCTCGATGAGCGCATGCTCGCGGCACAGCGCCAGGGCCGCCTGAGCTTCTACATGCAGTGCACCGGCGAGGAGGCCGCGGTCATTGGCAGCGCCGCCGCGCTGGATGATGCCGACGTGATCATGGCGCAGTACCGGGAGCAGGGGGCGTTGGCGTATCGAGGGTTCACCACCGACGAGTTCATGAACCAACTCTTCGGCAACGAACTGGATTACGGCAAGGGCCGCCAGATGCCAGTCCATTACGGCTCGACCCGATTAAACTACGTCACCATTTCCTCGCCATTGGCAACCCAGATTCCCCAGGCCGTTGGCTATGCCTATGGCCAGAAGCTCGCAGGCGACGGCCATTGCACCATCACCTACTTCGGTGAGGGGGCGGCGTCAGAGGGGGATTTCCATGCTGCACTCAATATGGCAGCCGTGCACAAGGTTCCAGTGATCTTTCTGTGCCGCAACAATGGCTACGCCATTTCCACGCCGACCATTGAGCAGTTTGCCGCGGAGGGTGTGGCGCCGCGTGCCTTTGGCTACCGCATGCACGTCATTCGCGTCGACGGCAATGACATCCTGGCCGTCTATGAGGCGACGAGGGTAGCCCGTCGGATGGCGGTGGAGGACAACCGCCCGGTACTGATCGAGGCGATGACCTACCGTCTTGCGGGGCATTCGTCCTCGGACGATCCGTCCAGCTACCGCAGCAAGAAGGAAGAAGAGGCCTGGCGAGAGAAGGACCCTCTCCTGCGCATGCAGCGCTGGCTAACTGACAAGGGGTGGTGGAGCGAGGACGACGAGAAGCGTCTCCAGGAAAGCATGCGCCGCGAGGTCCTGGACACCATGAAGCGCGCGGAGAAGCGGCCGCCGCCGCCGCTGGAGAGCTTGGTCACCGATGTCTACGATGAGGTCACCCCGGCGCTCGCCGAGCAGCTAGACCAGCTCAAGGCCCATATCCGCAAGTATCCGGATGCCTATCCCAAGAGCGCCTCCCAGGTCACAGGAGGGGACTGATATGGCCAGAATGAACATGTTACAGGCCATCAATCACGCCCTCGATACCGCAATGGCCGCGGACGAGCGGGTGCTGTGCTTCGGTGAGGATGTTGGCGTCTTCGGGGGGGTATTCCGGGCGACCAGCAATCTCCAGCAAAAATACGGCAAGGCCCGCTGTTTTAATACCCCATTGGTTGAGCAGGGCATTATCGGGTTTGCCAATGGACTCGCGGCGCAGGGCTCGATCCCGGTGGCAGAGATCCAGTTCGCTGACTACATCTTCCCCGCCTTCGACCAGATCGTTAACGAGTCGGCCAAGTACCGCTATCGCTCGGGTAACCTCTTCAATGTCGGTGGGCTGACCATCCGCGCCCCCTATGGCGGCGGCATTGCCGGAGGGCATTACCACTCGCAGTCGCCGGAGGCTTATTTCGCCCATACCCCGGGGCTGAAGGTCGTGGTACCACGCAATGCCCACCAGGCCAAGGGTCTGCTGCTCGGGGCGATTCGGGACGACAATCCGGTGGTGTTCTTCGAGCCCAAGCGTCTGTATCGCGCCTCGGTGGGCGATGTGCCGGAGAGCGATTACCAGCTCCCGCTGGGCGAGGCCGAGGTCGTCAAGGAAGGCAGTGACATCACGCTGGTGGCCTGGGGGGCGCAGATCGAAGTGGTGGAGCAGGCCGTGGAGATGGCCGAGAAGGAACGCGTATCTTGCGAGGTCATCGACTTGCGGACCATTCTTCCCTGGGATGTGGAGACCGTCGCCAACTCGGTATTGAAGACTGGCCGGCTGCTGGTCTCCCATGAAGCGCCCCTGACCGGGGGATTCGGCGCTGAGGTTGCCGCCACCATCCAGGCCCGTTGCTTCCTCTACCTTGAGTCGCCCATCGCACGGGTGACCGGGCTGGATACGCCCTTTCCCCTTGCGCTTGAGAAGGAGTACATGCCCGATCACCTGAAGGTCTACGAGGCCATCAAAGCCAGCGTCGAATTCTAGGGGCAGGAGAGCAGCCATGAGCGATTTTATGTTGCCCGATATTGGCGAAGGAATCGTGGAATGCGAGCTGGTCAAGTGGCTGGTCAGCGAAGGGGACGAGATCGAGGAAGACCAGCCGGTGGCCGAGGTAATGACCGACAAGGCACTGGTGGAGATCCCGGCGCCGTACAAGGGGCGCATCACCCGGCTCTATTATCGCGAGGGCGAGATCGCCCGCGTACACGAACCGCTGTTCGCCCTGGTGGCGGACAATGCGGAAGATGAGGTAGGGGCCAAAGCGCATGCCGGAGGCGACGACGAGACGCGATCCCGTGAACCGGCAGCCACACCCGCCGCTGCGGCGGCAAGTGCGACCACCGACGCCACCAGTCGCGCCGAGGTGGCGGCTTCATCGGCGGACGAGGCCAGCGAAGACTTTATCCTGCCGGATATCGGCGAGGGGATTGTCGAGTGCGAAGTGGTGGAATGGCGCGTCGCCGAAGGCGACGAGATCGAGGAAGACCAGCCCGTGGTCGATGTAATGACCGATAAGGCACTGGTCGAGATCACCGCGCCAAAGGCCGGTCGCGTCACGCAGCGTTACTACCAGCAGGGGGAGAACGCCCGGGTACATTCGCCGCTGTTTGCTTTCATCCCCAGGGAGCAGGAGGCGAAGCCGGCCTCATCCGGGCCGTCAACCCCGCAACCCCGGGCCTCCGAGCCCGCAGTGGCGCCGGTGGCGAAAGCCTCCGGGGAAGAGTTCCAACGGCGGGTTCCCGCCACACCGGCCGTCCGCCGCCTGGCGCGCGAACATGGCCTAAGGCTTGCCGATATCCGCGGTTCCGGAAAGAACGGTCGGGTTCTCAAGGCCGATGTGCTCGCGCACGTCGAGGGAGCCTCCGCGGCCGCTCAGCCGAAGGCGGCACCGCAACCGGCACCGGCGCCCGCGCGCGAGGGCGCCGGGGAGGTGCGCGTCGAGCCGATCAAGGGCATGCAGGCGGTCATGGCCAAACGCATGGCGCAAGCGGCCTCCACGATTCCGCACTTTACCTATGGCGATGAAATCGATGTCACCGACCTGCTGGCCCTGCGCGAGCGCCTCAAGCCCGAGGCTGAAGCCCGTGGCACGCGCGTGACGCTGATGCCGTTTATCATGAAGGCCATGGCACTGGCTGTGGCCGAATACCCCATCCTCAACAGCCGGGTCAACGACGCGGTGACCGAGATCCACTATCAGCCGCACTGCAATATCGGCATGGCGGTCGATAGCCGCGTGGGCTTGATTGTGCCCAATATCAAGCAGGTGGAGCGCCGAACCCTGCTCGACATCGCTGCGGAAGTGGCGCGCCTGACCACGGCAGCGCGGGACGGCCGGGTGGGACAAGCGGACCTTAAAGACGGTACCATCAGCATCTCGAACATCGGCGCGCTCGGAGGGACGTACACGTCGCCGATCATTAATGCCCCGGAAGTGGCCATTGTGGCCCTGGGCAAGACGCAGCGCTTGCCGCGTTTTGACGCCCAGGGGCAAGTGGTGGAGCGAGCGATCATGACCGTAAGCTGGGCAGGGGACCACCGGATCATCGACGGCGGCACGATCGCGCGCTTTTGTAATCGCTGGAAGGGCCTTCTGGAGTCGCCGCAGTCGATGCTATTGCACCTGGGGTAACGGCGCGCAAGCGGTGAAAGCATGGTCCAGGCACCACTGCAGCAGTTCTATATTCCCGAAGAGCAGTCGATCTATCTGCTCAGTCATGATGATGCCAAGAAGCTCAAGGACTGGGTGGCGCTGTGCACCCAGCAGCTCGAGCAGCTTGGCTACCGCGATATCGCGTTGATCGGCAAGGGTGCTTACGGCTTTGTGTTCTCCGGGGTTCTGGTGCGCGAAGCAGGGCAGCAGGTCGAGTATGTCTTCAAGTTCACCCGCATCACCTTGCCGCAGCACCTGCAGGATCGCCTTGAGGAAGAGGCCTTCATGCTCCAGCAGATTCATCACCCCCGTGTCCCGCGGCTCATCGCCTACCAGCGGGTACGCAATCAGTCGCTGCTGATGATGGATCGGGCACCCGGGTACAACCTGGAAGAGGTCTCGCTGCGCGAGGGGCGGCTGGCGCCGCGGCTTGTGGTGCGTATCGCCACGCAACTGGCGGACATCCTGCGGACCCTGCGCAGCGAGTCAGGTCCGGCAGGGCGACCCATCGTGCATGGCGACATCAAGCCGTCAAACCTGGTCTTCGATGCCGAGCACGAGAATATTGCGCTCATCGACTGGGGCTCA
Source organism: Aquisalimonas sp. (assembly GCF_007120195.1). Classification (GTDB taxonomy): domain Bacteria; phylum Pseudomonadota; class Gammaproteobacteria; order Nitrococcales; family Aquisalimonadaceae; genus Aquisalimonas. The sequence continues at coordinate 49,150 of NZ_SKOG01000011.1, forward strand.
TCCGTGTTCGCGCAGCTCGACGAGAACCATCAGTTCGTCGCACCCAATGTCATGGAGCTGATGTCGGACAACCTGCAGCAGACGAATGCGCGCCTTGGGGATGTCTACTTCATCGGCGAGGAGCAGTTAAACGGCGGTCTCTCGTCGCCGCGCTTTGACGAGCAGGGTACGGCGGGCACCCTGTATGCGCTCGCCTCGGGGCAGTCGTGTCGCTTTGGCTATCGGGCAATTCCCCCCACATCCCTGGGGCTGCCCAGGGAGTTCGCGCGCATGCTCGCGGGCATGCTTGACCCGGACCCGGCGGTGCGCTGTCGCGCGGGGAATTTTTTCGTGCGCGAGATGCCCCGGATCGGGCGCACGGTGATGATCGACCTGCCCGAGCCGCCGCCGTCACCGCTGGCGCCGGTATGGATACGCCGCACAGACCGCGAGATGGACACCGTGGTCTACAGTTCGCGGAAGGCCTTCCTGCGCGAGGAGGGTGCCCCGGAGACACTCAGCGAGGTTAACGATGTCCAGCTCGATCGCTACTACAAGAACTTCATGCAGGGCATGGGCGAGACGGAGAAGGCCTTTCTCGCCGCGGTCAGCCGGCTGGGCCGCTACCCGGTGGTTGGTGGTCTGGCGGTGCGTTGGGAGGCGGATGGCGTGTATATCGACACGTCGCTGAATCTCCACGATGCCACGCTGAAGACGGCCTTCGTGACTGCGGTCAACAATATGGTCAATCTGGCACGGGCGATCTATCGCCAGGGTATCTTCAAGAGCTGCCTGTTCAACGCGCGCGATACGCTGCATATTGATCGCGACAGGCCGGAGGAGCCCTTCGTACCCGAACCGGGAATGCGCCTGCCCTATGAGGTCAGTGCCGCCCCCGAGCTCGAAGACCGCACCCGGGAGCATTCCTACTTCGAAGATGGTCCTGACCCGGAGGAATTTCTGGTCCTGCCGGAGCAAATCATTACCTCGCTGGAGGTCCTCAATACCATTCACCACACCGGCATGATTATCTTCGAGGCCTTGCCGAACCACTTGAAGATCCACAGTTACTACCGCCTGCTGGATCCGAGCCGGGAGGAGGAGTTTCGCCGTCGGCTGGACGATATCCTTGCAGCCGTCGAGCTCATCGAGGGGCTCGGGGTCTCCGGGTACATGAAGATGCCCTACAAGGACACCAAGTACTTCCCCCACATCGAGCGATTGCCGGAGCGCTACTACCCCAAGAATCCGCGCGCTGTGGCATCGGGGCACTAGCGCCCGCAGCGGGGCAAGGTCGATCACACCGAAGGGGCCATTGCCGGCGTATGGGAGCAAGCCGTCGAACTCACTGTCACCCCAACCGGTAGACCTTGGCGTTGTCCGGTCCGCACATCGACATCTGCGAGAAATCTCCCCGTTACGGGAACTCATTCGGCTGCGGTGGCGTAATTCCGCTACGCATGGTTAGCGGCGTTGGCGTGGTGGTCTGGAAGCGCAAGGGACGTGCTGCGCCTCCTTACAGGAGCGCACGGGCGTACTGGTCGATCGCGCCGAGCCTGAAATGACAGGAGATTGAAATGGCGGATCGTTATCAGACTCGGCTTGGCTACAAGCAGGAAATGTTTCCTCGTTTGGATCCCGTTGTGCACTCACGCCACCGGGCACGGTGGGATGGCCCGCTGGACGAAGAGGCCTTGTCACGCTATGAGCGCGACGGCTTCCTATGGTTTGAGGGTTTTTACTCCCAGGAGCGCCTCGACCCGTTCCAGGATGAACTCAAAGAGATGGCCAAGGACACCGAACTGACGCAATCCGAGCAGGTCATCCAGGACCCTGTGTCCGGGGAATTGCGTTCGGTGTTTGCCATGCACGAGCTTTCCGAGCGTTTTTCCAGGCTGACACGTGACCCGCGCATCCTCGGCATGGTGCACCAGCTGCTTGGCGGTGATGTATACGTCCACCAGTCGCGGATCAATGACAAGTTCCAGTTCCAGGGTGCCGGGTTCGAGTGGCATTCCGACTTCGAGACCTGGCATGCCGAAGACGGGATGCCGGCGATGCGTGCGGTCTCCGCCTCGCTAATGCTCAGCGACAACAACGAGTTCAATGGCCCGGTGATGTTGATCCCAGGCTCGCACCAGTACTTCGTGCCAGCCGTGAAAGAAACGCCAGATCAGAACTGGAAGGACTCCCTGAAGAGCCAGCGGCTGGGTGTGCCCGAACGGGAGGACCTGGAATGGCTGGCCAATCGGGGCGGCATTCAGGCACCCAAAGGCCCCGCGGGCTCTCTTCTGCTGTTCGAGTGCAACACGCTTCACGCCTCCAACAGAAACATGTCGCCCTGGCCCCGTGCGAACCTCTTTTTCGTCTACAACAGCATTGATAATCCGCTGGGCGCCCCTTACTCCGCCAACGAGCCGCGCCCTGAGTTTCTCGCCGCGCGGCAGAGTATTACGCCGCTGGACATGCTGGATGAGGAAGACTTTCAGCCGTTTGAAATGCCGGGGAAATAGAGAAATTGCGCAAGGTGGCGCACACGCCCTGTACACTACGAGCCAGGATTTAGTGTTCGGACCCCGGCACGGCGCGCGTCAACGTTGCCAGGGCGCGTGGACTGACCCATTGAGAACTAGGAGGTGCGGCCATGCATATCGCGATTGCCTCGACCTGGGGCCCTACGGATACCACCCGGGCCACGCTGCCTTTTCTTCATGCCCGGGCGGCACGGGAGCAGGGTGATAGCGTCACCCTGATGCTGCTCCACGATGCCGTTCTCCTGGCCAAGCAGGATTTGGCCCACGAGATTGTCGCCTGTGGCCCGCCCGCGCTTGGCCCGATCTTCGATGAGCTCGCCGCGGATCCGGAGGTGACGGTGCTGGTGTGCAAGCCATGCGCCGACGCCCGTCGATTTGGTGAGGACGAGCTTCACCGGGATACCCGACTCGCGACTATGGGCGATTACCACCGTGCCATTCGCGAGCACAACGCGACGGTGGCGAACTACGGCTAGTGCCCTGTAACCCGGGTTAATGAGCTTGGCCACGGTGGTCGATCAGGACGACCAAATAGGGGTGCCGGGAGCGCGGCGGCACGGACTGCGGCAATGGCGATCACCGATTCTGTCGTTCCGTTGTCTCTGCCGTCGCTTCACCGTGAGGTAAGACCGGACGGATCGCATCTTGGAACAGCTCGTTTAGGTCAAAGGTGGCGTGCTTTCCGATCGCGTCGAAGTGTTTGTCCAGCCAGTCATTGGCCCATGCGCGCCCGCGGGCGTGTAGGTAGGTGAGAAAGTCCCAATCGGCGTTCAGTTTGCTGGAGGCGCTGAGTTCCTCGACATCACGCTCTGCATGGATCAAGTGCAGCCGCATAGCGCGATAGCTCTCCAGCTCGAGGCCTTCGGCGTCGATGAGTTGATGCAGCAGCTGGATCGAGCGCAGTTCCTTGATAAGGCTGGAGTTAAAGGTAATTTCGTTGATCCGGTTCAGAATCTCCCTGGACGTACGCGGCAGTTGCTGGCGCAGCAGCGGGTTGATCTGCACCACCACCAGGTCGCGACATCCCTGATTATCCACCAGCGGGTAGAGCGCCGGGTTGCCACTGTAGCCACCGTCCCAGTAGGCCTCGCCGTCAATCTCCACGGCTTCGAACATAAACGGCAGGCAAGCCGACGCCATGACCGTGTCCACCGACAGGTGGGGCTGAGTGAAGATGTGCGGCCGCCCCGTACGAACATTGGTGGCCGTGACAAAGACGTTAACTTTACGGCAGGCGTTGACACACTCGAAGTCCACCTGCTTCGCCACCAGATCGCGCAGCGGATTGTGGCCCAAGGGATTGAGCTTGGCCGGCGGGATCAGCTGCGTGAGGCTTTCGTAGAAGAGATAGCTCGGCGAGTAATCCAGGCTGTAGTTGCCGATCAACTGGTCCCAGGGGCTGCGCTGAATGGGTGAAAAACGTGCCGCATCACTCACTGCGCGCCAGAACGTGTGCAGCGCCTCGCGCGCCGCCCCGCGGCCGCCGCGCTGCAGGCCGTCTGCAACGACAACGGCGTTCATGGCGCCCGCGCTGGTGCCACTGATGCCGTCTATCTCCAGGCGCTCGTCTTCGAGAATGCGATCCAGGACCCCCCAGGTGAGTGCGCCGTGCGACCCGCCTCCCTGCAGCGCGAGGTCGATGAGTTTATGTGGTGTCTTCGGCATAAGTCCTTCTTCTTGGGTTCAGGATGGTGCAGTGAGTAGCCTGCGGACAGGCTAGTGCGGGCGGCGTTGCCTGGCCATGCTCCTGGTAACGGGGGCCGGGGAGCTAGGGCTTGCTGCAAGGATGCGCCTTGCCGTCTGGGCTCAAATCAGCGCTCGCAACACCCTCGGCCAAATGAGCATCGGCCCCTCAGGTCGGTCGGTGCCAGTGGCTGCAAGCGACGTCGCCTGCGAGCCTACCAGGCAGGCACGCAGGTTTCCCCGGTGGCACATGTGCCGTAACGACACACGACGAACGCATGCAAATGTAACATAAGTCCGGGATTTTAGGCAGGCCAGCGTGTTGGCACCGATCCTGCGTTGGTGAGTACTCGTGATGACTGCCGCGGCAGTGGCGAGCCGCGGTTGTGATTGTCCTGAAGAAGATGTTGCGGCGCAGCAATTTCTTTGTTAGCATGTGTTCCATCAGGGTTGGAGAAGGCCTCCAAGCCCTGCGAAAACTCGCAATTACCGAGGTGTTTTGATGAAAAACCCAAGTATCAATCAGGTCAACGAGCAGTTTGAGAAGTTCTTTGGTGGCCCGGCGCGTGCGTTTGCCGAGCTCTCTATCGATCACATGGAATCTCTGGTGAACAACCAGGTCGAGGCCTCCAAGGTCTACACCGATCTGGGCATCAAGCAGATCCGTAAGGCCCTTGACGTCAAGGCCCCGCAGGACCTGCAGAGCTACCTCCAGAGCCAGCAGGAAGTCGTGAAAGAGTTGACCGAGCGCGTCAGGAGCGACTCCGAGAAGGTCGTTGCTCTTAACCGCCGGTTTGCCGAGGACGCCCAGAAGTTGACGCAGCAGAAGGTTAAGGCTGCTTCCGAGGAAGCTCAGCAGCTCACGCAGGAGAACGTGAAGGCGGTCTCTGAGCAGGCCCAGCAGCTCACGCAGGAGAGCACGAAGGCTGCAGCCAAGGCGACCCCCAAGGCTGAGTAAGCGCACGTGGCACACCCCGGTGGGACGCAATCCGCCGGGGTGGCGCTGTCAAAAAACCGCTGGTCCCCGGGCCTGGCGGTTTTTTGTGCCCTGACAGGAGGCAACAAGCCCATCCGGGTGCTTTTTCGGCTCATTGCGCCACGGTGCATGTCCGCGCCGGCTAACGCCCGACGAAGTGCACCCGGCAGGCCGTCACGTAATCGAGACGTTGGGCGCGTTCAGCAAGCTGCTCGAGTTCGTTGTGAACGGCATCCAGGTCTCTCGCGGGTTGCCACGGCAGATGGATCTCCACCTCGAGTGCGCCCTCCATGTAGTGGAGATCGAGTCGCTCGATGCGCTCGGCCGCTGCCAGTCCGCCCCACTGCCTTCTCAAATCGCGCTCCACCTCTCGCCGCAAAGGCAGTTGAACGGTGTCCGCGTCCCATTCCGGGTCTTCGTGCTCGATGTGGACCAGAACATCGTTGATGTCCTGGATGTCCCGCATGAGCCGCTCGTGGACTTCTTCGCTGATGCGGTGGCCCTCGGAGACGCTCAGCCGCGGATCGACAATGACGTGCAGATCCGCCAGGGCGTCCTGGCCCATGCGCCGTGTCCTCAGGCCGTGCACGTTGCGCACGCCTTCAATGTCCCGCACCACTTGCTCGATGGCGGCGATTTCGTCCGGGGTCAGCGCAGTGTCGACCAGCTCCCGCAATGATCGCCAGGCGAATTGCAGTCCCACGTGGGCGAGCATGGCGGCCACAATGATGGCGGCGACGGCATCGAGCCATGGCAGACCGACAAGCACGCCGGTGATGCCGCCGACCACCACGAGTGAGGAGAGGGCATCTGATCGGTGATGCCACGCGTTGACCTCAAGCAGGTTCGAACGGGCTTCGCGTGCCACCGCCTTGGTGTAGTGATACAAGCCTTCCTTGATGGCGATGGACGCGCAAGCGGCGGTCAGGGCGAGCCACCCGGGGACGAGTAGCGCCTCCGGGTGGATGAGCAGGCGCTGGACCGCATCATAGATAAAACCGCCCGCAACCAGCAGCAGCATTGCGCCGATGCCCGCCGACGCGACGGTCTCGATGCGGCCATGGCCGTAAGGGTGGTCGCCATCCGCGCTCTGGCTGCCATAGGCACACGCCACGAGCACCAGCGCGTCGGAGATCAAGTCAGATAACGAGTGGATGCCGTCGACGATCAACGCCTGGGATTGTCCGACCACCCCCGCCAGGATCTTTCCCAGGCCCAGGAACAGATTGATCACGCCCCCAATGAGTGTCACGCGCCGTTTTGAATTGGCGGTGTCAGGGGTGGTTGGATTCTTGTCGATGGGTACCGTCACGACGGCTCTCTTAACCATCAGGCTAACGGGCGTTCCGTCACATCCTCCATTGCCAGCAGGATCAACGGGCTCTCGCCGGCGGCATGGATCAGCCGCCGTCCGCTGAGCAACATGCGTTTGCGCCCCATGCCGGCAAACACTTGATCGATTTCCAGCTCATCAAAGCTCGAATCCTCGGGCAGGAGTGATTCTAGCGCCTCCCGCAACGGGGCTGTATCCCACTGTCTATCGGCAAGCTCGAGGAATGACTGACCGATTGTCTCACTCGGGGCGAGCCCGAAGAAGCGGTAGAAGTATTGGCTGGCCGCGATGACCGTCATGCTGCCATCGAGCACCACGAGCGGTTCACGCAGCGTATCGATAATATTCTCGGCGAATTCTTGCATCGCCCGGCGGGCACGCTCAGCCGCGATACGGTCGCTGATGTCGGTAAAGGTCAGCACCACGCCGGCAATGATTTGATCGAGGGTGCGGTATGGCATCACGCGAGCCAGATACCAGCAACCGTCCCGGGTGCGCAGCTCGCGTTCGATCGGCTGAAGGGAACGCAGCACCGCCCGGGCATCGGCGAGCATGTCCGCACCCTCGGCGTCCGAGCGAATGTCCTCGAGTGGACGGCCAACGTCGGCGTCCATCAAATGGAAGATGCGTCTGGCCTGGAGGGTGAAGCGCCTGACGACGAGTCGTTCGTCGAGCAGTATGACGCCGAGGTCGAGGGTGTCGAGCAGGTTCTTCAGATCATTCCGCAGCTCCGCCATCTGTTCAAGTTTGGCGTGCAGCTCGGCATTGACCGACACCAGCTCTTCGTTGGTCGATTGGAGCTCCTCCCTTGAGGTCTCCAGTTCCTCATTGGTCGATTGCAGCTCCTCGTTCAAGGACTGGAGCTCCTCGTTGGCTGCTTGCTCCTCCTCGATGCTGGCCTGGAGGTTATCTCGCGTGTAGGCAAGCTCCCGCTCGAGTGCTTCCACGCGCCGCAGCTCTTCTGCTTTCGGTCTCCGTTGTCTCGGCTGTTTGCCCGCGCCGGGTGTCTCGACGCGCTGAAAGCTCACCAGCAGCAGATTCTCGCCGCCATGCAGGTCCGCAATGGGCCACACGCCGAGATCAACGTGATGTGTTTCGTCGCCGAGCTGCAGGGGCAGACCACGCCGCAGCACGGCCTTGCCTTGATTGGCGGCGGACTGCAGCGCGGTTCGCAGCTCCGGTTGCAATGCCTCGCGTGCCATCCTGATCACATCAAGACTGGCGGCGCCCGGGGCAGGGCCCAGGTACGGGCTTGTATTGCCGTGGACATACAGGATGTTGCCGCGCAGATCCGTCACCACCGATGGTGGTGTGAACAAGCGCAGCAAGGACCGCTTGGCGACTTCGGCAATGCTGGCTGGGTTCGTTGCAATCGCCCCTTCGTAGCGTGAGATCCCCTTTCCCAGCTGCCAGTGGCGAGCATGCCCGGGCACTGCCCGTGACCCAGGGCCTGAGTGGATCGCCCGGTAGAATTTCCACTTGCGCTCCAGCGGCGTAAACAGGTCCGAATGTTCGCCGATGCTCTCCGAAAAGGAGAGAAACAGCACGCCACCGGGCTTCAGTCCGTAGTGAAAAATCGAGAGCAGTCGGTCCTGAGTTTCCCGTCGCAGGTAGATGAGCACGTTTCGACAACTGATCAGCTCCAGTCGATTGAAGTGTGGGTCCTTAATGACATCCTGGACGGCAAAGACGACCATCTCGCGAATATCCTTTATCACCCGATAGCCGGTATCCTCCTTGGTGAAGTAGCGCTCCAGGCGTTCCGCAGAGATGTCCTCGACAATGTTGAGCGGGTAGCGGCCGGCACGGGCGAACTGTATCGCGTCCTCGTCGATGTCCGTGGCGTAAATCTGCACATCCTGGCGCTCGCTGTTGTCCGCCATATGCTCGTGGAGCACCATGGCGATGGAGTATGCCTCCTCGCCAGTGGAGCAGCCCACCACCCAGGCGCGGAACGCCTCGCCCTTCGGTATTGCGGCTAGCAGTTCCGGCAGGATGTCCCGTTTCAATGCCGTGAATGCCTCCGGCTCGCGGAAGAAGCTCGTCACGCTAATGAGTAGCTCCTTGAATAACCGCCGTGCCTCCCCGGGCTGTTCCTGCAGTAGCCGGGCATAGCTTTCCGTGTCATCAATGCCCTGGGCGGCCATTCGCCGCTGAATCCGACGCGCGACCGTATTCTCCTTATAGTGGCTAAAGTCATGGCCAGTGACCTTGCGGACGTGCATCAGGATGCGGTTAATCGTGCCTGTTGGCACCGACCTGAGTTGCCCTTTGTGTTCGGGCACAAGCCGATGGCGCAGATCGTGCTCCAGTTGCGCAGGCATCGCCTCGACGGGTAATACATGCGTGGCGCAGCCCGCCTGGATGGCGCTATTGGGCATGCTGGGGAATTGCGCCGTGGCCGGATCCTGCACAAGGCAAAGGCCCCCGGCACCGTGGATGGCACGCAGTCCAAGGGTGCCGTCGCTGCCCGTGCCGGAGAGAATGATACCAACTGCGTTCTCTGCCTGGTCTTCGGCCAGCGAACGCAGGAATATGTCAATCGGCATCCGGTGGCCGCGCGGGGTCTCAGGGTGAATGACCTGAAGCAGGCCATGGAACACGGCGATCTGCCGGTTTGGCGGTATAATATGGACGCGATCGGGCTGGAGCGGCATCTGGTCCGTTGCCTCCACAACCTCCATGGACGTATCGCGCCGCAGAATATCCTGCAGTAGGCTGGCGCGGTCCGGATGGAGATGCGCAACCAGAACGAACGCGATGCCGGTGCCGGGTGGAAGGTAACGGAAGAATGTCTCGATGGCCTCCAGCCCGCCCGCCGAGGCGCCCAGACCAACGACGGGAAAGTCAGACCGCGGCCCGTTCGCGGGCTGCGCAGGGGTCGGCTCAGTGGCAGTGTTGCGGCGCTCGTCGCGCGTCACGGCGGCATCCTCTCACAACCGTTGTCCTCGGGCAGATCCCTCCCGCTAAGCCGAGCCACGAAGGCCTGGAGCTTGTTGGTCAGCCCTGCCCATGGCTTACCTGAACCTCCCTGCCGCCGTGGGGAGAGTAAAATGGATGGTTGTATCAGCCTCCGCGCTGTCCGTCTCGTCAGCCCAGAGCTGGCCGCCATGGGCCGTCACAATGGAGTGGCAAATCGATAGCCCCAGCCCCATGCCGTCAGCGCGTGTGGTGACGAAGGGGTGGAACAGATGCCGGCGAACGGACTCGGGGAGCCCGGGGCCGGAATCACGCACCGAAATGGTCACCCACCCCCGCGGACCGGGTCTCGCTTCAACGACGACCTCGCGGCGCTCTTGGGCGGAGTCGGCGATCGCGAGCAGGCTGTTTTGAATGAGATTGACTAACACTTGCTGGATCTGAACGGGGTCAACGCGCGCCGGGGGCAGGTTCTCCGCAGAGACCCGGTAGAGCCTGACGTTGTTGGTCCGGGCATTTGCGGTCATCAGTTCCAAAGATTCGTCAATGACCTGGTTGATGTCCGTTGGCACCGGGTCGGAGACGGTTTGTTTGCGGGTAAACCCACGCAGTCGGCGGATGATCTCCCCCGCCCGCTCACCCTCAGCTGCGATGCGTTGCAGGTGGTGGATCAAGTCGTCGCTTCCGCCGGCGGCGGTTCGAAGCCGCTGGAGGCACGCCTCACTGTAGTTGATGATCGAGCACAGCGGCTGGTTGAGTTCATGGGCCAAGCCAGCAGCCAGCTCTCCGGCCAGCACCAACCGCCCCATGTGGACCATGGTGGTCTGCGCCTGCTCGCGCTTCGCTTCCGCTTGTCTGAGCTCGGTAATGTCGCTGAGCGCGATGCGCAGCTCCAGCTCATCACCGCTCCCTGCCACACGCAGGCACTCCAGGCGCCCGCTGAACTCGCGGCCATCCGCGCGTTGCATGGTGAGATCGCAGCTTTGACGCCCTTGATGACGCATCATGCTCGCGAAATACTGGCCCCATCGCTCCCGGTCCCCGGGAGCGATGAAGCTGGCGATTCGGCATTGCAGAAGCTGCTGCCGGTCCACGGCGAGGAGCTCCGTGCTGGTCAGGTTGGCGGCGGTGATCAGTGCCTGCGGGTCGAGCGTCAGGTAGGCAACCGGTGCGAAGTCGTACAGATCGGCGTAGCGGTCGCGGGATTCTTCCAGGGCGAGCTGTGTACGCCGCAGCTCCTCGTTCTGCATCTCCAGTTCGATCTGGTGGACCCGTAGTTCATGCAGCAATTGCTGCGTATCCAAGTCCGCCGCGCCGCCATCGCTGGAAGAGGCATGGGACAATCGCTCTTCCGCTTCCGAGCGCAGGTCGAATGCATGATGATCCGTGACGTTTCCCTGCGCCATGAAGAACCCCAAAGGTGTCGGGTGTTTGCGACCCAGTTTAGCACTGCGGTGAGGGGAGTGTTGGAGAATCGTAGGCTAAACTGCCCTCTTGGCCATGGTGGGCGCATTCAGCGTCTCGCGTGCCGGCGGCGTCGCGGCAAGCAAGCGTGCCGGACCGGGGCTGGCGGTGCGCGTCCCCCCTTGGCGGGGCCGAAGGGGAGAGGGTTGGCCCCCCCACAAAGGAGTTGCTATGCACGACGCCACGGCGACGCTGTTCGCTCTATTCCTCGCGGGGCTTTCGGTGACCGACGCTTTGTCGGCGGGGGAGCAGCCGGCGCCACCACACAAGCACCTCGAGGTAACGCTCAAGCCGGCGGATCGCCATCTGGAGGCACGGCTGGAGCTGCGGCCCGCCACCTCGGCGAGGGGCTTTCAGCTGGCCGAAGGGCTGGAGGTGAAAGGGGTGCGCGCCGGCGGGCAGCGCCTCAGCGTCCGTGACAAGGGCGGCGGACGCTGGGCTGTGCGGGTGCCGGAGGCGGCTGAAAGCGTGATCATCGAGTACGCCGGGCGCATTGCAGGGCGTGAGGAGGGCGGCAGGCGCGGGCAGTTCCTCGGTCCGGACGGAAGTTACCTGGATTCGGCCGGCGCCTGGTATCCGCGCATCGAGGGCGTCAGCCGGTTCGCCTGGACGCTGGAAGTCGCGCTGCCCCCCGGGCAGCGCGCGGTGGCAAGCGGCGGCCTCGTGGAGGAGAGTCTGCAGGAGGCGCGCGTGGTGGCCCGCTACCGCCACCCCCGCGCCCGCGGCATCACCCTCGCTGCCGGGCCGTGGCGGGCGCGTAGCGCCGAGACGGCCGACGGCGTGGTTGTGCGCACCCTCTTCCCGGAGGCCCTGGACGGCGAGTACGCCGACACCTACCTGGCGCGCACCGTGGACCACCTGGAGCGTTTTAACGGGGAGATCGGCCCTTACCCACTGGAGAGCTACCAAGTGGCCGCCTCGCCGCTGCCGGTCGGGCTTGCTTTTGCCGGCTTTACCTGGCTCGGCGAGCGGGTGATCCCGCTGCCGTTCATCCCCGAGACGTCCCTCGCTCACGAGGTCTTGCACGCCTGGTGGGGCAACGGCGTTTATGTGGATCACGAGCGGGGTAACTGGTCGGAGGGGCTGACGACCTACATGGCCGATTATCGCCTCGACGTCGAACGCGGCCGCGGCCGGGAGACCCGCGAGCGCTGGCTGCGCGATTACGCGCTGCTGCCGGCCGACGCCGACCGCTCGCTGCGCGCCTTTCGATCCGGTAACCGCGGCGCCGACCGGGTGGTTGGCTACCACCGCGGGGCCATGCTCTTTCTGATGCTCGAGGAGCGTATCGGCGAGGGCGCCTTCCGCGAGGCGGTAGCTGCTCTCTGGGATCGCCACCGGCATCGCACCGCGGCCTGGGAGGACCTCGCCGCCGCCTTCTCACACGCCGCGGGCGAGGACCTTGGCCCGTTCTTCACGCAGTGGCTGGAGCGTACCGGGGCCCCTGAGCTTGCGGTGGACGATGTGGCCGTGGACGAGCGCGAGGACGGTGGTTGGTCGGTGACCGGGGAAGTGCGCCAAATCCACAATGGCGAGCCCTTCGCGCTGCGTGTCCCTGTGGTGGTGAAGGACGAGGCAGATGATTCGGTCACGCAGTGGCTGGAGCTTGAGGATCGGGCCACCGCGTTCACAATCGACACCGAGGCGCGCCCACGGACGCTGGCCGTGGATCCGCAGTATCGCGCCTTCCGCCGGTTGCCGGCGATGACGGTTCCCGCGTTGTTGCGCGCTGTGGAACTGGACCCTGCCACGCGGGTCGTACCTTTGGTCGCTCAGGCCAAAGAGATTGCTACCTCGGCACTCGGGCGCGAGGTGCAACCTGTCGATCCTGGCACGCGGCCGGCGGCGGCGCTGCTGGTGGTCGGCGACACGGACCAGGTCAAGGCGTGGCTTGAGCACCACGGCCTGGAGGCGCCAGAATCTGTGCGCGAGGCGGGGGCCGCCCGGGCCTTCGCCATCCCGGAGACCCGCATCACGGTACTCTCCGCAGACCGCGGCGAGCACTTGCGGGGCCTGGCGGGCGTCCTGCGCCACGATGGGCATCGGAGCTACGTGATCCGGGACCGCTCCGGGCAGACCCTGGACCGCGGCACCTGGGCTACGGCCGAGTCGCCATTGCGGGTGGATCTGCAGGCAGATCCGTAGGGCGTGCGTACGGGGGGGCGTCAGGTGATCACGCAACAGAGCCGAAAAACAAGCATGTCGGTGGTCTCGATCCGGCCCGGCCGGGCCTTGGTGACGGTGTCGGGCTGTAGCCGCTGGCTTGTCATTGCACTGCTGTCGCTGGTGCTTGCTTGCCCCGCGCCGGTGGTCAGCTTGGCCGAAGAGACTGCCGGGTTCACGCAGCAGCGGGATGCGTCGGTTTTTCGCCAAGTGGCCGAACGCCAGGAACGCCTCCGTGGCGTGCTTGTCCTGATAAACGGGGAGCCTGTACTCGAGCATGTGGTCCGCGGCCCGGACCTCGACACCCCGGTGAACATCAAGTCGCTGTCCAAGACCATCCTCGCTGCGTTGGTGGGTATGGCCGTGGACAGGGGGTACATTCGCGATGTGGATCAGCTTGTCACCGAGCTGCTCGGCGATCGGGTTCCCGATGACGTCAATTCCAGGGTGCACGAAATCACCGTCGGGCATCTCCTCTCCATGCAAGCCGGGCTGAAGTCCACCTCAGGGCCGAACTATGGCGCCTGGGTGTCCAGTGACGACTGGGTGGCCTACGTGCTGCGGCGGCCATTCGTAGGGGAGCCGGGTGGACGCATGCGCTATTCGACGGGCAACTCGCATCTCCTTTCGGCCGCACTGGCCGAGCAGACCGGCCAAAGCACCCTGGCCCTGGCTCGGGCGTGGCTGGGTGAGCCCCTGAATATTGCCATTCCTGACTGGCTGCAGG
>NZ_SKOG01000094.1 GCF_007120195.1 Aquisalimonas sp.
GCCAGCATTCGCCGAGTCATAATGTCGTGCTGCAACGCGACCAGCGCATCGCCGCCCCGACCCCGGATCGGGACGTGGACCGGCAGGCGCGTGTTAAGGACGCGGTACCCGCGGACCCGGTGGACGCAACCCGCTCGCTGTATGTGCTCTACACCTCCGGGACCACCATTATGCCTCCGTTTTTCCCGGGTACTCACACAAGTCTTGGATCACACAGGCGCCGCAGCGTGGCTTGCGTGCGACGCACACATAGCGCCCGTGCAGGATCAGCCAATGGTGGGCGTCACGGCGGAATTCCTCCGGCGTCCAGCGTAACAGTTGATCCTCCACCTCCCGTACGGTCTTGCCGCGGGCCAGTCCCGTGCGATTCGCCACTCGGTAGATGTGCGTATCCACGGCGATCGTCGGCTCGCCAAAGGCGGTGTTAAGGATCACGTTGGCCGTCTTCCGGCCCACGCCGGGCAGCGCTTCCAGCTCGGCGCGTGTGCGTGGCACGTCGCCGCCATGGCGCTCCACGAGGATGCGGCAGAGCTTGATGATGTTGGTTGCCTTGCTGTTAAACAGCCCAATGGTCTTGATGTGCGCTTTCAGCCCCTCTTCGCCGAGTTCAAGGATGGCCTGGGGTGTGTTGGCGACGGTGAACAGATTGGCGGTGGCCTTGTTGACACTCCGGTCGGTGGCCTGGGCCGAGAGCACCACGGCGATCAGCAGTTCGAATGGCGTGGTGTAGTTGAGCTCGGTGCTGGGCGTCGGGTTGTGGTCGCGCAGACGCTGGAAGATCTGGTACCGCTTGGCCTTGTTCATGCTGTTCCTTTTTGCCTCCGCGCCCCACGGCATCGGCGCACCGCTGGGCGAGCGCCCGCGGGGCATGGCGGGTTCCGGGCAGCGACGCCCTCGTCGTCATCGCCAGCGCCACAGCAAGAGGTGCCGCGACGAAGCCAATTGCCACCCGGCCATGACCTCCTAGCCCAGGTCCGCCAGCCCGTAGCCCGAAACCCATGCCGCCGGTAACTCGGGAGAAACGCTGGGCAGTTCGTCTGTTGGCTGTCTTCCGCCACGGTCTGTATTCCGTGTGCCGGCTGGTTCGTCTTGCTACCGGCCCGCCGCAACGCTCCCCTGCGCGGCCCCTTCGCGTTTTGTGTGTGCCGGGCTGGTGGAGCGTCCGGCGACCGAGCGATCGATGCCGTTTTTCAGCGCCAGCAACAGCCCTAGCCCAATGAAAGCGCCCGGCGGCAGCAGCGCCAGAAGAAATCCCTGCTCCACCGGCAGCATCTGAACGCCGAGGCCCCGCGCCGGCTCGCCAAAGAGCAGGTGCGCCTGGCGCAGCAGGCTGCCGTGGCCCAGCACTTCGCGCATGCCACCCAGGGCTATCAGCACACCCGTAAAGCCCAGGCCCATCACCACCCCGTCAAAGGTCGCCCGCCCAGGGGTGGTGCGCGAGGCAAAGGCCTCCGCACGCCCGAGAATGGCGCAGTTGGTGACGATGAGCGGAATGAAAATGCCGAGGATCAGGTACAGCTCGTGGAAAAACGCATTCATCACCAGTTCCACCACCGTCACGAACGAGGCGATGATCAGCACGAACACGGGAATGCGAATCTCCGGCCGGGCGGCGCTGCGAATCAGGGAGACGGTCGCATTGGAGGCGGTGAGCACCAGGGTCGTCGCAAGGCCCAGGGCCAGGGCGTTGACCACGGTGTTGCTCACCGCCAGCAACGGGCAAAGGCCCAGCAGCTGCACGACCCCGGGGTTGTTCGTCCACAGGCCGTCCCGAGCCAGTTGTGCGTAGCCCGGTGTGGCCATGGCTCAATTGTCCTCCCTGCGGGTGTCGAACAGCATCTCGGCTTCGTCTTCGTAGAAATCCAGTGCCCTGGCTACAGCCCTGACGACAGCCCGTGGCGTGATGGTCGCGCCGGTGAACTGGTCGAAGGCGCCGCCGTCGCGTTGCACTGTCCACTCCTCTTCCGGGGGATCGTCCAGAGAGCGGCCTTGAAATCCCTCGATCCAGTCGCTGCGCTGCGCCTCGATGGCGTCTCCCAGTCCAGGGGTTTCCCGGTGCTCGACCACCCGAACTCCGGCCAGGTTCCCATCCATGTTGATGGCGACCAGCAGCTCGATGGGGCCGCTATAGCCATCCGGTGCAATGACCGTGAGCACCACCGCCTCGGGCTCGCCATGACGGCGGGCACGGTAGGCTGTCACGGGCCCGTCGGTACCGAGGCGTGGGTCACGCACCTCCTTGGTGTCGGCCGCCGGATTGTTGGTGTAGCGCTGCGGCGGGAGTACCGCGTTAAGCTGCCGCAGCGTCTGTTCCTGGCGCCGAGCCTCAATGGGCTCAGCCGTTTGCTGGTGGGTGAAGGCTACCATGCCCACGCCGACCACCGCGACGGCGGTGAGCAGGGTAGCCGCCAGCAGCATGTCGCCGATCAGTGTGTGTCGGCCACCCATGCTCATCCGCCCCCGTGCCCGTAGATCCGCGGTCGGGTGTAGCGATCAATCAGCGGCACTGTCA
>NZ_SKOG01000022.1 GCF_007120195.1 Aquisalimonas sp.
GAACACGCACACCAGCCGCAGATCGGTGTGGGCGTGCAGAATATGTTCAATGCAGTAAACCGACTCGAGATGATTGCGGCACTGCACCCGCTGGGATTCGCCCGCACGGAAACGGTCTCGTGGACGGAGTACCCCATACCGCGGCGTCCGAACACGAAACGGTGGCTGAGCCAATTGCCATAGCCCTCCTCATCGGACGTGCCCTTGACCTCCTCTAGCCCTCGCACAATCAGCCAACATGGCTCTAGATCACATCTACAAGCCCGCATGCAACCGCTTTTCAACTCATCAATATAGGGTTCAGACATGCAGATTCAATATCTTACTCCCGTTATCGGCGGACTGCTCTTGCTCCCTCTGCGCGGGTTATACTCGAGCCAGTCCAGGCATTCAATTTCGAGCGGAGAATGCTGCGGAGAATGCCAATGTGTGAGCTTCTGGCCATGAGTGCCAACACCCCCACCGACCTGTGCTTCAGCTTCACCGGGTTGACCCGTCGGGGCGGTGACACTGGCCCCCATGCGGATGGCTGGGGCATTGCATTCTACGAAGGCCGCGGGGTGCGGGTTTTCCATGAACCGGCGGCGAGCGCCAGCTCCCGGATCGCAGAGGTCGTACAGACGCATCCGATCAAGAGCGAAGCGGCCGTGTGCCATATCCGCCAAGCGAACGTCGGAGGCGTCTCCCTCGAGAACACGCACCCCTTCATTCGCGAGCTCTGGGGGCGCTACTGGACCTTCGCCCACAACGGTCAAATCGAGGGTTTCGAGGCCAGGGCCGGGGTCTATCAACCGGTGGGGAATACGGACAGCGAACACATCTTCTGCGATCTGCTGAACCGCCTGCGCAGCGAGGTCCCGCGCACCGCCCCGGAGACAACCTTGCTCGAGGCGATCGTCGCCGCCGCCGAGGAGTACGCCCAGCTTGGCGTGTTCAACCTGCTGCTGAGCAACGGCGACTGGTTGCTGACCTTCTGCAGCACCCGCATGGTCGCCATCACCCGGCGCGCCCCGTTCGGTCCGGCACGGCTTAAGGACGCCGATGTGACCGTGGATTTTGAATCGCAGACCACGCCGCGCGACATCGTCAGCGTCATCGCCACCGAGCCCCTGACCAGCGACGAGCGCTGGGACCATTACCGGCCTGGCGAGTGGCGCCTGTGGCGGAAGGGAGAGGTCGTCTCCCAGGGCCTGGTGGGCGTCCCCGACCTGGCACACCCGGCGCCAGGTTGAGGCAGACGTTACGACACCATGGCCTGGACTGGGGCTGTGTGGGCCAGGCGGCCGCAGTTATTGACCAGGTGCTACACTTAACCAAAATGCAGTGCCTCGCTTATTTGTATTGGACTATCGGTGCCATGTACCCGATTCCCGACTTCAAGCGCTCGCCGGTGGATCCGCTCCTTGACCCCCACTCCCGGGATGTGATCGAGGCTGCAGGGCTGCTGGAGATTTCCGAGTTCAATTTGATGGCGATGGCCTATCACGAGTGGTACGGCAGGCCCGCGGACCAGAAAACCCTGGAGCGCTATTTCTGCCCCTACATGTTCGGCTCGCCCCCACCGTTCTGGGCCCACCGACTCGCCAAGGAAGTGCTGGAACTCGACGATCGGGGGGAACTCTTGGCGAGCCGTTTCGCCGTCAACCCACCCCGCAAGGCCAACCGAAAGGATCTCTTCTCCGCGGTAACCCAGATCATGTTGATGATCGTTGTGGTGACTCTGCTTTTCTACGATATGCTCTGAGTCGCGGCCAACTGGTGGGTCAGTGTATTGGTAGCAAGCGTCGGGCAGACCTTCAGAACACGGCCTGTTGCTGGCGCACCGCCGTCATGCGATTGGCCGCGTCAATGGCCTCGCCCACAGTGGTAATACCGCGTTCACGCAGCAAGGGAATCATTCGTGTCAGGATCACCGCGGTCACCATGGCATCACCCAGCGCCGTGTGCCGGCCGCTGATCTCCGTGCCCAGGCGCCAGGCGATCGCCTCCAAGGTGTGCTCCGCGGTGTGGTCATGCAGGAACACCGACAACAACAGCGTATCAAGCACCGGGTTGTTGAAGCAGGTGGCGCACTGATCCTCCTTCATACGGATGAAGCGCATGTCGAACGCGGCATTGTGGGCGACCAGTACGTCGTCACCCACGAATGCCTTGAACCGTGGCAGAACCTGGTCGATGGTCGGCTGGTCGCGCACATCCTCATCACGAACTCCATGGAAGCGGGTGGATGAGCGGGGGATGGAGCACTGCGGATCCACCAGCTGATCGAAGACCTCGCCGCGCAGGATTCGGCCGTTGACGATGCGCACCGCAGCGATCCAGATGATCTCGTCACCGTCCGACGGACGCAGACCGGTGGTCTCGGTGTCGAACGCGACGAAGGACTGGTCCAGCAGCGCCCGCCCGGCCACCTCTCCAAGGTCCGCTGCCTGCTCGGCCAGGGAGAAATCGTAGAACTCAGGTCTGGCTGGCATCCGCGCCAGGGGGGTCTCCCACTGGCGCTCGGATGCGGGGAGCGGGATACGCAGGGTGCTGCATTCGGGCCGTTCGCGGCAACGCTGGCTCCACACCTCGGAGTTGTGTCGAGCCATGATGCACTGGGCACTGAATCCGCCCGTCATCTGCGGCAACGGCTCGTGCATCCACTGTTGGATGAGAGCCGACGGCACTGGCTTGCCGTGCCAGCTGACATCCATGTATACGCGGCGATCGCCCAACAGGGCCTCCACCTGGGCTGTTGTCACGCCGTGGTCCTGGCGCAGGTGCCTGAGCAGATGCTCGAGAACCTGACGCACTGAATGGCTGTCGGCGTGAAGCCACAATGGTATGCCATGCTCGATCAGCTGCGGTATCGCGCCGTCCTGCCAGGCGGCCTGGAGGCTGGCGATGAGATCGGTGGATTGGATATCGGCCATGGACCACGGAGCCGATACAAACCGGTGACTCTCCCCGGCCATCTGCTCGAAGCGCCGCGAGAGCTCGCGAGACTCCCGCACCACCATGCCCTGGAAACTCGCCTGCTCCTCCTCAGTGAGCTGATGCCCCATGGCCAGGTTTTCCGCCGCAGCGCGCAGGTTCGCCAGTGGCGCCCGGAGGGAGTCCACTGCCTGGCGCATCGCCTCGTCACGTCGCGTCAGTGAACGCAGCTTGCCGGTAACATCGTCGAAGGTGACCACAAAACCGGCTGGTAACGGCCCACTGATGGGCAACAGCGACAGCCGGCAGTGCAGCAGTCGGCCGTCATTGAGGGTGGCGCAGACAAATTCCACGTGCTCATCGGCGCCATCCTGCGCGTCGTCTCCCTTCCCCCGAGCCACTCGGCGCTGCAGCACCTGCAGCGACTGCTCCACCGGCGCCCGCGTCCAAAGTTGAAACAGCGATCGCCCAAGCCCGAGTTCCCCGCAATTGCCCAGGAGGGACTGTGCCGCCGGATTGTAGAGCAGGATGCGGGCATTCGCATCACACACGATCACGCCCTGACGGATTTCACGCAGGACGATTTCCAGGCGCTCCTTCTCCTCCTGAAGCCCATGGGCGCCCGTCGCCAGGGCTTTGCCCACCTCGCGGCGGCACGCATACAGCTCGGCCCCAAGCCGCGAGATACCGCGGCCCAATGAGCCAACGAGGTGGGAGCGTGGCAGTTCCACTTCGTGGGCGGCGTTGCTTGCTACCATAATCGAGGTCGCCCGCTCCAGGGAGCGGATTGGCCGGATTAACGCCACATCCAGCACGCCGAAGACAATGAACAGCACCACAACCGCCGCCACCGTGCCCAGGCCCGCAATAAACACGAAACGGGTCTGCGCCGCCCCCTGGCTTAGGCCGTGGAGACCGGCCAGGCCGGCGGCAAGACCAGCGCCGACGACGGCGCCGGCTGCCGCTGCAAACAATAGCCAGAGTTTAAGTCTTGGCGACATGCCGCTATCCTCCCTGGTCCCGCGGCGGGCGACAGTGCCGCGCGAACAGCCTGCTAGTGTCCTGTAACCGAATGTCGGTTACAGGACACTAGAGGCCGAAGCGGCCCTGGAGCCTCTCCTGGAACCGCTTTACCGCGTACATGGCCATGCGCAGACTCTCCCGTGCCAGCGGATCGAGCGCGTCCGGCCGCACCAGCTTGTCCGGGACTGTGCCCTCGGCACTCTGATGGAGCTGGTGGCTGAGCAACAAGTCCATCAAGACCTCGTGGGCCGCTCTCACGGAGTCTACGAACTCCGCCTCAAGCTCCCCTTGCCTGACGACGGCCTGCAGCCGGTCCACCGTATTGGCGTCGGCCACCCCGGAATGGAGCGCGAAGATGCGCGCAGCGTCGCAGATCAGGCGCAAGCCATTGCGCTTGATGTCAACGCGGCCGCGGCGCTCGGCATCGTCCGCCGTGATCAAGCGGTTGAATAATCCCAATGCGGGTCGGCCCTGGGCGTTGTCATCCGCCATGAACCGCAGCAAGCGGGGGCGCTCGGCAAGAGCCCGGAGTGTGTGGTCCCAAAGGGCGCGGGAAAGTCTCGAGTCGCCATAGAGGAGATCGAAATCGAAGAGGATGTTCGCCCATCGGGCCGCTGTCTCGTTGGGGTGCGCGGTGATGTGGTCGATGCGCCGGCACCACAGCGACAAGGTGCGTTGATACTCCGGATTCCGGGCCATAATGTCGCCCGGACACAGCACATACCCCACCCGGTCCAGGTTGACATTCACGCGCTCGGTGACGACCCGGAACCAGCGTTTCTCCGCATCGCTCAGGGGCGCATCGCCCGCATCGTCATCGATAATGATGGCGTTATCCTGGTCCGGGTTGAGCAACATCTCCCGCCGGCCGCCAGAACCCATGATCAGAAACGCAAATCGCCGCGGCGCGTCTCCAAAACCCTCATCACGCATGCCGGCAATCGTCAGTTCAATGCAACGCCGCTGAACCGCCAGATGGAAATCACTGAGAAGTAGCACGGCCCGGGTGGCATCCCGATTGCGCTCCCACGCATCACGCGCAACCTCGGCGACCTCCGCGCTGATGACTGCAAGCCGCTCCAGATCACCGGACTCGGCGACCCGGTTCAGCAGCATACCCTGCTGTTCCAGCAAGGCATTGAGGATATTCGTCTGCGAGAGCATGCCCAGGGGTCGGTCCCCATCCATGACCACCAGGTATTTCACGCCCTTGCGCTTCTGCAATGCCTCTGCCTGCCACAACGGGGTCTTCAAATCCACGGCTTCAACGGATCGGCACGCATGCCGCACGGACGCATCCGGCAAGTGCCAATGCACCATGGTCGCCTCGGCAAGGCTGTCCAGCGTTGCCACCCCCACAAGCTCACCCGCCTCGCCGGTAACCCCGAGGCTGCCAATCTTTCGGCGACGCATGGACTCGTAAGCCTCGCACAGGCTGCTGGTCACCGAGCAACCTGCCAAAGGGGCATTCATGATCCGATGCACCGGTTCGGCGAGGGCACCCTGGGGATTCGCGTGGGAGATGCCGCGATCGCGGATGCGTCGCGCAATGATCTGATTGAATATACCCGACAGTGAGGGATGCGCTTGCTCCAGGCGACGAAGGGTCTCGTACTCGAGGCGCAAGAGCGCGGTCCGCTCCAAGATCACGGCCTCGGAATAACGGGGCTCCTGCTCCAGGTACTGATCCAGCCCGAGCATGGCCCCGCAACCCTCACGCGTGCCAACCTTGCCAGGAGTGAGCAGTTCCACCTCACCGGAACAAACGATGAACAATGTATGGGTGTCCCGGGCGTTTAGGACGAGCCGGTCCCCCACAGGCCGGGACTCTGTCACCCCCGCGTGCGCGAGCGCGTTGAAGGTCTGCGCATCCAGGCCGCTGAACGGTGGACAGCGGGCGAGGGCTTCCAATTGCGGGTTGACATCCACGGCCATGGCTATGACGTCCTGAACGTGCCCACCCCCACTAACGAACGGGCGCAGCGCCTTGGGGCTGAACCATGCGACCTCGGAGGGGGGCGATCCCTGGCCGCCTCGCATGGATGTTTGCTCACCCAGCTTCCGCAAGTATTGCCAAGTAATCAACCGCTCGGCGCCCGGGGTATTACCTTTTGCCACACCGCCTGTTACCGAACGAAACAAACCGTAACACCCGAAGCGCACCGGTAACACTTGAATGGCCTGCCTCAGAGGTATCCTTCCAGGGCCCGGGCCCGATACCAGCGCCACGCCCCGCTTGACGCAACGCCGACATGCTGCAGCACGGAAGATCGTCGGCACAAGATTCGCATCCTGGTTGAGGCAGCCCCTGTCAAGGGGTTGTTGCTCAGGCCGGTCCCGGTTCACCGAGATCAGTGCGTAAGAAAAAACAGCTCGTCGACACAACAAGGGGGAGAGCCACATGACAGCAATGGCCATCTGGCTGTTCATATTCGTAGGCCTGTACTGGGCCTACTGTATCTTCTGGGGTATCAAAGGGTACCTCTGGTCGCGCACAGCCAGCGACTACTTCGTGGCCGGTCGCTCGGTCAGCATGTGGGTATTCATGCTGGCGGCGACGGCGACATCATTCTCGGGGTGGACCTTTGTCGGTCACCCGGGGCTCATATATGTGGACGGGCTACAATACGCGTACGCCTCGTTCTACGCGGTAACCATCCCGTTCACCGGCATGGTATTCCTCAAGCGCCAATGGATGATCGGCAAGCGCTGGGGATACGTCACGCCCGGTGAGATGTTCGCCGACTATTTCCGCACCGACTCGATCCGAATGCTGATCCTGGTGGTGGCGTTGATCTTCGCCGTACCCTACCTCGGCATCCAGCTTCGGGCATCCGGATTCCTGTTCAACGTCCTCACGGACGGCGCCCTCGGTGTCGAGGTGGGCATGTGGCTGCTCTCAGCCGTGGTGCTCTTCTACGTGGCATCTGGCGGGTTGCGGGCGGTCGCGTACGTCGACGCCATGCAGTGCATCCTGCTGATGCTCGGTATTTTCAGCATCGGCGTGGTTGCCCTCTACTACGTCGGCGGCTGGACTGACTTCACCCGCGGTATCGCTGCCCTGGTGCAATGGGATCTGCTCACTGGGGGAACAAGCGATGCCTCACCCGGGCTAACGCCAGCGGGGCACAGCGGATATGTCGCGGTACCCGGTGTGATCCAATGGGTTAGCGGTGCCGGCGACGCCCAAGGGGGGGTGTGGACCGGCGTCATGAACCTGACCTACATGTTTGCGCTGATGGGGATCATGGCCTCACCATCGTTCACCATGTGGGCGTTCTCCAATACCAACCCCAAGCCGTTCGCCCCGCAGCAGACATGGATGTCGCCGCTTGGCATCGGTTTCCTGCTGTTCTTCTTCACGGCCTTCCAGGCAATGTCCGGACACATTCTTGGGGCCAACACGGACTTCGCCCAGGATATCTTCAACCCGGAGTATGAAGAAACGCTGGGCGAATACCGCGATCTCTTCGATGAACGGGCGGACGCGGTACTCCAGCGCGGGTTGATCGCAACGGAAAACCCGGACCTGAGCCCGGCCGAAGTCGAAGCGACCATCCAGGCCGGACTCAATGCCCTGCGGGCCGGTGAAAATCCGGAAGAGGCAGGCTGGGTCGACCTCATCCGCGACGGCGGCGGCGACGGCGCGCTGGTACCACAGCTGCTGAGCATGCTGCAAGCGGTGGCACCATGGCTGGCGGCACTGCTGGCGGTGTGCGCGTTGGCGGCAATGCAATCCACCGGGGCGGCCTATATGTCCACGACCAGTGGCATGTTCACCCGCGATCTGCTGCGCCGCTACGTGATTCCGAACGCCAGTCACAAGGTGCAGGTCGGGGCCGGGCGAGTGCTGGTGACAGCCCTGGTGCTGGCCGCACTGACGGTGGCGACATTCACCACGGATGCCCTCGTGCTACTCGGTGGCCTGGCGGTGGCGGCCGGCACGCAAATGTGGGTCCCACTGGCGGCGCTTTGCTTCTTCCCATGGATTACCCGCCCGGGCGCCGTCTGGGGGCTGACCGTGGGGATCATTGCAGTGCTGATGTCGGAGAACATTGGCATCAACGTCATGGCCGGCCTCGGCATCGACGTCCCGTGGGGCCGCTGGCCGCTGACGATCCATGCCGCGGGCTGGGGCATCATCTTCAACATCGCCGTGGCGGTGATTGTCTCTGCCTTGACGCAGAACAAGGAAGAGCTGGACCACCGCATGAAATTCCACGACTTCCTGCGGGAGCACGCGGCGTTGCCGGAGTCGAAGCGCCATCTCATCCCGATCGGCTGGACCATCGTCATCGTGTGGTTCTTCTTCGCCATCGGGCCGGGCATGGTCATCGGCAACTGGCTGTTCGGTGATCCGAGTGATCCAGCGACGTGGTGGGTGTTCGGGTTGCCGTCCATCTGGGTATGGCAGATCATCTGGTGGGCACTCGGTGTCTTTATGATGTGGTTCTGCTGCTACAAGCTGGAGATGAGCACGGTGCCCCAGAAGGAGATCGAGATCCTCTTCGACGAGGATGCCGAGATCCGGATGGATGTCAGTCGCCCGTAAGGACGGGGGCATACTGCCAATCCGTGACCAGCAACGGCGAGGAGGGCTTCGGCCTTCCTCGCCTGCTTTCCGAGTGAGTTGTCGCTATCATGACGCCCGGATTGTTGTTTGCTTTCTATGTATTGCTGCTGACGGCCCTATTGTTGTATCCGGTCAGCCAGTGGATCTGGGCCTTGAGCGTGCGGCGGCTGCAAAGGCGGCTTGACCGCGAACTTGCCGAGGACGAGATCGCGGGTCAGAAGCGCCGGGCATGGGTGATTTCCGCGTTTATCTGCCCGGTCTTTTCGTTGTTATTCAATCTTTCCACCGTAGGTATGCCGCAATGATCATTACCGAGAAGACATACCGCGTCCTGAAGATCATGGCCATCGTGGTGGTGCTGCTCCCTGTGGCGTGGCTTGCCTACGAGGGGTTCGTTCCGGATCGCCAGCCGGGCGACATCGCAGCGACTGCCGGTGACCGCGCGTTTGCCGACCGACGCTACGAGGCGGCGCTCAGGGAGTACCGCAAGGCCCTTGACGATGCCCCGGAGCACCGTCAGGCCCTTCTCGGAAAGGCCAACACCTTCGTGGAACTCGAGCGTTACCAGCAGGCGCTGGATGCGTTCGGCCAGTTCATCGACCGCCACCCGGATTTCGCCGGGGCCTACGCCAACCGCGGCATCGCGCTGGACCGCATGGGGAACTACAAAGCAGCGCTGGAGGACTACGAACGTGCCCTGATGCTGGACCCGTCAGTGGCTGACGGGCCTGGCTGGTTGACCCGGTTTCTGCACATGACGCCTGACGGCCAGCCCACGATCGCCGACCGCGCCGACTACATCCGCGAGCAGATGGCACTGCCGCAAGACGAACGTGAGTTGTACGACGAAGAGCAGGACGCCGCGCAACGCGCCTACACCCAGCGGATCGAATAGGGTTTACTGCGCAAGCGGCGCCACGCCCCAGACGGGCAGGCCAAGGATATCCACAAATAGAAATCGCAGGGCGAAAATCAGCGCAATGCACCCGAACAGTAGATGCACAGTGGGGTGTTCGCCGTCGGCATCCTTGTACGTAATGCCGTGCCAGGCAATGGCCGCAGTAACCAGAAAGAAGATCCAGGGAGACATACCCTGGATTTTCAGGCTTCCACGGAAAAGTTTCAACCCGGCCAGCGAACTCTGTCGCGGCCTGTCACAATGGCGGTCGACGTGCCCACTGCCCCGCCGCGGGGCAAGCGGGTGAGACCGCCTAAGCGGCCGATCTCGAGTCCGAGACCACGCCCAAGGGTCAGTCGGCGAACACCTGGCTATACTCCCGGGAGCATCACTGAGGCACGCCATGTTCAGACTCATCAGTGCCACGCCTAGCCCTTATGCCCGCAAGGTGCGCATCGCCCTTGCCGAAAAGGGCCTGCCTTTTGAACTCATCACCGAGGTGCCCTGGGACAGCACCACCACGACGCCCGAGTTCAATCCGCTGGAAAAGCTGCCAATCCTGCTGCTTGAAGACGGCACCAGCGTTTATGATTCCCGTTTCATTCTGCAGTACCTGGAGGTCAAACACCCTCATCCGTCCCTGTTGCCGGACGACGAGGACGCGGCGCTCACGGCCCGAAAGCTCGAGGTGCTTTGCGATGGCGTATGCGACGCCTTGGTGCTGACCTTCTTTGAACGCATGCGCGACGAGGGCGGCAGCCCGGAGTGGATCGCGCGGCAGCGCCGAAAGATTGACGGCGGGCTGAGGGAGATTGCGCGCATCGTCGGCAATCGCCAGTGGGCGGTGGGCGAGCGCTTCAGCCTGGGTGACATCGCTGCAGGCACCGCGGTGGGTTATCTCTCAGTCCGGCTTCCGGAACTCGACTGGCGAACGCTCTACCCGGATCTTGCCGCGTTGAGCGACCGTCTAGAGGAGCGATGCTCGTTCCGGGAGTCCGTGCCTTACGCCCAGCCGATCTCCGACAAGGTGGTCTGAGGAATCACGGTCATCCGCTCCGGTGCGCCATCTCGGATCCGGAATCGGGGGCAGCGCGATCCCGCGTTGCAGTCGGCCTCCGCTCGGTCCACCACATCCAGGCAATCGATACAGCCGTCACGCCAAAGAGGAGCATGAACACGGTGCTACGCACACCGGTGAGGTCGATCAACACGCCGAACATGATGGGCAGGAAGAAGCCGCCCAGGCCGCCGGCGAGGCCGACGATCCCCGAGACGACACCGATGTTGCGGTCGAAATCATCGGAGATGTACTTGAACACCGACGCCTTGCCAAAGCCCCAGGCGATGCCGACAACGAACAGCAGCGCCGTGAACAGCCAGATATTCAGGCCAACACTCACGCTGACGGTGCCACCATCGACCGTCTGAATGAGCAGCTGGGCATGCGGGTAGGCCATGAAGAACAGGCAGATGGCGCTTGCCCACATGCACCACCAGGTCACTGTGTGGGCACCGAAACAATCGGAGAACCAGCCACCAAGGGCCCGAATGACGCCGGAGGGCAGTACAAAGATGCTTGCGATCAGCGCGGCAAGCTGGATGCCGACACCGTACTCCGCGATGAAATAGCGTGTGAGATACAACGACAACGCCACATAACCGCCGAAGACCACGGAGTAGTACTGGCAGTACTTGAGCACCCGCGGATCGCGGAGCACCTGCAATTGCTCCCGCAAAGAGGGCGTGTCACCGCGGCTGTGATTCGGGTCGTTCCAGGTCAAGCACCAGAACAGCGCCACGGTGATGAGCATGGCGATGGCGTATACCGTGGGCACGAACTGCCAGCCGAACAACACGACCAAGGTGGGTGCGACATAGTTGGTGAGCGCCGCCCCGGCATTGCCGGCGCCGAAGATGCCCATGGCAAAGCCCTGGCGCTCGCGGGGGAACCAGCGTGCCACGTAGGCGATGCCCACGGAGAAAGACGCCCCCGCCAGCCCCACGAACAGCCCCAGCACCAGCAGCTGCCAGTAGCTCGTCGCATAGGAAATCAGGTAAATGGGTGGCACCGTGAACAGCATCAGCAGCGCGTACACGGGACGTCCACCGAAGCGGTCGGTCAGGATGCCAACGGGCAACCGCGCCAGGGAGCCGGTGAGGATCGGCATCGCGGAGAGCAGGCCGAATTGGGTCTCCGAGAGACCAAGCTCCTGGGCAATGGGATTGCCGATCACCCCGAACATCACCCAGACGGCGAAGCAGATGGTGAAACCGAACGTACTCATCCCGAGCACGGTGTTGCGTTTTGTCACGTCTGTTGTCATGGAGGTTGCCCTCACGCGGTGAGTATCGCGGCGCCACCGGCCGCCGTTGCGAGCACTGCATGATCGCCGGCGTTGACCACTTGGCCGAGCGGCGTCAACCGCAGCTATTGCGATGCGCTGACTCCGTTCGTCATCAGGCACTCCTCCTGTTGGCGGGGACGGCATGCTGGACGATCAGCTGCTGGAGCTCCGGCAGGCAGCTGCCGCAATTACCGCCCGCCTGGCAGGCCTGGGTCACGGCGGCGGGCTCCATGGCTCCGTCGGCGATGGCATCAACAATCGTGTTCTCGCCCACGCCAAAGCAGGAACACACAGTCCTGCCGACATCCTTTTCACCCGCGGGCGGGCGGCCCGACAGCAGTGCCATGCGGTCGCTTGAGTCCAGTTCCTGGTCCCGGAAGAGACCAGCGAGCCAACTGCGCGGGGGCAGGGTCTCCAGTTGACCCATGAACAGGCAGCCCATGAGTCGGCCGTCGCGAAGACAGGCGGCGCGGTAGCTATGCCGGGCCGGATCGGCAAATTCCATCCACTCCCCGCGCCCACCCATGAGGCGCTCGGCGACCTGCGGCAGGTCCTCCGCTGAATCATTCCCGGCCAGCTCGAAGCGCACGAAACACTCACCGCGGGCGAGCGCCCACCAGTCGCAGTCGGGTCCCCGGTCAGGTGCCTCCCGCAGCAGTAAGAACCCGTGCCAGGCGAAGGCCGCCGGCGCCAGGCTGACCGGTGTGTGCTTGAACTCCGGCTCCCCGGAGAGCGGATCGGTCACCGGATTCACGACCGCACCCGCCCGGGCGCGGCTGGCGTACTGATCGTTCCAGTGCATCGGCACGAACACGCTGCCCCGACGCTGGCCGCGATCGATGCGCGCGCGGCCCAGCATGTCGCCCCAGCGGCTGGCGACGCGAGCCAAGGCACCGTCGGACACACCAGAGGCGCTGGCGTCGTCAGGGTGCGCCTGAACGAAGGGCTCCACGGTGTGGGAGGACAACCGCGCCGCTTTCCCGGTGCGTGTCATGGTGTGCCAGTGGTCGCGAACGCGGCCGCTATTGAGCACCAGCGGGAAGCGCGATTCCGGGCGATTTTCCGGCGCACGAGGCTCGACAGTAACGAACCGTGCACGGCCGGAGGGGGTGAAGAATCCGCCCGCACCGAACAGCCGCGCCGTGTCCTCGCCATCGGCGCGCACTGGCCACTGCCGCGGCGTCATGGCAGCGAAGGTGGCGGCATCCATACCGGTGAGGCCACCGAGGTCGAAATCGCGGGTGCCGTCATTCTCGAAGGCAGACAGCCTGGCGTGTTCATCGAAAATCTGATGCGCCCGGTCGTACGCGAAGGCCTCGCCGAAGCCCAGGCGCCTTGCCACCTGGGACAACGCCCACCAGTCCGCCCGTGCCTCCCCGGGCGGCGGCAGGAAGGCGCGCTGGCGCGAGATACGCCGCTCGGAGTTGGTTACGGTGCCGTCTTTCTCGCCCCAGGTGAGCGCCGGCAGCAGCACGTCAGCCACTGCGGTGGTGTCGGTGCTGCGCATGGCCTCCGAGACCACGACCAGCTCGCACTCGCCGAGCGCGACGCGCATGCGGTCGGCGTCCGGCAGGCTGACAGCCGGGTTGGTGGCCATGATCCACACGGCCTTGATCTCGCCACGCTCGATCGCCTGGAAAAGGTCCACCGCCTTGTTGCCCGGGCCATCCACCAGATTCGGGGCGCCCCAGAAGCGGCGCACCCGCTCCACGTCCTCCGGCGCGAAGTCCATGTGGGCGGCAAGCTGGTTGGCGAGGCCACCGACTTCACGACCGCCCATGGCATTGGGTTGGCCGGTGATGGAGAACGGTCCGGTGCCCGGGCGGCCGATGCGCCCGGTGAGCAGGTGGCAGTTGATGATGGCGTTGACCTTGTCCGTTCCGACCGACGACTGGTTCACACCCTGGGAGTAAAGACTCACCGTGCGCCGGGTACGGGTGAACAACCGAAAGAACTGCATGACATCGCCTTCCGGCAGATCGCACTGGGCAGCCACTTCCGGCACGCTTCCGGCCCGTCGGGCCTGGTTGATGGCCTCGCCGAAGCCCTCGGTGTGTGCCTCCAGGAAGGCGTAGTCCGCCTGGCCCTCCTGGGCCAGATGCGCCAGCAGTCCATTCCACAACCAGACGTCCGTGCCAGGCGCCAACGGCAGGTGCAGGTCGGCGATCTCGCAGGTCTCGGTGCGGCGCGGGTCGATCACGACCACGCGCATCTCCGGGTTCTCCGCCTTGGCGGCCTTGACACGCTGATGAAGCACCGGGTGGCACCAGGCCAGGTTGGAGCCGGTGAGAACCAGGAGTTCCGCCTGCTCCAGGTCTTCGTAATTGCCAGGCACAGTATCGGCGCCGAAAGCGCGTTTGTGGCCAACCACCGCGGAGGCCATGCACAGTCGCGAGTTGGTATCCACATGGGGCGTGCCGATAAAGCCCTTGAAGAGCTTGTTGGAGACGTAATAGTCCTCGGTCAGCATCTGGCCGGAGCCATAGAAAGCCACGCCTTCCGGGCCGTGCTCGGCGATGATGCGGCGGAAACCGTTCGCCACAGCGTCGAGGGCGCTGTCCCAATCGGCTTGCTCGCCACGCACCACCGGCTGCAGCAACCGGCCGTCGAGATCCACGGTGTCCCCCAGGGCAGCGCCCTTGGAGCAGAGGCGGCCGTAGTTGGCGGGGTGGCTCGGATCACCCTGGACCGACACGGTGCCATCGGCAGCGCGGGCAGCCAGCACCCCACAGCCAACGCCGCAGTAGGGGCAGGTGGTTTGCGTGGATGGTGGTTGTGGTGTCGTCATCGTGTCCCCCGTTGGGGTTTAGGCTGTACGTGTCGACCAGCCGAGGGGCGGTCCACCCGCGGCGGCGGTGGGCGGGGCTCCGCCCACCGGACGGGCGGCCGGTACACCTCGTTGTCGGGCGACGTCAGCGGCGATACCCGGGGCATCAGCTCGCAGGCTCACGGTTCAGGTACAGCGCATCTCCTTCCTGCTTGACCTCGAAGCGCGGTACGCAGCCGTGGTCTGGGGCCTTGGCCTCGCCCTTGTCCAGGTGGATGTTCCAGGCGTGCAGGGGGCAGGTGACCAGGCGGCCATGGACCATGCCCTCGGAGAGCGGACCGCCCTTGTGTGGGCACCGGTCCAGGAGGGCGAAGACTTCGTCGACGCCGTTGCGGAAGATGGCCACGGGGCCGTGGGCGGTCTCGACGACGCGCGAGCCAAGCCGCGGGATGTCACCGAGGCGACCCACGGGGAGCCAGTCAGGGGTTTGGGTTGCGGCTTGCGGTTGTGCAGCGGTCATGTGTTCACCTATGTTCTGGTGTCCGGAGCTGACTTCTACCCATCGGGCCGGTCCGCTTGCGCGGGTTGCGGCCCAGGCAGGTCAGCTGGCGCGGCGCAGGGGCTCGAACTTGTCGTCGTGGTTTTTGCTGTAGAACTTCCAGGGGTCTTCCTGTGCCTGCTTCTGGGAGGCGTGAAAGCGCTCGGCCAGGGCCCTGCGGCCGTCGTCGTCTTCCACCACGCGCTCCTTGAGGTAGCTCAACCCCACCCGCTCAATCCACGGCGCGGTGCGCTCCAGGTAGCGGGCCTCCTCGCGGTAGAGCTGCAGAAAGGCGGCGCAGTATTCCTTCACCTCGTCCGTGGTCTCGACACGGCAAAGCACGTCCGTGGCGCGAACCTTCACGCCCCCGTTGCCGCCGACATGGAGCTCCCAGCCGGACTCGATGGCGACCACGCCGAAGTCCTTGATGCTGGCCTCCGCGCAGTTGCGCGGGCAGCCGGAGACGGCCATCTTGAATTTGTGCGGCGTCCAGGTGCCCCAGGTCATCTCCTCGAGCTCGATGCCGCAGGTGGTGGAGTCCTGCACGCCGAAGCGGCACCACTCGGATCCGACACAGGTCTTGACGGTGCGCAGCGCCTTACCGTACGCGTGGCCCGAGACAAAACCGGCATCGGAGAGATCGCCCCAGACGCCGGGGAGTTGTTCTTTTTTCACGCCCAGGAGGTCGATGCGCTGGCCCCCGGTGATCTTCACCGTGGGCACCTCGTACTTCTCCGCCACCTCGGCAATGGAACGCAACTGCTGCGGCGTGGTGACACCGCCCCAGATCCTGGGCACCACGGAGAACGTGCCATCCTTCTGGATGTTTGCGTGCATGCGCTCGTTGACGAATCGCGCCTGCGTGTCGTCCTCGGCCTGGTCGGGCCACGTGGAGATGAGATAGTAGTTCAGCGCCGGGCGGCACTTGTCGCAGCCGTCGTCGGTGTTCCAGCCCAGGTTGTCGAACACATGCCGCAGGCTGGTGAGCCGGCCTTCGCGGATGGCCTGGCGCACCTGATCGTGGCTCATCTCGGTGCAGCCGCACATGGGCTTGCCCTTGCCGGCCTCATAGTCGCCACCCATGGTCGCGGCCAGGAGCTGTTCCACCAGACCGCTGCAGGAACCGCAAGAGGCTGCGGCCTTGGTGTGGGATTTCACGTCATCCAGGGTGAACAGGCCTTCCTTGGCGATGGCCTGGACGATCTCGCCCTTGCACACACCGTTGCAGTCGCAGATCTGGGCGTCGTCGGCGAGATTGCTCACCTGGCTGACGCCGCCATGGCCCGAATCCCCGAGATGGGCCTGGCCAAACAGCAGGCTGTCACGGAAATCGGCCACGGAGGTGGCGTCGCGCATGAGCTGGAAGTACCAGGTGCCGTCCCCCGTGTCACCGTAGAGGACGGTGCCGACAATACGGTTGTCCTTGACGCAGAGTTTCTTGTAGACGCCGGTGGCCGGGTCCTGGTAGAGGACATTCTCCACGCCGTCTTCGTCCTGGAATGTGCCAGCGGAGAACAGGTCCACGCCGGTGACCTTGAGTTTGGTAGAGGTCACCGAGCCTGCGTAAAGACGAAAGCCGTACCCCGCAAGGTGGTTGGCGCACACCCTGGCCTGCTCGAACAACGGAGCGACCAGACCGTAACAGGTGCCGCGGTGTTGCACGCACTCGCCGACGGCATAGATGCTGGGGTCGAACGTCTGCATGGTGTCCGAGACCACCACGCCGCGCTCGCAGTACAGTCCAGCCTTCTCGGCAAGCTCCTTGTTGGGTTTGATACCCACGGCCATGACCACGAGGTCGGCTTCTTCCTCGGTGCCATCCCTGAAGCGCACGCGCTCGATGCCGTTGTCGTCGCCGACGATCTCCGAGGTCTGGGCTTCCATGCGGAAGTGCATGCCGCGAGCCTCCAGAGACTGCTGCAGGTACTTGCCCGCGGTCTCATCCAGCTGGCGCTCCATCAGCCAAGGCATGAGGTGCACCACGGTAACGTCCATACCCTGCTGCATCAGGCCATAGGCGGCCTCCAGCCCCAGCAGCCCGCCGCCGATAACCACCGCCTTCTTATGCTTGCGGCTGGCCTCCAGCATGCTGTCGACGTCTTTCACGTCGCGGTAGGAGACCACGTCGGCGAGATCGTGCCCGGGGACGGGAATCACCACCGGATGGGAGCCGGTGCCGAGCAGCAGGCGATCGTAGTGCTCCACGGTGCCATCGGCGGCGAAAACGCGCTTGCCAATGCGGTCCACCTCGATGATTTCCTTGCCCTTGTGGAAGGTAATGCCGTGCTCGGTGTACCAGTCATCGCCATTCAGCATGATGTCGTCGAGGGACTTCTCCCCGGCGAGCAGCGGCGAGAGCATGATGCGGTTGTAGTTCCCGTAGGGCTCGGCGCCGAATACGGTGATGTCGTATTTTTCCGGGGCGATGGTCTGTAGTTCCTCGATGACCTTCATGCCGGCCATGCCATTGCCTACGAGAATCAGCTTTTCCTTCATCACGTCCTCCTTCAGGGCTCGTCTCTATCACCGTTGCTGCGGGGTGGACATCCGCGCAACAGGCAAAAAAAAGCATCCACCTGCCCGAGTGCGTGTGCAGACACACGCTCGGACTGGTGAACGCCTTTGTTCACGGTGCAGCCGATCAATGGCCGCGGACACGCTGTGCTGTCGCCCCCATCAGTGGGGCAAGACCGCGTGGTGCCCATTGCTGATACAAGGACCGTGCCGAAACGCACGAATCCGCCTGGAGACGAGGCGTGGCGCGACTTCGACGGGCAACACCTTGGTTTCCGTGGCCGGGGGTTCCGCCCTGCGACGGTGCACTGCAGCAAATCGATGCATCAAATGAGGGCGGAGGGCTTTCAACACTTGAAGAGCTTTTCCATGGCGATCGTATCCGCTGCCACCTCCGCCAGTCGCCGGCTCTGCGACATGGCCACCTGGCGCAGGAACCTGTAGGCCTCCTCCTCGCTGATGTCGCGGTGGCGCATGATGAGCCCTTTGGCCTTCTCGATGCTCTTTCGCTCCATGAGTGCCGCGCGCGCCTCGTTCAGCTCGTCGCTCATGGCCTGCAGGCGCGCGGACTGGCACTGCACCAGATCGATCAGGGAACGGCCGAGCTGGGGGCCCGCGCAGTCCGAATTGAGCGGTTCGGTGCCATCGCTGAAGAAGATGGCGAATGACGGCTGGTCACCCGGCTGCCGGGTCAACGCCTCGATATGATGCGCGTGCGAGTCGAGGTCTGCCCTCGCGTCGGCGATCTTCTGCTGGCAAAGCGCCTCCAGACTCGCCTCCACGCGGTCTTCCACCCGCTTCATGCCGTCGATGCGGTGGGTCGTCGCATTGAACCAGACATCGCTGATAGCCGTATCGGTCACGCGCCCCGGAGCAGAGGTGCACGCGATGCGTCGCAACCGTTCCACTTCACCACTGGCACCGCCGGTCTCGGTGTCCTCCCACGCAGCCAGGGTTTCAGTATCGGCGAAGCTGGCGAAAATCTGGAAACAACGTTCCTGATTTTCGATCAGGTGGCGCAAGCGCTCGACGGCCGGTGCATCGAAACCGCCGCGGGCGAACCCCGCCGCGCCCACGGCCCGTTCCTGCCCGGCGAACTCCTTGCCCTGCATGAGGTGGAACATGGCCACCAGTTTTCGTGATATATCGGGATCGAGCGCCGTATCCGCGGCTTCGAACACCACCGCCAGCAAGCCCCGTATTAGGGCACTGTAGCCCTCGAGCACTGCCTCGGGCGCAACCCGCTGTGGGGTGATCTCGTCGCGCACCGCCCGAACCTCCTCCAGCCCCTGTATGGCATAGGCGATACGGCTGAAGAGCCGGCTGGCACCGGGAATGGCACCGGAGCGCAGGTCTATCTGCCCCAGGCAGTCCCGAAACTGGCGTTCGCTGGCCAGCGCCTGCTCCCGCAGACCCGGGAGCTCATGGGCGAACCGCTCGCCAGCCGACGCCAGATACAGGTTCGACGCACCGCGCTCGCGCTGCAAGGCATGCACGAGATTGCTGATACTGACCACCAACCGCCCGGTCCGCAGCAACTGCTCGAGACTGACGATTTCGCAATTCTTCGAGGCAATCAGGTAATCGGCGACGCTCCGGCTGCTGGTCGAAGACTTGTCCATAAGCTACTACCCGCGGTTGTCTGTGGAGCGGTGGATTCGGCATGGCTGTTGTGGGTCTAACAAGATTCGGGCCAGGGTGGAAAAAAGCATCGTTTTCCGTCGCTTGCCCAATCATGGCAAGTCACACCCGGGCGCGGACGCACAACAATGGTGCATCCACCCGGGCCACCCGCCGCACGAGTGCGACCATGGCGGCCAACCGCACAGCGCGTTCGTCGGCAGGGCTCCGGGGGGCGTCAAAGGTACGGCGTCATCAACCGGGCAACGCCGTCACGAAGCCGAATGGGCAACGCGCGGGCCTCGATGTCGCCGGCAGTCAGGGGGCGGGCATGGCGGATGCGGGCGTCGACGCGGGCACTGAGATCCTGGGCGAGGGTGCGATCAAAGCACTCCACGTTGAACTCGAAATTCAGCCGCAGGCTGCGCGGGTCCCAGTTCGACGAACCAACAAAGGACCAGCTGTCATCGACGACCATGAGTTTGGAATGGTCGAAAGGCCGCGGCGTCAGCCAGACGCGGCAATCGTAGGTCAGCACCTGGCGGATCTG
This sequence comes from Aquisalimonas sp., assembly GCF_007120195.1. Classification (GTDB taxonomy): domain Bacteria; phylum Pseudomonadota; class Gammaproteobacteria; order Nitrococcales; family Aquisalimonadaceae; genus Aquisalimonas. The sequence goes on from NZ_SKOG01000022.1 coordinate 19,745, forward strand.
CCCCATCGTGGCCCAGTGCACGAAGGGCAGGTTGGAGTGTTCCGGCAGGACGATATCAACAGCGACGCCTCGGATGGAGGCCGTGTTCAGCGCGGCGATCAGGGGGGCTTCGGGCAAGAAGTAGGGCGTGACGACGCGTATGGACTCCCGCGCCGTGGTCACCGCGACCTGTAAAGTCATCTGGTGGATGAGGAAGTTGTCGTCCGGGCCGTCCGGGACACCGCGGGCGACAGCGTTGCCCACCGGCGCCAGCTCGGGAAACCAATCGGGACCCTCCAGGGGTTCCGCCGCGGCGAACAGCCAGTCTTCATAAAAAACCTCCTGCAGGTGGCGCACCACCGGCCCTTGCAGACGGAAGTGGATGTCCCGGGTCGCGCGACGCCTGGCGTCGCGACGGTGATGGCGGCGGATGTTCATGCCGCCGGTGAATCCGACGCTGCCGTCGACCACCAGCAGCTTACGGTGGTTGCGCAGGTTGATGCCCACCAGGCGGACCGGAAAGCCGGGAAAGAAACGGGCCACCGGGACCCCGCGCCGACGCAGATCGCCGACCATCGAAGGCCAGGTATACCGCTCGCCAGCGTTGTCGATGAGCACCCGCACTTCCACCCCGCGCTCCACGGCACGCTGGAGTGCATCGGCGAAGGCATGCCCCACCTGGTCGTTACCGAAGATATAGGTGGCCAGGGTGACGGTGTACTCCGCCTGCTCGATGGCATGGAGCATCGCCGGGTAGGCCTCATCGCCGTCCGCCAAGGGCTCGACGCGGTTCCCTTGGACCAGCGGGCGCACGATAATGCGGTTCGTCGCGCGGGCGAGGTCTTCGAGGTTCTGCGACTCGGCGCCGAGGAGGGTGCGCAGGGTGTCGAGATCACATTCGTAGACGCGCTCGAAACTCTCCAGGGCCTTGCGACGCAGCGCCGAGGCGCGCCGATTGATCCGGTTGATTCCGAACAACAGATAGAGCACGGCACCGATCACCGGCACGAGCCACAGCAGCGCCACCCAGGCAAGGGCGCTACGGGAATCCCGTTTCGTGAGCACCGCATGCCCCGAGGCAATCAGGGCGAGTAACGGCGCGATCACCGCGGCGATGCTGTACCAGACATCCATGGCGTGCAGCCTGTCCCGTGTAGAGGAAGCGGTGGTCTATGGGTCGCCCGGGTAATGCTATGACACGCGCCACAGGGTGATTACAGTTCCGCCCAGCCATAGCTCAGCAGGATGCCCACGAAAACCACGCCACCGTAAACATTGTTGTTCAAAAAGGCCTGGAAGCAGCCCTCCCGGCTGCGCTCACGAATGAGCCATTGCTGGTAGACGAACAGCAACGTTGCGATGACCAGGGCGACGTAGTAAGGGGCGCCGAGTTCCGCCCGCAGTCCGATGAAGACGAGCGTCAAGGTCATCAGCGCCTGCAGCAGCCCGATGATCAGGCGGTCAAGATCACCGAAGAGAACGGCCGTCGACTTGACGCCGATCTTGACGTCATCGTCGCGGTCCACCATGGCGTACTGGGTATCGTAAACCGTGGCCCACAGCACCGCCGTAATGAACACCAGCCAGGCGATCGCAGGCACGGTGCCCGTCTGCGCGGCGAAAGCCATGGGCACGGCCCAGCCGAAGGCCGCCCCGAGGTGCACCTGCGGCAGGTGGGTGTAGCGTTTGGCAAACGGGTACGTGGCCGCCAGCACCACCGCCACCAGCGCCAGCAGGACCGTGAGCGTATTCATGAGCAGGACCAGGGCGAAGGCCACCAGGCAAAGCCCCGCGAACAAAGTCAAGGCCTCGCGTTCGCTGACGGCGCCCCGTGCCATCGGGCGGTGGGTGGTGCGCTTCACATGGCCGTCCACGTTGCGATCGGCGTAATCGTTGATCACGCAGCCGGCGGCGCGCATCACCAGTACGCCAAGGACGAACACGGTGAATACCAGCGGGTCGGGGAAGCCCTCGGCGGCCAGCCATAGGGCCCAGAGCATGGGCCAGAGCAGCAGGAAATTGCCGATGGGGCGGTCCAGGCGCGCCAGCCGCGCGTATTGAAGCAACCGATCCGCAACGAATGCCTTGGTCAGGGTTGGCAATGAAACAGCTCCGGCAGAAAGATTTCCGCAACCAACAGCGGGCGGCCGCGAAGGTAATGAACAACCCGCCGTGCCCAGCAACCCGACGCCGGTGATAACCCGGCCCCGCCCATGCGCTCCGCCAGCCAGTCGCCGGCGCGCAGGCGCGCAACCTCCATGGGCTCATGGGGTGTGCCACCACCGCGGAACAGGAGCTCGCCAAGCGGGCGCGCGCCCAGGTGACGCAGCGTCTCGTTGCCGCTGCGCAGCGAGTGTGGCGGGATCACCGTGCGCGCCAGGATGAGCGGCTGATTGCCGCAACACAGCGCCACCTGCCGGACCCAGGCCACATGCCGGCGCTCCAGGTGCAAGCGCCAGGCCTCGTCCAGGGCCGGGCGATACCAGCCCTGGTCCAGCACGCGCACATTGAACGCCCGACCGCAGCGCTGGCGAAGACCCGCCGTCAGCGACCCTGTCTCCACGACCCAAGCGCGCTCGGGCGACGGCACGCGCGCACCCGGTCGACCGTCACGAATCCGCCACTGGCAAAAGGCCTGCCGCACGCTCGCCCCCGCACCGCAAAACGGCCGGCAGTATCGCATGCCCATGGCGCTGGTGCATCCCGATCGCAATGACGTCAGACGCGACCGTACTGGGCGGCTTCCCCCACCCAGCGATCGATCAGCCGGTCTGCGACATGCGGATGATGCTGCAATAGCCGATCCGCCGCCTGCTGCACGGTGGGTATGAGTTCGCTGTCGCGCACCAGATCCGCCACCCGCAGCTGCCAGGCCCCTGTCTGGCGGGTGCCGAGCAGCTCTCCAGGGCCGCGGATTGCCAGATCCCGGCGCGCGATCTCAAAGCCGTCACCGGATTCCCGCAGCACCGACAGTCGCGCCCGCGCAGCATCCGTCAGCGGCGCACGATACAACAGCACGCAGCTGCTGGCCGTGGTACCGCGCCCCACGCGCCCGCGCAGCTGGTGGAGTTGGGCGAGGCCGAGGCGCTCGGGGTTTTCAATGACCATCAAGCTGGCGTTGGGCACGTCCACACCCACTTCAATCACGGTTGTAGCCACCAGCAGGTCCCGCTCGCCCGCGGCAAAGGCGCACATGACGGCATCCTTGTCGGCGGCCTTCAGACGCCCGTGCACCAGGTCGATGCGCAAGTGGGGCAGCGCTTCGCGCAGCCGCTCCGCAGTCTCCGCAGCCGCCTGCGCCTGCAGGGTGTCGGACTCCTCGATCAGGGTACAGACCCAATAGGCCTGGCGGTCATCGGCACAGGCGTTGGCCACGGCTTCTACAACCTCGTCGCGGCGGGTGTCGGGCACGGCCACTGTCTTCACGGGCGTACGACCGGGCGGGAGTTCGTCGATCACCGAGACATCGAGATCGGCGTAGGCGGTCATGGCCAGGGTCCGCGGGATAGGGGTGGCGGTCATAATGAGCTGGTGCGGCTGGGCCTGCTCCGTCTGGCCTTTTTCCCGCAAGGCCAAGCGCTGATGCACACCGAAGCGATGCTGCTCGTCGACCACCACCAGCCCAAGGCGCGAGAAGACCACGTTCTCCTGGAATAGCGCATGGGTCCCCACGACAATGTCGATGTCGCCATCGGCCAGGAGGCGCAGCACCTGCCGACGCTCGGCCGGCGGCAGGCGCCCCGACAGCCATGTCACGGTGACGCCCAGCGGCGCGAGCCAGTCGCGAAAATTACGGTAGTGTTGCTCTCCCAGGAGCTCCGTTGGCGCCATGATAGCGGTCTGCAGACCGCTTTCCACGCTCCGCAGCGCCGCGAGCGCAGCAATGACGGTCTTGCCGGAACCCACGTCCCCCTGTATCAGACGCAGCATGGGCGCGCGGCGGGCCATATCCGCCGCCGTCTCCCGGTCCACGCGGTCCTGGGCACCGGTTAACGCAAACGACAGGCTCTCGCGAAACGCCGAGACGAGCCGGCCGTTGCCGCGTAGCACGGGCGCCGCGGCCCGGTCGCGCAGGTGATGGCGCTGCCGGCGCAGGGTCAGGTGATGGGCGAGTAGCTCCTCGATGATCAGGCGCCGTCGGGCCGGCTCCTCCGGGCCTTCAAGGCGGGCGACGCTGCTGTCATCGGGTGGTCGGTGCAGGGTCAGCACGGCCTCGGTAAACGTGGGCAACTGCTCGGCGGCGCGGAGATCATCCGGCAGTAGGTCCTCGGGCTGCACCGCCTGGAGCAGCGCCACGGCCCGATCCACCAGCCGGCGCAGGCCGGTCTGGTTGAGCCCCTGCGTGGCCGGGTAGACCGGCAGCAGGCCGTCGCCGCCTTCGGCATCACTGCCACCGACATCCACCTCGGGGTGGATCATCTGCAACCCGGACGGGCCCTCGCGCACCTCACCAAAACAGCGGATGCGGATACCACGGGCGAGACGCCGCTGCTGATTGGCATGGAAGTGGAAGAACACCAGGGTCAGCGCACCAGTGCCGTCCGTGATCCGGCAGAGCAGGCGAGCACGCCTGCCGCGAGCGACTTCTGTGATCTCCACGGTGCCGGTGATCAGGGCCTGTTCACCGGGGCGCAGCTCCCCTAGGCGGCGGACGCGGCTGCGATCCTCATAGCGAAGCGGCAGGTGCAGGAGGAGATCCTGCACTGTGTGAACACCGAGCTGCGCCAGGCGCTGCGCCTGGCGTTCACCCACCCCCGGGAGTGTGGTCACGGGCCGACCCAGAGCGTCCCTGTCAGCGGCGGCCGGCACCGTGTCAGCCCTGGTCGCGCACCACAATGGCGTCCATCTCAACGCCCGCGCCCTTCGGCAGGCTGGCGACACCCAGGGCAGCCCGCGCCGGGTAGGGTTCGTTGAAATGCTCTTCCATCATCTCATTGACCAGGCCAAAGTTACCCAGATCCGTGAGATAGATATTGAGCTTGACGATGTCTTCCAGGGTGGCATCGGCCGCCTCGCAGACCGCGCGCAGGTTCTTGAACACCTGCTCGACCTGGGAACGAATATCGCCACGGACCAATTCCATGCTTTCCGGATCCAGCGGGATCTGCCCGGAGAGGTAAACGGTCTTGTCGATCCGAATGGCTTGTGAATACGGCCCGATGGCCGCAGGTGCCCGATCCGTGTGGATCACTTCCCGCGTCATGGTACTGGTCCTCTCCTCGTGCTATTAGGGATAGTCGGTTCTAACAAACGTACCAGAAATCAAACGCACGTATGAGTCAAGAGATTAGCCGTTGGGATCGATGCCCAGCAGGACTGGATCATGGTCGGAGGACCGGAACGGCTGCCCCGCGGCGGCAGGATCCTCGGCAAGCCGGCCGTCGTAGCCGAACACGGGTGGTTCGTCCGCATTAATGTGCCACACAGTCGCGCCCGTGACACGTGCGGCCATGCTCTCGTTAGCAAGCGCGTAATCCAGGGTGCCCGATGCGCCCCGGAACACATAGGTATATTGACGCTCCGGCGGCAGCTCTTCGGCCACAATGTCAAGGAAACCGGCCTCTGCCAGAGCGCGAATCGGATCCTCGCCGGCGTAGCTGTTGAAATCGCCCAGGAGCACTGCATCACCGGTACCGGTCTGCGTGAGCTTTGAGTGAACGAACCTGGCAAGGGACTCCGCCTGCGTCGTTCGCCGCTCGTTCCAGCAGCCCTGGCCCCGGTCCACATCGCCCGACGAGGGACAACCGATCTTTGACTTGAAGTGCACGACCACGGCGAGAAAGGGTGCTTCTCCGTGCGGTTGGAAGACGGCGGCCTGTGGAGGACGGTGGTGCACAGGGTCGGAGTCGCGAAACGGCCCGTCCACCAACTCTATTCGCTCCGGGCGGTAGGCGAGACTCACCTTGATGGCATCACCACCGGTCGCACCGCCGATCACCGCACGGTAAGGCGGGCCGTCGGCGGCCTCGCTCGCACGGCGAACCAGATCCTTCAGGGTGTCCGGGTCGTTTTCCACCTCCACCAGCCCCAGCAGATCGGCATCCAAAGCCCGTAGTGCTGGAAGCAGCCGGCCGCGTTGGCCTTCCAGCTCCTTGTGGTTGGCCGCACCGCGTTCGCCCAGGGTAAGAAAGTAGTTCTCCACGTTGAACGCCGCCACCCGCGCAGTGCCATCCACCGGCTCCGGCGCCTCCGGACGGGGATTCGCCACTTCGAACTCCGGGGGCTCAACTGGGTGAAGCCGCCAACGGTCGAACGCATACGTGAGAATGCCCTCAACGGAGTTCACACGGTCACCGACCCGCCGTGTGCCGGAGTCAGCGTCGAGATACGGCACCGGCTCGGGAGCCCCCCGGTAACTGCCGTCGTCCAGCAGGACCCGCGAGCCGGGGTCATCACCGCTACGCTGGCGGTAGGCGCGCTCTGGCGCCAACTTCAGGGTACCGTGGCGGCCGAGCTGATAGTTGCCCGTGACCGTCAACGGAGCGGTGGTTCGGACCAGCAGCCCTTCGAAGCGGTCCCGATCCGCCTGCGTCAGCGGCAGCGTCAGTTCCTTCGGCTCCGGCCGGCCAGGACGGCCGCATCGGTAGATGGTATCCACCTGGCCAATCTGCGGGCGGCCATGGAAGCGGTCGGTGATCCCCTGAACCTGAAGCACCACACCGGGGCGGACGCGCTGGCGCTCGGCCTCGTCCAGGCCCGGGGCATACACGAACAGCGCCGCGGGCCCACCCTCGCCCCCCTCGGCCTGCATAAAGAAACCATTGAGCTGCTCGCCGCCCAAAAATTCACCCGTGACCACACCCTCCACGGTCACGTGCTCTCCCTCCGCCAGCGGGTCGGACCCGTGCCCCGCCGCGGCCGCCAGCCCAACCGCGTCGTCCCTGCAGGGGTCGGTACTGTCGCCGAATGCCAGGTAACCCGCAAACAGGGCCAGCATCCCGCCCGCCCAAAGCGCTTCCTTGCGCAATAACCACTGTTTCATGGTCTACTCTCGCTGCCTGGCAATCCATTGCAGTGAGATTCAGTCGCCGAGACGAATGGCGCTCAGCCCCGCATGCGGCTGATGCGCAGCACACTGCTGACCACACGCAGCCGGCGCATCACGCGGGCGAGATGGCGCCGCCCTTTCACGGCGATACTGAAGTTGATGGTGGCGATCATACCATCGCGTTCGTCCACTGCGACGTTAAGGATGTTGCCTTCGCTCTCGGAGATGGTCGATGCGACCTCCGCGAGGACGCCGCGCTCATTCACCACGTCCACGCGCACCGGCACCGGGAATTCGCGATTGATCGCGGGCTCCCACTGGACGTCCAGCCATTTCTCCGGGTGCTTGCGGTACTCCTGCAGGTTCTTGCAGTCCTGCAGGTGAATCACCATGCCACGGCCGGAGCTCGCGAAACCGATGATCGGGTCCCCGGGGATCGGATTACAGCAACGGGCGAAGGTGACCACGGCGCCTTCGGTACCACGGATGGTCAACCGCTGGCGAGTCTCGCTTTCGGATTCCAGCAACTCTTTCGACAAGCCGGCGAGATGTCGCGCCGCAAGCCAGGGCATGCGCCGCCCCAAACCGATGTTCTCCAGAAGGCCTTCCATCGTCTCAAAGCCCTGAGCCTCAAGGCCCTCCTCCACCTGCTCGGCGGGAAGTTCGTCCAGGTCCAATGCCAGGCTCTCCAAGGCCTGCTCCAGCAACCGCCGGCCCAGGCTGGTGGCTTCCTCGTGGCGCAGGTTCTTCAGCGAGTGCCGAATCGCCGAGCGCGCCTTGGCAGTGACGACGAAATCCAGCCAAGCCGGATTCGGCCGCGCCCCGGGGGCGGTGATGACGTCGACGGTCTGGCCGGTCTCCAGCTGCGTGCGCAGTGGCACGAGACGCTTATCCACCTTGGCGGCAAGGCAAGTGTCACCGATATCGGAATGCACGGCGTAGGCGAAATCCACCAGCGTCGCCCCACGCGGCATTTCGAGGATATCGCCGCTGGGGGTGAAGACGTAGACCTCGTCGGGGAAGAGATCGATCTTGACGTTCTCGATGAACTCGATCGGGTTACCGGCGTTTTTCTGCATCTCCAGCAGATCCTTGACCCATTCCCTGGCGCGGCTCTGCGCCGTGTTCTGGGCCGCTTCGCCGACTTTGTACATCCAGTGCGCCGCCACACCCATCTCGGCCACCCGATGCATCTCGGTGGTGCGGATCTGAACCTCGATCTGGATGCCCTGTGGGCCCCAGAGCATGGTGTGCAAGGACTGGTAGCCATTACTCTTGGGAATGGCGATGTAGTCCTTGAAGTGGCCTGGAACAGGTTTATAGAGCCCGTGCATGGCACCGAGCACCCGGTAGCAGGCATCCACGGTGTCCACGACGATGCGAAAACCGTAGACGTCGAACACGGCGTTGAAACCCTTGCGATCCCCCACCTCGCCACGCATCTTCTGATAGATGCCAAAGAGATGCTTCTCCCGCCCGTCGATCGCCGCCTCAATACCCATTTCCCCGAGCCGCTCCTGGAGTGCGTCGTTGACCTTGCCCACCAGCGTCTTCTGATTACGCCGCGCCTTGCGGACCTGCGCCTTGATAACGCGATAGCGCATGGGGTACATGGCCGCAAAGCAAAGATCTTCCAACTCGAGGCGCACGTTGTTGATGCCGAGTCGGTTTGCGATGGGGGCGTAGATGTCGAGGGTTTCGCGGGCGATGCGGCGGCGCTTGTGAGGCGGCATGACCCAGACGGTGCGCATGTTGTGCAAGCGATCCGCCAGCTTGATGATGATCACCCGGATATCCCGGGACATGGCCATCATCATCTTGCGGAAGTTGGCGGCCTGGGCCTCGGCCTTGCTCTCAAAATGGATCTGAGTCAGTTTGGAGACGCCGTCGACAAGCTCGGCGACTTCCTTGCCGAAATCCACCTCGATCTGTTCTTTGGCGGTGGGGGTGTCTTCGATGACGTCGTGGAGAATGGCGGCGACGATGCTCTGGTAGTCCAGGCGCATCTCCGCAAGCACTTTGGCGACGGCCATCGGATGGGTGATGTAGGGTTCGCCGGAGAGGCGCCGCTGGCCGTCGTGGGCGCTCGCCCCGAACTGATAGGCACGATAAACGGTCTGGACCTGTTCTGGTTCCAGATACGTCTCTAACAGCGAGCAGAGCTCGCCAATTCTGTGACCCGGATGGGGTTCTCCCTGTTTACCTGCCGCCAGCAGCGGGTCCGCACGGGCCACGAGTCACCTCAGGTTCGATCCGGAGTTTCAGGCAACGGCCGGGTTTTCTCGGCCGCCACCTGGTACTCCGCTTCAGGGTTGTCTTCAAGAATCCAGGCCCCCACATGCCCTGCTGCGATCTCGCGCAGGGCGAGCACGGTGGGCTTGTCGTTCTCAAGGGGCACCCGCGGCTCCAACCCGTGAGCGAGCTGGCGCGACCGTTTCGTGGCAACTAGCACCAGTTCGAAGCGGTTGTCTACATTTTCGAGGCAATCCTCGACGGTCACACGTGCCATTAAGCTGACTCCTGACTCCAAATGGATCCATTTACGCATACAGTGTACCTGAAACACCGGGCAACGTGATGCCCCGCACCATTCACGATCCGATCCTGCGTCGTCGATGCCTGCCGCCCCCGCTGATGGGGCCGGCATGAGTCGCTATACTGGTTATGTGAGTACACCATTGCGGCCCCGATGATCCCGACGGCTCAATGCCTGCCCGCGTACAAGGCGCGATCCGGGAGATCCTTTGTGGGGAGGCGATTATGCGCGCAATCCTGCTGGCGCTTGTTATCGGCGTAATTGGGACCAACGCCGATGCCGAATCCGGCGCCATGACGGTGGAGTTGAACAAGCTCGAGCCCCGGAACGGCAGCTGCCTGGCGTATCTGGTGTTGGAGAACGATGTCGGCGTGCGCTTCGAAACATTCCGGCTGGATCTGGTGATGTTCGATACCGACGGCATAATCGCCCGCCGCCTCGCCCTGGAGGCCGGCCCTCTGGAGGAGGGCAAGACCGCGGTGAAGATGTTCGATATCACCGACCTCCCTTGCCAGGATCTTGGGCGCGTTCTGCTGAACGAGGTCATTGACTGCGAGGCCGGGGACGGCACCGCCCCTGACTGCACGGCGTACACCCATGTCACGGCGCGGACTGAGGTGCCTTTCATCAAATGAGTCGGTTTCCGGTCGATCGTCAAAACTGCCGTTCAGCGCGCGCCTGTAATTGCGAGGGATGGGTTCCATGGAGATGACGACCGCGGTGCGCGGCATATCCGATAGTGCGCTTGCAACCCTGAGCCGACTTGTTGAGGCGGGCGGCCCTGTGGTGATTATCCTGTTGGGCATGTCGGTGCTGGCGGCGACCATCGTTGCCATGAAGCTCTGGCAATTCCGGGCTGCCGGGATTGGCGATATCCGCACCCCCCGGCGGGCCGCGGAGCTTTATGCCACCGGGGATTCCACTGCGGCCAGAGCCCTGCTAGGCCATCCCCGGCAACCTGTACAGATCGTGCTGGACCGCGCCATGGCCGGGCGCGCTAGCAGTGATGGCGCGCTGGAATCCCTCCGGGAGACGCTCGCGCGCATCGCGGCGGATCAGCTCGAGGCGCTGCGTTCCTACCTTCGCCCCCTGGAGGTCATTGCCACTTTGGCACCGCTGCTTGGCCTGTTCGGCACCGTGCTGGGGATGATCGAGGCCTTCCGGGAGCTGGAGATGGCCGGCACCCAGGTCAGTCCCGCCGTCTTGTCCAGTGGCATCTGGCAGGCGCTGCTGACCACTGCCGTGGGTCTGGGCGTGGCAATTCCGACGGTGGCGATGCTCAGCTGGCTCGAGCGCCGCGTGGATCGCGCCGCCCACGAGATGGAAACCACGGTCAGCCGCGTCCTCACGGCGCCTCTCCCAGGCCAGAGCGACGATACCGATGAACCCGGCAACCTTGCAGAGCCACACCCTGTGGGCAACTAAGCCGACGCGGCGGCGTCGAAGACGCTCAATCATCAAGCTCGCGCCGCTCATCGACGTCGTGTTTATCCTGCTGGTGTTTTTCATGCTCGCAACCTCCTACCTGGACTGGCGGGTCATCCCGCTGCATACCCCCGCGCAGGGGGCCGTGGCAGCACCGCTCGAGGGTGCCCTGCTCGTGGAGGTGCGTCCGGATGGCTTTCGCCTCAGTGGCGAGATGGTCGCTCCCGATGAATTGATCGCGCGCATCGCGCAAGCGGTCAAGGGGGCTCCCGAGCGACGGGTACTGGTGCGTCCGGCGGATGACGTGCCGCTGCAGCAATCGGTCGCGGCCCTGGATCTGCTCGAGGCCGCGGGCGCGCGCAACGTCTCCCTCATCGCGAGCCTGGAGGTGCAATGATGAGCCTTGGACTGCGCCGCAGGGAAGGGGAAGACGGCGTCGACGTCGATGCGAGCGTGCTGCCGCTGATCAATATCGTATTTTTGTTGCTGATCTTTGTCATGCTTGCAGGCGGCATGGCGGCGATCGAGCCACTGAATGTCGAACCGCCGCGCTCCGGTAGCGACGAACGCATGGGAGAAACCGGTGTACAAATCGTGGTGGCGGCAGATGGGCGCATGGTACTGGATGGTGAACTGCTCCCCCAGGAGGCCCTGATCGAGCAACTCGGCGAGCGGATCGCCGCCTCGCCGGAGCTGACCGTCTGGCTCAAGGCGGACGCCGGAGCCGACAGTCGCCGCGTTGTCCTCTTCATGGAGCGGCTGCGGGCTGCGGGGGTTGAACACCTGCAGCTCGTCACCGTCGGGCAGTCATGAGTCCGCCGGATGCACGGCACTGGTGTGGCGCGTTCCTGGTCGCCGTCGCGCTGCATGTGGCGTTGCTGCTGGCTTTCTCCGCCACCGACCCTGCACCAACGGCGGAAAGGCGCTCCGCCAGCCCCATGACCGTTCAAGTCGGCCGTGGCGAGCGCGCGCCCGCGCAGCCGATCACGGCGCAGCATCCCCAGGAAGCAGCGGATGCCCTCGAGCCCGCTCTGGAATCAACCGATCGCGTGCCGCCTGAGCGAACGACACCCGCCGAGGCCCTCGAGCCGTTCAGCCCGGCAGCGCCGCCCGCCCCGGCGCCGCCGGAGTTGCCCGTCGCAACAGACCTGGCTCCATCCTTGGCCCACGACGCCCTGGAGGATGCGTCAGCGGATACTGCCTCCCTTTTCCCGCCCTCGGCGCCCGAGACCAGCGTCGATGCGCAGTTGCCGGAGCGCCCGGCCGCGGCTCGCCCGCCGCCTTTGGAGCTTGGCGAAGCCGTGCTCGACGCTGAGCGGGTGGCGGAGCCCCCGCCGGACCGGGAACCCGTGCTGGCCCCGGCCGATGCGCCGGACCCCGGCCCAACGGTCGCTGAATTCTTGCCGCAACCCCGGCGCGAATGGCAGGAAGCCCTCGACCCGGTCGACCCCGCGGCACCACCGGCCCCGGCGCCGCGGGAGTTGCCCCCCGCTGCAGCAGAACCGGGGCCACCCGTGGCGCGAGACACCTTGGAGGAGGCTCCAGCGGATACCGCCCTCGCCCCACCCTCGGCGCCCGAGACCACCGTCGATGCGCAGTCACCGGAGCACCCGATCGCGGCTGTTCCGCAGCCTCCCGAGCCTGGCGCAGCCTTGAGCCCCTTCGGGCGGGCGCCGGAACCCACGCCGGATCCCGATCCCGCGACGGCCCCTGCCCAGGCACCGGACCGGCGCCCGGCAATACCCGAATCCTTGCCGCCACCCCAACGCGAGTGGGAATGGGAACCGGAATTCGCCAGAACCGCGCCACCCCTGCAAACACCGGGCGACGTCCGCGTGCCGGAGATCACGGCCCGTGAGGTGCCCCATCCCGATGAGGCGGCCGCCGAGCGCGTGGATGCGTACCTGGCCAGCCTGCGTGCGCATCTCGACGAACACAAGGAGTACCCTCGCGAAATGCGCCGAGACGGCGAGGAAGGCACCGCTCTCCTGTGGATCGTCATCAACCAGTCGGGCCATGTGATTGACTACAGGATCGAGCAAAGCTCGGGCCACATCAGGCTCGACCAGGAGGTCCAGAACATGGTTCACCGCGCCGACCCGTTTCCAGCGATCCCGGAGGACATGGCCCGGGATCGCCTGACCATACGCGTGCCCGTGCGGTTCACCCTGCGCTGAGCTGCACCACGGAGCTCACAATGCCTCGGCGGTAACCGCTGCGTTGCCGACGGGGACGAGGTAGAAGTCCCCGCCTTCATGGCCTGCGTCCCGAATGGGTCGCATCTCGGGGGTCTGCTCCACGCCCTCGCCCTGCGAGCGGCGGCGAACATTAACGGCGACGCGCGCGAACAGCATGTTCTCCCGCACCACCTGGTCATTGTCTTCCAATACATCGATCAATGACCGCGCGAACAGCGAGTGTTGCGGATCGAGCGCGTCGAGCACCGGCTTGTCGCCGCCGGAGGAGATGACAACCCGTGAGCGCCGTTCCAGGCCGCTGCGGATCGCCTCTTCGGACAAGGCGCGCTCACCGCTGCCGAGCAGCATGGGGCTGGAGTCGGCAGTCAGCGACCCCGCGAATAGGGAATCGGCGATCACGAGGATCGAGCGCGCGCGAATGCGGTCCAAATGGTCGCTGATCACGGCGTTGTTGATCCACCGCACAAGACGATCGGCCTCGGCGTCCACCGGCAGCCAATAGCCACGCTCGCGACGACCGTTATCCGGACGGGAGCGGTTGCCGTGCCCGGCGTAGTAGATCAGTAAATTGTCCTCGGGCTCGACCTGATCGTAGAGATCGTTCAGGGCATTGAGGATCTGAATCTGGTCGGCGTTGGGCAGGAACACCACGTTGAACCCGTAACGGTCCTCGAGCACGCGCTTGAGGCGCTCGCCATCGGTGACCGGCGAGGTTAGATCGTCCAGGTAGCGGTACTCCTGATTGCCGATGATCAATGCGTAGTAACGCCCGAATTCCACCCCGTCGAGCTCCGCCGGCGCACGCGGCTCGAAGGTCAGCCCCTCGCGCTCCCTCTCTTGGGGCTCGGGGAGCTCCGCCAACTGATTCTCCAGATCTTCGCGCTGCATGCTGACATTCTGGAACAGCCCTTCCAGCGACTCGAGCCGATCCCGCGCCGCGGCGAGCTCCCCTTCCAGTTCCGACGGGGAGGCGAGGGCGATCTCCCCGATCTCAACCTCGCCCTCCGGATGCTCCTCGGCCGCGGCCCTGGCCTCCTCCTCGGCTCGTTTGGCCTCCGCGAGACGCTCCTCCAGCTCCTCGCGCTCGGAACGCAGGCGTTCGAGCTGTTCCTCCAGCGCCTCAACCTGGCTTGTCGCCTGGTGGAGTTGCGCCGTGAGTTCCTCGCGCACCTGGGCCACTTGGGCATCGAGCTCGGAGCGGTAGACGATGTCGTCCTCATCGACGCCGGAGGCTTTGCGGTACCAGTTCAGGGCGGTCGCGGAGTCCTGGTCGACTCCCAACCCCTGCTCATAGAGGAAACCGAGATTAATCTGCGCCCGCGCATAGTCTTGCTCAGCCGCGCGCCGATACCACGAGGCGGCCGAGGCGTAATCCGGCTCCTGTCCCAGGCCCTTCTCGAAGATCTCACCGACGTAGTTCTGCGCCTCGGCATCTCCGTCCTCTGCCCGTTCCAGCCAGACATTGAGGGCGGAGCGGTAATCAGCGCGATCGTAAGCCACGTACTCACCGCCACGAATTCGGCAATCCTGGGCGGTTGTTCGGGTCGGCCGACGCGGCGTCAAGTAGGTCGTCCCGCCAAGCCGTCGTACCTGCCCCGGCAACAGGCAGTCAACAATGTAGAGGTCGTCAACCTCGGCATAGCCCTCGGCAGCGGCCATCGCTTCCGGGTCGTCCTCATCCAAAGCGGTGGCACAGCCGGCCAACAGCGCCACAGCGGCCACCAGCACGGCAAGCCGCACACCGCCGTGACGCCACGGCGGCAGCAAACGAAGTGGACGGTTGGCACAGAACATCAACGCGACTCTTGCTGACAATGCCTGTTGATTTCCTCGTCACCTTCGCGCGGGACATTCGCGTGGTGGAATGGGCCCGCAGGTGCCCGCACGGAAACTTTACGCGGCCGGCAGGCCACCGTGCTTGCCCTTAGTATAGCCCTTGATGCCGGTTGCTCCAGCGATGATGGCCGACCGCAGGCCGGCGGCCCGGACCAGGGCTGCCGGGTGGGCTGGCGCGCCGGCGACGGCCTCGCGCTATTGGGCTTCGTCGAGGCGCGCATCGATTCGCTCCAATGCGTCGTCGATGCGATCATCCCGAGTTCCCAGATCCGAGCGACGCAGGGACTCCAGGCTGATCCGGACAAGCTCCAGGGAAAAGGCGTCGATATCATCCCGTTCGGATTCGCGAATGTAGTGGTCCACAATCTCATCGGTGCGGCGGTCCACGATCACCCGCAACCGTTCCCTGTCCCGAGAGCTGACCTGATCCATGTCCTCGCCCTTCTGCCAGGCCAGAACGTAATAGCGGTGCGCCTGGGGCATGTCGCCAGCATCATGATGGCGCTGCCCCTCCATGATCAGCCCCCGGGGCTCTTCCAGCGTCGGCGGCAGATCGTCGAGAGTGACCAGAAAGTCAGCATCGCGAATCACCATCCACCAGGATCCTGCGGCGACCACCACCAGCGCGGCGACGGTCAGGATCACCAAACGCCCGACACGCGCCGGCGGCTTGATCATCTCGAGGAACGCACCGGCATCCGGGAGGCGATCCTCCCGCCTGAAGGCAAGCCCCTGGCTCACGGCACGCGCGACACGCTTGGGCACGTTGCGCAGCACCGGCGCCTGCAGCCGGCGCGCCGCCGCCTCGTGGGCCGGCAGTTTGCGCCCGGATTGATCCAGAAACGGATGGTGCCCGGTGAGCAGCTCATAGGCGACGCACGCGAGGCCGTAGACGTCGTCCGCAGGCTGCGGCGCCTCGCCGACCAACATTTCGGCACTGGCGTAGGCCGGCGTGATGGCACCCAGGGTCGCCGGGTCGAAACGGGTCGGGTCCGTGCCGGCCGCCTGTCCGACACGGGCTGCCCGGGCAATTCCGAAGTCGAGAATCTTGGCATTGCCCTCACGGGTCAGAAACACATTGCCGGGCTTGAAATCGGAATGAACGATGCCTTTCTCGTGGGCGTAGGCCAGCCCCCGGGCCATGCTGTGAATGGTCTGCAGCGCCTGCGCCCGGGGAAGCCCGCCGGTGCCGCCGCGGCGACGGATGACCACGTCGAGGGAGTCCCCCTCGAGGTACTCCATGGTCTTGAAGACGTGGGGACCGTCGCGATCGAAATCGAAGACCGTGACGATGTCCGGATGGGCCAGGCTCTGGGCCTTCTTGGCCTCACGCTGCAGCGCCACCAGGGCATCCGGGTGCCGTTTGAAATCCTCGTTCAGCAGTTTTAGGGCCACGTAGGGCTGGCTGTCCGCGGCCTCCTCCTTGCGCAAGTCCCGGGCCTTGTACACGGTGCCCATGCCGCCCTGGCCGAGCAACTCCTCAAGCACAAAGCGCTGCTTGACAACCGCACCAGGGCCAATCGGGCCCGACGAGGGTGCCTCCCAGCGTTC
Source organism: Aquisalimonas sp. (assembly GCF_007120195.1). Taxonomy (GTDB): domain Bacteria; phylum Pseudomonadota; class Gammaproteobacteria; order Nitrococcales; family Aquisalimonadaceae; genus Aquisalimonas. The sequence goes on from NZ_SKOG01000022.1 coordinate 36,258, forward strand.
GGGATCGGCCCAATTGGCGAGGCTACTGCCGGAGTGTTCTGCGTCTTCCGCCTGCAGGCCCCCGCGCGCCGCCGACCCGGGGGTGCGAGTCCGGTCATCATCCGCTGCGGCGTTCGACCGGTCATCGGGGTCACGGTCCCGTCGTGCCCCGTCACCCGGTGTCCGCTCATCCCCGCCGGACGACGTGGTGCCGCTCCGCTTGTCACGCTCCTTTCCACCCATGCCGAGCCTCCAAGTGAATGCGAAGTGCCGGCGGCAGTAGCACGTCGCGGGATACCGCCGGCCGCCCGGACCAGGCCGTCTCAGTCGACAAACACCACCACTGCCGTCGCGTTGTCAGCCGCCGCGCCCCGTAGCACCTGCGCAAGCAGCGCGTCCACGCAGGCCTGGGGCGAATCACCGCTCATGGCCTGACGCATGGCCGACTCCTCGAGGCAACCGTGGACACCATCGGAGCACAGGAGAAACCGATCCCCGGGTTGGAGATCTGAAAACCGGCTCTCCAGCGCCAGATCCCCCGCAGCACCGACAGCCCGGGTAATCACGTTCGCCTGCGGGTGGCTGGCGGCGGCACGCTCATCCAGCGCGCCACTATCCAGCAGCTCCTCGACCATGCTGTGGTCACGTGTGCAGCGCTCCAGCGCGCCGCCGCGCAGCCGGTAGAGGCGACTGTCGCCCGCCCACAGCCAGCAGCACTCATGGGCCCCGGCCAGCAGCGCCACCACCGTGCTGGCACTGTCCACCGCCCCCTCCCGGCGCCGGGCAGCTGCACTCAGACGACCGTTCACGATCTGCAGCACCTCCCTGGCGGCATTCAGCCGCTCCTGCAGATCGCCACCAACGGGAATCCCTTGCAATCCGTCCACAACGTTGCGGCTGGCCACATCGCCGGCCGCGCTGCCACCAACGCCATCCGCCACGGCCCACAGCCCCTGGTCCGGCCGATCCAGCCAGGCATCCTCGTTGATCTCCCGAACCTTGCCCGCGTCGCTCACGGCCGCGGAGCGGAACCGCAACGGTTTCGGCGTCTGCGCATTGACCGCAACCGCTTGCGAGGTGTCCCAGTGGAGCGAACGCGAATCCCAGCCATGCTGCGCCCATTCACCATCGATCATGGCCGGAAAGCGCTCTGGCGGGGGCAGGTGCGGATGCACGAACAGGCAGGGGGCAATCCGGTCGGACCCCTCGGTCCACCACAGGCTGAACCCCTGGTCACCGGTTTGCATCACCTGTTGGACCAGCAGCACGGCCGGCCCCAGGTCCTCCAGCCCCTGCAGGCAAAACCGGGTCGCACCGCGTGGTACTGTCACCACTGCGGCGCTGTCGCCGGCGACCCGCGGGAGCAGCTGCTCACCCAGTGCCAGCACGGCCTCGTCGAAGACCTGCAGATCGAATGCCTCGTGCGTCTCGAGCACGCTCAGGGCGAGCTCTTCGAGGGATGTGAACCACTGGTGCTCCTCGACGGCAAGTGCCGGCAGGCAGCTCCCAGCCGGCAAAGAACGCACCAGCGTCAGCGGATAGTAGCGACCCACGGCATCGACGCTGGGCATCAACACCCCGGTACTGGGCGCAGCGCCACACACCCGCGCCGACAGGGCGAAACGCCAGATGGGACTGGTCAGGTACGCGTCCAGCCAGGCGTCCCCCAGGGCCCGGCGGGTGTGATGCAGACACTGACCCAGCCAGGCATCCCAGACACCCAGAAATTCCCCCGTCACCCGCCGGCGTACGAAATCGCCATGACTGGGCAACTTGCCATGAAACCCCATGCGGTGCGGCTCCGGCATCCGATCACATCCCCCCCGGACAACGGAAACGCCGCCATTCCGCGTTTCGCAGTGGATTACGCGCGGAGTCGAACTCCACATGAACCCGGGCCGAGTACCCGGCCACGGAGTAACTGGCGAGGAAGGTGGTCTCGGACTGCGGCGCAGGATCCGCCGCTTCCAGGGCACGCAGCCAGGACCAGGGCCCGGGGAAGCTTTGATTGGGACGTTGTCCGCCACGGTCCTCGAACGCGACCTCCGTGCTTCTGCCCCTTTCTGCAGGCCACGAGAAACGCTCGGGAACCGGCGGCCCATGGCGATAGACCAGAGACTGATCGCCCAGGGTGATCCGGAACTCCCGCGCCCGCGCATCCAGATACTGCGGCGTGAGCTCAAATGCCGTGCGCGGGCCCTCCCCCGCGCGGGAGAAGAACAGCTCGCGAATCAGTTGCGCCCGCTGGAACTCATCCAGTACCGATTGCGGGATACCCATCTCGGCGACTTCACCGCCACGCCAGCGCCAGCGCGACTCCGCGGTTTCCACAAGCTCGGCCAGATGCTCACGGAAGAAGGCGTCCATGACCCCCTCAGGGCCAAACAGGCGCTCAAAATCGCGCAAGGGGATCTCCCGGTCGCTGTCCTTATCGAACGGATACCGCTCGGCGGTGACGGCTTCGCACACCGGCAGCACATCACTGCGGTAGCGGCGATTCAATTCGCTGCGCAGGCTGCGCAGGGCCACCTCTTCGCCGGAGCCGGCCAGCGTCTCCAGCCAGTCACGAAACGGCTCCGGATGGCGCGCGGCCTCACCGCGCAGGCGCCGCAGCACGTCGCCGCCCTCCCGGCTCAGGAGCGTCATTGCATCCTCGTCGCCTAGACCCCTCCCGAGGGCGCTGAGCTCGCCGTAGAGCTGGTCCAGCAGCGCGATCAGGTCCTCCAGCGGCGGGTCGGCCCCGTCGGCACCGGTAACAAAATGGCGAAACTCACGAAAATGCGCGTGGACCCGCTCCCCGGGTCGCGGCCCCGGGTCGTCGATCTGCACATCCTCAAAGAACCCCGTGAGTGCCTGTAGGCGACTGTCCCGGGTCTCGTCCTCTTCTTCCGGTTCCGGGAATCGGGTCTGCTCACTCACCGTGCGCATGAGCCGACGCAACGGGGAGGTTGGACCCGTGACCGCGGCGAGCAGCTCGGTGGCCTGATCCACCTCCAGGAGCGGGGTCATCTCCAGATCGCCCAGCAGCTCCTGCCAGAAATCGACATACGCGCGCTCGTAATGGCGCACGAACTCGGCAGCCAGCTCCAGGCGGGCCGTGTGCCCATCGGGCAGCACCTCCTCACCAAAGACCCAGCGTTCCTCCTGGAAGCGCTCCACCAGTTCGCCGACGACATCCCCGGTGATGGTCTCGAATCCCTCACGGGTGTAGAGCGCGGGCACCGGCTCAGACATGGGAGTACCACTACGACGCTGAAACACCCGTTCGCCCCCCAGGCCTGCCTGTAAGTCCAATCGCAGGGCAGCTGGGTGATCCCGGTCGTACACTCGCTCCAGGCGGCTGAGCATCAGCGCGGGGATCGACACCTCCTCCAGCGTCGCCCGCGCCTGGGCCACCAGATCCGCGTCCGGATCCAGCCCCGGGAGGGAATCGGCGCCACCGCTGTACGCTCGGAAATGCTGGCCCAGCGCCCGGGCCAGGGCTTGCTGGTCGGAGAACTCCCGCGTCAGCGTGCCACCGACGATGGCGTCGAGCTCATCGCGGTCCAGTCGCTCAGGCCTGGCCAGCATCAGATAGCCCTTCAAGTAGACATAGATGTCACTGGGCGGAGTATCGGGGGAACGCAGCCGCTGCTCGAGCAGCAGCACCACACGGGGCACCAGCAGCTCGCGCATGCCCTGGAGATAGGCCTCATTGGCAGACTCGCCGATGGCGTCCCCGCGGTACAAGCCGAGCCCCATCAGAAAGGGTGTGTCGTCACGGTAGCGGTTCGCCTCCTCGGCCACCTCGGCGAGCGCATCCAGGCGCGGCAGGACGTCCAGCAGCCCCGCATCGGCGGGGACGGAGCGCGTGGCCGTCTCGGCCTGCGCCTCCAGCGCCGAAGAGACATCCGCGAGATAGGCGCGGTTGGATTGATAACTGATGGACCAGCCCGCAATCAGCAGCCCCAGCGTCGCCAGCAACACTGCATAGGCCGCGCTCTGGGCCACGGCCCTGCCCACCGCGGCGCGCCAATTCACCCCCGCCAGGCCGGACTCGGCGAAAACCACATCCCGCAGCAGCCGGTGTATGAAATAGCTGCGGCCCTGCCCGCCCCCGGCGTGTGGGACGCCGCTGGCCGCCGGCAGGGACAGCCCGTAGGCGCGGTTCAGGCTTTCCATCATGCGATCGATCGGTGTGCCTTCCTGCGTGCCGCTGGTAAAGTACACCCCGCGCAGCATCACCGGTCGATCGTAACCGGTGCCATGGAAGGCCTCGCGGATGAAATCAAGCAGGTTGCGGCCTAGACCCCCCATTTGCCGTGGGAAACCGAACAGGCGTGCGCGCCGCTGCGGCTCGCGTTCGCGATCCAGGCGTGCGAACAGCCGGGCGTCCAGCCGTTCCAGCAGCGCCGAATACTCGCCCGCGAACCACTCGGCCGGATCCACGCCGACCACCGGCTCGGGGCGGGTCATCCCCCAGACTTGAGCCCGGCCGTCATGGCCCAGGTCGTCGAAGAACTCGACAAAACCGGCGATCAGATCGCACTTGGTCACCAGGAAATAGATGGGCGCCTGCACCCGCAAATGCCGCTGCAGCTCATCTATACGGCGGCGGACCGTGGCGACGTGATGGTCCCGGGCGCCGGGCGACTGGGTGAGTAGATCCGTGGCGCTGAGCGTCACCAGCACACCATTGATGGGGCGCCGCTTGCGGTACCGGCAAAGAAGGTCCAGAAAACTCCGCCATTCGTCGGCATCCGAGTCGGCGTCGGAGTCCTGGGTGAAGTACCGGCCCGCCGTGTCGAGCAGCACCGCATCGTCGGTGAACCACCAGTCGCAGTTGCGGGTACCGCCCACACCGCGCACGGCATCACGCCCGAACTTCTGGTCCAGGGGAAAGTTGAGACCGGAATGAATCAGCGCCGTGGTCTTGCCCGAACCGGGAGGGCCCACAATCACGTACCAGGGCAGCTCATAGAGATTGCGGCTACCCTTGGACCGACGCAGGAAGGTGATGGCCTCCTCGAAGCGCCGCGCGAGCTCCGCGTCGCGCCCATTGCCCGGCTGGTCGCTGGCAACAATGGCCGCCCCCAGGCGCTGACTGGCACGCCGGGCACGCTGCCATCGCAGCAGCGCGAGCGCCGCCCAGACCACAACCACAGCAGCGATCGCCCCGCCCCTGGCCAGGGGGGTTGCCAGCGGCACGAACGGACCCACCGCCACATAGGGGCCGATGAACCAGATCAACAGCGCCAGCAGGATCACGCCGACCAGGCCCGTGACCCAGCGCTGCCGGAACATGGCCAGCACCGTCCTCACGACCCACCTCCACCGGGACGATGCACGATCTCGACCCGCCGGTTCAGCGCGCGGTTGCCCGGGTCATCTGCGGGCTCAAACCGCGGGCGATCGGCACCCAAGCCCACATAGTCCACGCGTTCCGGGTCGACAAGGATCTCCCGCAGCAGCTCGGCGGCGCTGGCCGCCCGCTTACGGGAGAGCTCGTGGTTGTCCCTGAAACGCACCGAGCGGATCGGTCGGTCATCGCTGTGCCCCTCGACCAGCACCGGCCCGCGTACCCGGTTCAGCGCCTCGGCGATCTCCTCCAGGACCGGGACGAATTCCTCCGTGACCTCGGTGCTGGCGGAGGCGAAAACCTCTCCGTGCAGAATCAGCGTTGTGCGCCCGTCGGGGCCAGTCTCGATGTGGAGTCGTTCGCGATCGCCAGCCTCGAGCACGCTGGCCAGGGTAGGCCCTTCCACCGCCCGGGGGCCGGCCGGGGACTCGAAGGTGGCCTCCTTGACCGCGTTCAGCTGGGTGGTGAGAGGGGTGGAGGCCGCGTTAAGCCAGTTGTGCAGGGTCAGGAACACACCGCCGCCAATGAGCGCCACCGCGGCCGCGAGCACCCAGGCAGGTACCGCACGCACCAAGCGTGCACGGCGGTCTTCGACCCCTCGCCAGTGCGGCGAGAGCTCATCCGGCGGCGCATCGCGCCAGGCGCGAATGCGCCCGTAGAGCCGCTCCTGCAGCTCGGCGAGGGTAGCCTGACCACCGTCGGCGACGCGATAGCGGCCTTGCAAACCCAGCGCCAGGCACACGTAGAAGAACTCGATGATGTCCCGGCGCGGCTCACGGTCGGCCAGCACCCGCTCGACCAGCTCGAACACCTTGTCGCCGCCGGCGCTGTCGCGGTGGAACGTCAACAGGAGGGGGCGGTCTGCCCAGGCACTCCTTGCACCCCAAGGGGTGTTCATCACCACCTCGTCGATGAAGGTGCACAGCGCATATCGGGCCGCCAGCACTGACTCCGAGGCGACACCGCGCTCGGCAGCAGACTGTTCGAAGGCCTGGATCTCCCGCACGGCCTGTGCCCGCAGCCCATCCACGTCCCGGTGCTCACGGGTGCCCCGCAGTCCGGTGGCGAGCACCAGCAGCGGAGTAGACGCCTGCACCAGGGGGTTGAGGGTACTGGCGCCAAAGGCATCGAGATCCGGTGCATCGCCAGTGGCTACCGCGCCCTGGCCGGACAGGTTCGGTCCTCCGGGCTGCTGCGGGCGGGCGGTCGCTGACGAGCCGCCGGAGCGCCGGCCCGGCGTTGGGCGGATGATGGTCCGGTCGCCGGACCCTGGCGGTGGTTCATTGTTGCTCATGAACCCCCTCCTCGGATCGCCCAGAGATCCAGGCGCAGGTCCGGGTATTTTCCGGCAACGTGGACAGCGAGTCCGCCGGAGCGGCTGACCTGTTCCCACAGGGCATTGGCGCGATCGAGCTCGAAGTACACGCGCGAGCTGATGTACGGAATCTGGCGTGGTGCCGTGGGCATAGGCGCAAGCCCGATGCCGGGTAGATTGTTGTTCACCAGCTCCGCAATGCGCTCCACCGGGGCCACCTTGGCCTGCGCCGGGAAGTACGCACGCAGCTCCTCGGTGGACACGCTGGCGCCGACCGAGAGCACGAACTCGGCGCTGGAAAACAGAGCCGGGTCCGGTACCCTGGCCACCCGCACGCCGTGAGCCCCGGCCTCCTCCAGTGGGATCTGAATTGCCGGGGACTCCCGCACGGTGCGGAACTCCTCGCGCAACGCCGCGAATACGGCATCAAACGGCTCCTGGAGTGCATCGTGGCGATAGGGCGCAATGTCGGGCGGTAGCCGGCTGCGACGGGTCAGAGTCGCCAGCTCGCCGGCCAGACCGATAACGAACCGGTACAGGGTTTCCGGGTGGACATGGGTTGCCTCGGCGAAATGGGCCGCGACCGGCGTGTGCCGGTTGACGATCTGCAGCATGAGGAAATCCGCAATCTCTCCGGCGCCTCCCTGGTCACTCGCCGTCACGCGAGATGCCAACATATCGGCGCGCTGCTGCAGCAGTCCCCGCAATTCGCTGAGATAGGCCTGCAGGCGTTCCGAACCGCGACACCGCAGCACCGTGGGGATAAAATCCTCGTCCAGAATCACCTGACCGTCGGCGCGCGCTTCCACCACCCGCGCCAGGGGAATGCAGGCGTACTGTTCCAGGGCCTCGCGGCCGATGGCAAGCCGTATATTGAGGCGACCGACCTCCACGAGGGCGGATGCGGAGCTGTCCAATACCCCGTCGCGCACCTCCAGATCGTCGGCACGGTAGCGGTATAGCCCCGGGGCGGATTCACTGCGCCCCACTTCCAGCGCACCATCGCGCTGCAGGGGGAGCGCCAGGTACAGCAGTTGATCGCGTACGCTGTCGTCGATGTCTAATGGCTCGGGCAAGGGGTCGTCCGCCGGCATATTGAAGGGTGTGCCATCCGGGAAGATACCCTTGGCCCGGCGCAGCCCCAGCTTGCCGATACCAAGCAGGTCACCGTCGAGTTCCACTTCCTGGAAACCCCAGGCGTAGTTCCCATACGCGGCAAGCCGCCCACCGACGTAGGCCTCCATGAACCGATCTTGCTGCTGGAAATGCTGCGGTTCGAGGAACAGCCCCTCGGTCCATAACACACGACTGCCCCGTGACATCACCACCCCCTCGGTCCCGTTAACCCGACCTCACGCCCCCGCCCGTCCTCCTTGTACCTGCGTCCCCGCTCCTTGCCCCTGAATCAAACCACACTCCAGCGCAGTGCCCGCAGGACACTAGTCAAACTCCACGGCCACCCGGGACCGATCCAGCGTGATGGTGAACGAGTTCGATCGCATGAAATCCCAGAATCCCTCGCGCGGCACTTCCGTGACGGCGCGCCATTGGCTGGCCGGATCCTGGACGTCGTAGAACTCGGCCATCACCGCAAGGAAGCGAACGTCGGGATAGATGTCGAGGGTGACCGCCAGCTCCTCGCCCTGACAGCGCAGTCCGGCGTACTCCGCGGCATTGTCTTCCATCTCCAGCGGGCAAAGCTCGAAGGCGTCACGGCTCAACAGGGCGCCGCCGAGGGCTTCCTGGTCCCGGGCAAGCAGTTCCCGCAGGGACGCATCCATGAACGCATCGCGGTCGCTCAACTGGTAGACGCGGATGCGCACAGGTGAGGGCCGCCCTTCGATATTGGGGTTCAACCCGGGCAGCACGACAATACGGCCATCGACGGCGTCCGGACGCTCCTCGGAACCGCTCGCGCAGGCCGCCAGCAACAGCGCGCAGACAACGGCCAGAAGGCCCCGGGCCAAGCCAATGCCACCCTTTGCAATCCGCGCCATCAGGAACCACCTCGTGGTCTCGCCGCGCAACCTCGGTGCGTCTCAGTCGTCGCCACGGCGGGCGGCGGCCTTGAGTTCCCGCATCTGCTGTTCGTATGCCGCAACGAAGGCGTCGCCGAAGAGCCGGTTGAAATAGTCTTCGGTGTCGCGATCAATCTCGGCAAAGAATGCCTTGTACTGATCCCAGCATTTAGGACCGGTCATACGCCCGAGCACGGACCGCTCCGCTGCCTCGCTGAAACGCCGCTCCAGTTCATCGGGCCGAAACTGCCGCAACATTTCAAAGAACGCTGTACGCATTCCCGCCAATAACGCCAACTGGTGAAAGCGCAGATCCTCGAAGCTGGACTCAAACGCCTCCGCCGGTGCCATATAGTCCGGGTTGTGCTTCACCAACAGATTGTGGAGCGCGTCTTCCGTGTTGGTAGAGAACTTCAGCGGGTTATTCTCGCGGGCCTGGATCAGCGTCACGGACATGCGGAACTGATTCTTGATCTCCATTCGCGCCCGCAACAGATCCATGACACCGTGCACGGCCACCCGCAAAATCCGCCCCAGCTCTTCGGCTTTGTCCGCTGGAACCTGATCCGGGTCCAACCCGGCGCCGGCGAGCAACTGGCGCAATGCCTGCCCGGAGACCGCCGACGTGTCGTCACCTGCCGCCTCGGCGCCAATGGTCGGGGTGACAGCTTCCCGCGCCTGCGGCTTCTCGCCCCGGCCGCCGGGGTTCGGCCGCGGTGGGGCTGCGATCGGGGCATCGCGCCACCAGTCTTCCGGCAACAGCACGCCGGCTTCACCGCTGCTGTCATCGCTTGACGGTGCTCGACCAGGCTCTTGCGGGCTCGGGCTCAATCGCGGGGGGGTGAAGTGTTCACTGAGGTACGAATAGCCCCGCTGCCGTTCCGGGGAAGACTCCCGTGGCCGCTCCACCGGCCCACCAAACAGCTCGAGAGGATCAGCGACGCTGCCCTCCTGTGCAAGACCCGAGGCGTCGGTTGTGTCAGCCGGCGGGGCACACGGCGCTTCGGCACCAAGACGCACGCGAATGCGATAGTCGCCGATCAGGAACTCGTCGCCGTCGCGCAGCGGGCGCGGTTCGGCGGGATCCATGCGGGTGATGCCATCGGCCAGGATGATCCCGTTGGCACTGGTATCCTCGAGAAAGTACTCGCCCTGCTGGTAGCGAACGCGTCCGTGACAGCGCGAGATCTCCATGTGCGGATCCGGCAGGGTCCAGTCATTGTTCTCAGCACGGCCAAGCGTCCCGCCCCGCTCCCGCCAGCAACAGCTGGCGTTTGCGCCAAGACGGGAGGCCGCCTCGTTGATCACTGTCAGCGTAAGCCGCATGCCGTCACTCCAACGCAACGGGCGCTACAGGCGGTGTGCAAGAGTCACTTCGTGGTTGGCTCCGCCAACCATCAGGACCTGTCCCACCCGCGCCCGGGCAAGCCCGGCTGGCGAATCAGTCCCGGTAGACCAACCGCAGACACCCCTCTTCGATATCGGAGTACACGTACAGCCCGTCACCCTCACCTCCAAGCTCGATAATCACCGGTGTCGGCGAGTCGAATCGGGAGGCGGCGATCGCCCGGGCAGCCACCTCATTGACTTTGTGTTCCTTCACGTAGGCGTTCCAGCGCTGCGTATCACGCTTGTCGATGCGACCTCCCCGTTGCGTCGCCTCCTTGAGCAACTTCCGAAAGCTGTAGAAGTCCACATCGACCATGCGCGCTCTAGCCATATTGCCTAGTGTCCTGTCCCGCAAATAACGTTACGATTGTCGCGGCCCTGACGGCCCCTGGCGGCGTTGCGCCTCCTCGCCGTAGGCCCCGCTACGCCTCGTCGGCGCGCCTTGCCAGGAACCGACAGGATCCACGCCAATTTTCGCAACTTATTCACGGGACAGGACACTAGCAATACCTGTATTGCCAAAAGCCATTGCTGTTGAATGGAACACTTAACAATTCCTTACTTAAAGCCTCGCCCAAGGGTTCCAGGGCGTCAAGGCGTGCCAGGATTGCAAGGCAGCGCTTGTCTATTGGAACGTGTAGGTGAACTCGGCCTCCTCCACGCCGACGTGAACGCGCTCCACAGGGCGGCGGTCCGCGAGTCGGGACAGGAACTCACGACTGAGCACCGGCAGCAGCGTATTCGTCAGGATGGCGTCGATCATGCGCCCGCCGCTTTCCAGCTCGGTACACCGCTCCAGAATCAGCTCCGGTACACCGTCATCGTAACTCAATGGTACGGCGTGAGCGTCGTGCACCCGCTGCGCGACGCGCCCGAGCTGCAGGCGGATGATGTCGCGCAGCATGTCGTCACTGAGGGGGTAATAGGGAATCGCGACGATGCGGCCGAGCAGGGCCGGAGGAAACACATCCAGCAAAGGCGCGCGCAATGCCCGGCTCAACCCGTCCAGGTCAGGGCGCTCGCGACCGGCTTCGCACGCCTCCATAATCAGGTCCGTCCCCACATTGGTGGTGAGGATGATCAGCGTGTTCTTGAAATCGATCAACCGGCCTTCGCCGTCCTCCATGACCCCCTTATCGAACACCTGGAAGAAGATCTCGTGCACGTCCGGGTGGGCCTTCTCCACCTCGTCGAGCAGCACCACGCTGTACGGACGCCGCCGCACCGCTTCCGTGAGCACGCCACCCTCGCCGTACCCGACGTATCCGGGGGGTGCGCCCTTGAGTGTGGAGACGGTGTGGGCTTCCTGAAACTCGCTCATATTGATGGTGATTACGTTCTGCTCACCACCGAACAGCGTTTCCGCCAGGGCAAGGGCGGATTCCGTCTTGCCGACACCCGAGGGCCCGGCCAGCAGGAAGACCCCCACCGGCTTGCCCGGGTTATCCAGGTTGGCGCGCGAGGTCTGTACCCGGCGCGCGATCATCTCCAGGGCATGGTCCTGGCCTTTGACCCGTGCGGCCAGGCGCTCGGCGAGATTGAGCACGGTGGTGATCTCGTCCTTGACCATGCGGCCGACGGGGATACCCGTCCAGTCCGCCACGACCCCGGCGACCGCCTGGGCGTCGGCGCTGGGAAGAATCAGCGGGGTCTCGCCCTGGCGCTCTTCGAGTTCCTTCTGCAAGGTATCAAGCCGTGCGAGGGCCGTTTCGGCATCGAACGGCTCACCCTCCACCCCCGGGGAAGCGGCTGCGGAGGCAGCCTCGGCGGCCTCCGCGGGGGTGTCTGCCGCGCCCGTTTGGGCACGGAGCTTTGCGCGCAGATCGAGGATGTCATCGACGATGGCCTTTTCCTCCTGCCAGGCCGTTTCCAGCTCTTGCAAACGCGCCCGCTCGGTCTCCAGTTCCTCGGCGACGCTGGTATCACGGTTCTCCACGGGTAAGCCGACGGCGCGCTCGCGTGCAATGATCGCCGACTCGGTCTCAAGAATCTCGATGCGGCGGCGGCAGTTTTCGACCTCCGCCGGCACCCCTTCCTGGGAGATCGCCACGCGGGCACAAGCGGTATCCAGCAGGCTGACCGCCTTGTCCGGCAGTTGCCGCGCGGGGATATACCGATGGGACAGGCGGACCGCAGCGGTCAGCGCCTCGTCACGCACCAGGATGCGATGATGGGCCTCCAGCACCGATGCCAGTGTGCGCATCATGGCAACGGCGTTTTCCTCCTCGGGCTCGGGCACCTGCACCGCCTGAAAGCGACGGCTGAGCGCCGGATCCTTCTCGATGTACTTCTTGTACTCCGCCCAGGTGGTGGCGCCGATGGTGCGCAAGGTGCCCCGGGCGAGGGCGGGCTTTAGCAGATTCGCGGCGTCGCCGGTGCCGGCGGCACCGCCCGCACCGACCAGGGTGTGGGCCTCGTCGATGAACAGCACGATGGGCCGCTCCGAGGCCTGTACCTCCTCGATAACCTGGCGGAGCCGGTTCTCGAACTCGCCCTTAACGCTGGCACCGGCCTGCAACAGGCCCACGTCCAGGGAGCGCAGGCAGACATCCCGCAGCGGCGGCGGCACATCCCCCTCGGCGATGCGTGAGGCGAAGCCCTCGACCACCGCTGTCTTGCCGACGCCGGCCTCGCCGGTGAGGATGGGGTTATTCTGACGCCGCCGCATGAGGATGTCGATCATCTGGCGGATTTCGCCGTCCCGGCCAATGACGGGATCGATTTTTCCCTGCCGCGCCTGCTCAGTGAGGTCCACGGTATAGCGGCGCAACGCTTCCTGCTTGCCCATCTCCGCGGGCGGGACTGGTCCAGCTGCCGCCTCGTCGGCCGTGGCGGCGGTGGCGTGGGCGCCGCCCTCCTGGTCCTGCTCCGGTGAGCCACCGACGATCGCTTCCCAGTTGTCCACCAGCGTGTCGGGGGAGATCCTGGAGAACTCGCCCGAGATGCCCGAAAGCGCAGCGCGCAGGCCTTTGGTCTTAAGCAGGCCCACCACCAGGTGACCGCTGCGGACACGGTGTTCACCGAACTTGAGGGTGCCCCAGACCCAGCCGCGCTCGACCGCGTCCTCGACGTGGGACGACAGATCCGTCACGGAACTCGCTCCCCGGGGCAACCCATCCAGTGTGCGGGTGAGGTCTTGCGCCAGGCGTGCGGGGTCCAGCTCGAAATAGCGCACGATGCGGTGCAGGTCGGAGTCGTGGTACTGCAGCAACTGGTGCAGCCAGTGCACGAGTTCGACGTAGGGGTTGCCGCGCATGCGGCAGAAGGTGGTCGCACTCTCAATGGCCTTGTAGGCCAGTGGGTGCAACTTCCCGAACAAGGCAGTACGACTGATATCAGTCATGGCTTACCCTCCCCGACGGCATAGCCCCCGTATGCGCATCACGAATAAGCATGCGCGCATGGTCCTTGCGCCGGCGCCCCAGCCAGGTCGACCAGCCCAGGCGCACGCCCCGGGCCAGGCGCAGCGGCGGTGCGCGCCCCGGTGCCAAACGCAGCTCGAGGTCCCAGCGAAATTCATCGCCGAGGTACGCGCGAACCAGATCGCCCAGCGCGACCAGATCCCGCTGCCCCGGCAGAAAGCGCTGTGCCTGCTCCCGGGAGAGGTGGCTGAGCACGATACGAACGTTGAACTGGCACTGCCAGGAGCGGCCCCCGAGGTTGGCGTCCCGGCCGAGACGGCCCACGGGACCGGTGTGACCCAGACGCAGCCGCTCCTGCGGAGGAATCTCCAGCCAGGCGGGGCGAAAGGGTTCGACGTGCACCGGCAAGTTGAAGTGGTCCTCGAGAATGTCTTCGAGACCTTCCTGCGAGCGCTGCAGCGCCGCGTAGCGACCGGCGCGATGCAGCTTGGCGCAATCGCCAACGGTATCGCGCCCTCGCACCCCGGGTGTTCCCAGGCCCATCAACGCGCCCAGATACCAGGAAAACCGGTCGTCCGGCCGATCGGCCTCCACGCTGGGCTCGGCGTCGGCCCAGGCGCGGTAGAACAACGAGGCCAGGCGATGGTGAAAAAGGTTGAGAAAATCGCTGAATCCCGGGTCGTGATCCTGGCGCCGGCGCTCATCGGCGTATTCCGTTAAGTGCAATGGCAGCGGTCCGTTGGGCCCGAGCAAGCCGAAGCCCTCTCCGTAAACAGTGGGAAGCGGTCCATCCACAATGCGGGTGATCTCCCCGGGCGCAAAGCGCAGGGAGGGGGTCTGCGCCAGGCGCACCCCGTCCGCGGCGGCCCGCAGGGAACGGCCCAGCCGTGGCCGCTCCGGTGCCGCCGCCTCCAGGAGGCGCAAGGCGGCGAACAGAGAAAACCGCTCCGGCGCTTCTTGCAGGCGCGCAGGCAACCTCACAGGACTTCCCGCAGGCCGGCTCGGGCTGGCCATCGCATGATCTCCCCTCGCTGTGAAGACTCGACGACGGTCTGGGTGAAGGAGTTCACCGAGACATACTTGCCAAAGAATCGATCGAGGATCGCGCCCAGGAGAAACGCTCCAACGCCCCTGAAACAGTCCTCATCCAGGCGCACGCGCACCTCGAGCCCGTTGCCGAAACAGATGGGCCCCCGCGTGGGCATGCGCCGCACGGCGGCCTTGGAGCTTACGGAAACCACGCCCTCCACGTGACGTGCCAAGGGGTCGTTGGTGTCCACGTACAGCTCCACCAGCTGGCGCAGTGCTTCGGCCCCCCGGTCGCGATCCGTATCCGCCAGGGACAGGTAGTTCAGCGACAGCTGACTGATCAGGCGCCAAGTGGTCTCCCCGGAGCGAAAGGCCGCCCTGGGCCGCGTTGGCCCGGTATCCACTCGCACGGAATTGACCGGGGCCGCAGCCTCCAGGGTAAAGTCGGTCGTGCCTTTGCCCACGGCCATCTGAATCGGCAGATCACGGTTGGTACACAGCGTTCGCACCTCAAGCTGCCGCAAGTCCCCGGAATAGGGCGCCTGGGCCCCGTCCACGAGCGAAAGATAGACCTCACTGCCCAGGTAGCCCGTTCGTGTGCCGCGCTGGCGCTGGCGCGCAGAGAGCAGTCGCGGGTGCCGGTGGATGGCGTAATAGGCGCCCGGCTCATGGTCTTGCGTCTCGCGGTCCACGCGATAGAAGGGCTGAAACACCCGGGCGCTGTCTCGGCTGCGTCCATGCCCGGTCACCCCCAGGACCGTGTGGACCTCGAAGTCCATGGGCCGGTTGCGGTCGGGCACGACATGGAACTCAGTGTCCTGCTGGTTGACATGCACGCGGTCGGCGGTGTGGTGAAACAGGTTGATCGCCGGTGTGGCATACAGCAGGAAGGCCTTGTCATCCACGGCCTGTTCCAGGCGGGAATCGCTGCGGTCAAGCAAGACGGTGACCTCCAGCCGGGCGCCGTCCAGACGCTTGATTCCGGCGCCCAGCCCGGTGAGTTCGGCAAAGAGAAACCGCTGGGGACAGGCAAAATACTCCTGCAGGAGCCGGTAACCATCAAAGGCACGGCGGACCGAAGGCAGCAACGCCTCGTCGCGCTCGAAGCCGGGCTGGCGCAGCGCGGCACCGGGGCAAAGGCGTGCCGGCTGCTCCGGGTCATCGCGGAGCGTCACGCCCATGAAACCCGCGTGCAACGCCTCGTACAACCACATGGGCAACTCGTCGCCACCACGCAGGTAGACGGGCAATCGCTCCAGAGGCAGATCCCCGAGGCGTTCACCGCTGGTCAGCTCCAGATCGATCTGTATGGCCGCGCGCGCACCGTCGGGGGTGGGCAAGCCCCGGGCGGCCATGACCCCGGGGTTGGCGAGATACCGGGCTGAGGCGAGCCGCAACGGCCACAGGGTGACCTCATGGGCGGTGCGGTACTCGCACGCGGTTCGCTCCCCCTTGCCAAGCAGGCTGCGCAGCACGGTCCCCGGTGGCAACCGGTAACCGGACCCCAGGGCGCCGGCACTGAGATCCGGTTGAAACCCGACCACGGCCATGGAGGGCAGGGGCGCGGTCAAGTGCGGGTAGACCAGGTCGAGCAACTGCTGAGTGAACTCCGGGAACCGCGCATCCATCTTCTGCTGTACGCGCGCGGTGAGAAAGGCGAAGCCTTCCAGCAGCCGCTCCACATAGGGATCGGCACAATCCAGCCCCTCCATGCCGAGACGGCCCGCGATCTTCGGATACTCCCGGGCGAACTCGGCACCCATCTCGCGGATGAAGCGCAATTCCTGTTCGTAGAACGTCAGCAGACGCGCATCCATCCCGTGGCCCCTCAGCGGTTATCCGTCTCGTGTACTGTTACAGTGGCGTCCTCGAGATCAAACTCGGTGTGCAGATACAGCTGCTCTGGCAGCGGTTGGCCCCAGAGTTCTCCTGCGATGCGAAATGAGAGTCTGTTCTGGCGTCCCTCCTGGTCGCCGTCCAGGGGCGTTACGCTCACATGCCGAAGCCGTGGCTCGAAGGTGGTGATGGCCAAGCGCAGGCTCTCGGCGAGCCGCTGCAGATCCGCCCCGGAGACGCTCATGCCGGCAAGATCCGGAACCCCGTAATTGAGCACCGAGCGGCGGACCTCCGGGTAGTTCTCCATGGGGACCACCGCGGTAAGCTGGCCCGTGTTCAGCAACCAGCCCAGATCCCGCAGCACCAGTTGCCGGAGCCGACGCGAAGAGATGAGCCGCTCCTCCCTGGATTCCTCCACATTGGGCACCAACTGGCGGCCGCGCACCTCGATCAAGTCCGCGAGCGGCGGTAGCTCGGGGCGGGGTCGCAGCTCCAAAATGCTGCGCAGACCATAACGGCTGGAATGGTTATCCCACACCTCGACGTCGGCCTGCTCCAGACCCCGCACCCGACGCAGACCAAGGGAGCCCAGCATCTCGCGGATCTGATCCGCAGTACCACCGGCTGCGGCGAGCGCCTCAACGAGGTAGGCAAGCGTGATTCTCTCAACAAAGCGCGAGCGATCCGTCAGGCGATCCAGTAGCGAAGGCTGCAGGTTCTCGCCGCTGACAAGTTCCGCCATAGCGCATGTCCGAAGACCTTACCTGATTCAGTTCACCGCGGCCTGTTCCGCCGACGGACTTATGCAGGGCACTACCGAGCGCCGGTATTTTCCGTGGGGCGCCCCGGTTAAATCGGTTCGTGCCTGGCGATATCGAAGCCGAAATCCACCTCCGCCCCCGGAGTGCCGTCGGCCTCCTGCGGGGTGTAAATGACCTTCCACCGCGCGAAGTTCAGGCTGACCTCCTCGGTTGCCCGCTTTTCGCCTTCGGCGCCACTGGCCTCAATACCACTGACCAGGATCTGCTCCAGCTCGATTTTCAGGAACTCCACCGGGTCACCACCCGTCTTGCGCATAATGAGCTCGCCGGAAGGAATATGCTTGCCGGTGGCCATGTGTTGCCACAGCGCCGGCGATGCCATGTCCGTAAACTTCGTTACCGACAAATCCTTGAACTCGGGCTTCCCGGAACCACCACCGCGGGCTTCGTGCATGGAGCCGGTATTGGTTCCGCCCCAGTTCCAGGCGGTCACCTCCATTGCGCCCTCGTGCGCGTGGTCACTGGACTCCCCCTGAATTCCTTCCAGCTTCAGAAAACATTCCGATGCCATGATTGCTCTCCTTACTCCCATTGGCGCTTTCACGCCTTTCGCCGCCCTATACCGCCACCCCACCGACAGGCCATGGGCAACGGCGGCCCGAGCCACTCGGCGACGCTCGCGCTACTGCCCCTTGGCCGACGGCAGCTTGGACACAAGCCGCAACGACACACTGAGCCCTTCGAGCTGATAATGGGGTCTGAGATAGAACGTCGCGTTGTAGTACCCCGGGTTCGCCTCGTCTTCCATGACCCGGACCTCCGCCTCGGCGAGTGGCTTGCGCGCCTTGGTCTCCTCCGTGGCGTTGGCCGGATCACCGGTGACGTACTTCATGATCCAGCCCTGGAGGAACTTCTGCATGTCCTCCCGCTCTTTGAATGAGCCGACTTTGTCGCGCACGATGCACTTGAGGTAGTGCGCGAACCGGCACGTGGCAAACAGGTACGGCAGGCGGGCGCCGAGCTGCGCATTCGCGGTTGCGTCGGGGTCGTCGTACTCCGCCGGCTTGTGCAGCGTCTGGGCGCCAATGAACGCCGCGATGTCGGTGTTCTTGCGGTGGATCAGCGGCATGAGACCGCTCTTCGCCAGCTCGGCCTCGCGACGGTCGCTGATGGCGATCTCGGTGGGACATTTCATATCGACACCGCCATCGTCGCTGGGGAATGTATGCACGGGAAGCCCCTCCACGGCACCCCCGGATTCGACACCCCGAATGCGTGAACACCACCCGTACTGCTTGAACGAGCGATTGATGTTCACGGCCATGGCATAGGCCGAGTTGGCCCAGGTGTACTTGCTCGCGTCCGGGCCCGCGGTATCCTCCTCAAAGTCGAACTCCTCCACCGGCTCGGTCTTGGCGCCATACGGCAGCCGCGACAGGAATCGCGGCATGGCCAGGGCCACGTATTTGGAGTCCTCCGACTCGCGCAGGGACCGCCACCCCGCGTACTCCGGCGTGGAAAAAATCTTGGCCAGGTCGCGCGGGTTCGTCAGCTCCTGCCAGGAGTCCATCTGCAGCAGCCCCGGGGCGGCGCCGGCGATAAACGGTGCGTGGGCGGCAGCAGCGATCTGTGCCATACCGGAGAGCAGCTCGACGTCCTGCGGGCCGTGATCGAAATGGTAGTCACCCACGATGCAACCGATCGGCTCGCCGCCGAGCTGGCCGAACTCCTCCTCATACACACGTTTGAAGATCGGGCTTTGATCCCAGGCCGTGCCCTTGTACTTACGCAGGGTCTTGTGCAGCTCCTTCTTCGCAATCGGCATAAAGCGGATCTTGAGCATCTCGTCTGTTTCCGTGTTGTTGACGAGATGGTGGAGGCCCCGCCAGGCCCCCTCGAGCTCCTGGAACTTCTCGTGGTGCATCACCTCATTGACCTGCTCGGTGAGCTTCTGGTCGATCTCGGCGATGATGGCATTGATGGTGCTCAGCGCATCGTCGGAGATGACCGTCGTCTCCCGCAGCGCCTGTTCGGCAAGCGTGCGCACCGCCGATTCGACTTCCTCTCTCGCCCGATCCGATTTGGGGCGGAACTCCTTCTGCAGCAGTTGCGTGAAGTCGTCGGCGGTCAGCGCTTCCGCTTCCGGCTGTTGCTGGGTTTCCTTGTCTGACTCTGCCACGGCTTAGCCCTCGCTTTTCTGCTCCGACTCCTCGCTGGGGCGCGCACTGAGCGTCTCCAGCAATGACGGATCATTCAAGACCTTCGCGATCAGCTCCTCGGCACCGGACTTGCCGTCCATATACGTCGCGAGATTGGCAAGCTGCTGGCGCGCCTCGAGGAGGTTGCGCAGCGGCTCGATCTGCCGCGCGATGGCCGCCGGCGAGAAGTCTTCCATGCTCTCGAGCGCGAGCTCCACCTCCAGGTTGCCCTCGCCGGTAAGCTTGTTCTCAACGGCGTACTTGAGGCTCGGTTTGAGCGCCTTCATGCGCTGATCGAAGTTATCGACGTCAATTTCCAGCAGCTTGCGGCCATCCACCGGGGGCAATTCCTCCTTGCTGTCACCGGCGAGATCGGCCATGACCGCCATGACGAACGGCAACTGCACGGTCTTTTCGGCACCATAGATCTCGGTGTCGTACTCGATCTGCACGCGCGGCGCACGATTTCTCGCAATAAACTTCTGAGAACTGGGCTTGGCCATCGTTGCCTTCTCCGTCTACTCAAGCTCACTCAACATGTCGCAGATCCGCAGGGCGGCGACGCCACTTAGGTCACTCCAGGTTCGGCTAACTGGCATCGCGCCTGATCTCATGGGGCGATCACTCCTCGGGGTCCGCACCACGCAGCTTTTTCACCTGATCCACGGCATCCGGTGCCACATCGCGCAGTATCGATACGAAATCCATGTCCACCAGCCGCTTGGCGCGCTCGATCAGCAATGGCACCGGACTGGAGGGTTCCTGGGTGCGAAAGTACGTGGCGATCGCGTCCATGGCGGCCACGGCTTCGGCACGTGTGCGAATCTCCCCGGGCGCCCTCGCAGACTCGCTCGCAACCCCAGAGGGGCCGGGATTACCCTGTCGATCCGCCGACGCGTCCGCAAGCGGGGGTTCCGGCGCAGCGTGGTCGGGCGCCGGCATGAACGCCTGCAGGGCGCCGTCGATACGCCCGAGCACGTCCCTCAAACGGGCCAGGTCCGGGGCCTGTTCCACACCACAGCGATCGCGAAACACCGCTTCGATTGCCGCCAGATCGTCAACGGCTCGCTTGACCGGGGATGCAAGGGCTTGCAGCGCGTCGTTGCCGACCGCCTCAAATGCCGCCTCTATGAGTTCGCGCCGGGGCGGGTCGCCTTCGTAGCCCTCGGGCACATCCGCCTTGCCGTCGGCGATCTCGATATCAAGGAGGCTGAATCGCCCCGTCGCGCGGTCATCCACCAGGGGCACTCGCCGCAAGGGCTTGAGGACCTTTTGGTAGTTGGTGAGGTTGAAGAGCGCGTTGGCACGTTCCGTGGCGTCCCCGTCCTCATCAAGGGGTGGATGGACTGCGTCCCACTGTGACTCCACAAGTTGGCGCAGACAGTGCACCCCATCGGCAAACCCAGACAGCCCCTCGGTGTGAAGCAAAGCAGCCGCGAGATAGGCGCCCGGGCGGAGATCTCTGCTCTTTTCGAGGGCCTCAAGGCAGGAGCGCTGCAGCTCGCG
Source organism: Aquisalimonas sp. (assembly GCF_007120195.1). GTDB lineage: Bacteria > Pseudomonadota > Gammaproteobacteria > Nitrococcales > Aquisalimonadaceae > Aquisalimonas. The sequence continues at coordinate 56,989 of NZ_SKOG01000022.1, forward strand.
CCAGTCAGGTTCGCGCTCCGGATAACCCCATTGTGCGAGCATGTCCAGAGCCAGGATTTCCCCTCCGGCATCCAGATCAACGTCTGCCGGTGCATCATTCGACAACGGCTCTAGAATGCGATCCAGCTCCATTTCGCCCCCGTCAGGGAACCACCGGGCATCCTGCCTGCAAAACCTACGGATCTGCCAACGCCACTGGCGGTACCACGGACCCTGTACCCCGGCCGATAACGACCACGCAATGGGCGCGCACCCCACATGCAGCCCTGCTGCGTCATCCTCACCTTCGGCACGAGCAACCCGCGCAGCCGCACCACCCGGAGGAACTCATACCTCTCCTGAAAATGTAGCCGCTGCGGGAACATATGCCAGTCCTGCAGCGGGCCGCGCACTGGCCTTCAACGGAGACACTTCAGAGGCCGAGGATGGGTTGCTGCACAAACCCCGGCGCGCGGGTCTCGAACAACGGTTCACCGGGATGGCTCAGCTTTAACTCCAGGGCCGCGGCTTGCCGCTGGCGCTGCATGCCGTAACGCAGCACCCACTGCAGGTGCTCCGGCGTCACTGGCTTGCCCAGCAGATAGCGCTGCCCCGGAGGAAAACGCCCGTGATGGTGCGACCACCAGTCGGCAATGAGCCGGGGATCCGGCCACGGCAGATCCTCGTCCGCATCCATGGCGACGTCCTCGTCCTCGGGGCTCTCCGTGGGCCCGGCCTCGAAGCCCTCGGGCCACTCGCCCTCGAGATCCTCGTAGGCGAGGTCGACGCCCGTGATCATGGTGAAGGACTCCCCGGCGACGCGGGCGAACTCGGGCGTGCACATCTGCTCGAGCAACCAGGGAATGGATGCCGGGTCACCGATGATGCCGCAGGCCACCACCGCCTGGCGCCGCATTGCGGAGCCGCTGGCAAGCCGGTTGACCCACGGCAACGAGTCATTCAAAGGCAGCGCACGGAGCGCCACGCTGAGGGCACGTTCCGCGCGCTGGGGCTGCTCCGCGCCGACGAACGCCAGCGCCGCTCCCGGGGCGGCGCCGCGATCACCGAGCACGGTCGCCGACCAGGCGGCTGCGAAACGGACCGTCGCGTCATGGCTTTGCAGCTGCGCCAGGACCGCAGGCAGCAGATCCTCGCGCCCCAGCAATCCTGCGACGCGCAACGCCGTTGCGCGCAGCTCGGGGGCCTGCGCCTGCAATGACTCCGCGAGGACGCGCCCGGGATCGACCCGTTGTGTCGCCGCAGCGGCCATGGCAATCCGCCGCCAGTATGCCGCGTCGGAATGCAGCAGATCACGCACCTCGCCGCGCCACCAGGCACGATCCACCCAGCCGAACGCCGAGACCAGTCCGTCCCGGGTCTCTGGCACCGACCCGACCACATCGTAGACGCGCCGAATCCTGTCCGCTTCCCCGCTTTCCAGCGCCAGCACCGCGGCGCAGAAGACTTCGCCGGTCTCCTCGTGTGCGAGCAGCGCATCGGCGCAGATGGCCCAACCGGCGCTGCCAGCGATACGCAGCCCGTCGATATGCGCTTCAACGCGATTGTCCAACTGTGCAAGATGGCTCAGGGAGTAATGCGGTGCGGCGACGGCCGCATTACGCAGTAACCACAGGAACGCCGCCTCTTCAGCGTGTTGGCTCACGATATGAGGTATGACGGCCGGCACATGCGCCCCCATCAGCAACGGCTCCCGACGCAGTGCTGCGCATTCAAGCGTTCTCCAATGGCCAGCAGCCGGTCGACATAGAATGCGAGCATCTAATGATTATGGACGAGAACCCCGAGGTTGTGACTTCCGGCCCTACACTGTCCTCGGCTGTGGCGCCCGGCCGGTGACGGCCGCATCCGTGGTTGAGAGCGATCGCGACAGGGACCAGCACTGCCACGTGAGACGCGACAGCACGGCGAAACATGGCCCGACCCGGACAGTGGTCAAACCCTTCGCGCGATCTACACTTCAATAGTGAAACGGACTGCGTCCGCGCCCGAAAGCCAACAATAACGAGGGTTGTCTGGGGAGGCATCCCATGCACAGTCCGCCGCATTTCGGTCCCTGCCATCCCGTCGCTGGCAAGGATTTCGTCGTACCAACGCTGGTCGCCGCCTGCATGCTGGGGATGCCTGGGCTGGCAGTATCCGATGAACCTGCAAACGGAGGCGGCGGCCGATCTGCCGCCACCGAGCTGCAGGCAACCACCGAGGCGGCCGTGCGCACTGTGTGCCCCCAGTTGGCCCAACGCGAAGAGCGCACCGCACCGCAAGATGACCTCTTCTCCCGTTGCCGGGAGATGGTACAGACACGCAACGCCCTCGAGGGCGAAGGCCCAAGCGCCTTCGATCTTGATCTGGACGAGGCGGCCCTCAATGCCGCTTTCCAGCAGATCGCGGCCGAGGAGACGGTCGCGCCCGGCACCATGGTGACGGAGTTCTCAGGGATCCAGGCGGCGGCCGTGCTCGGACGCCTCGGCGCCTTGCAGGCGACCGGTGTCGGTCTGGCCGACGCCGGTGGCCAAGGCCGTGACGACATGCCGGTGCTTCTCGCCTCCACCAACGATACGCTGACCATGGGGCTGGCGTCCGGGGGCAGTCAGTTCGATGGCGGCTGGAGCCGTTTGGGCGCGTTCGCCAATGCCACGTTCGGTTTTGGAGACCGGGACGCAACCCAACGGGAAAACGGCTTCGATTTCGATACCGTGGGCCTGACCGCCGGCGCCGATTACCGACTCTCAACGGAGCTCGTGCTTGGCGGGGCCCTCGGTTACACCCGGCTAAATGCAGACTTCCAAGAGAGCGCGGAAGTAGCCGGGGGCAAGGTGGAGGGCGATAGCTGGAGCCTCCTCGGTTACGCGCTCTACAACGTCGGCGATTTCTACGCCCACGGGCTGCTCGGCTATAGCAGGACCGATTTCGACATTGAGCGTCGCATCGACTACGAGCCTGGCCCCAATGCCGGCCCCCAGGTTGAAGGGGCCGACCGCACCGCCAGGGCCGACCCCGACGGCCGGCAGTTCCAGGTGAGCGCCGGCTTTGGCTACGAACTCCGGCGGAACGCCTGGAGCCTGAGTCCCGGAGTGCGGGTGGAGATTCTCCGGGCGAGAATCGACGGCTACCGTGAGCGCGGTGCCGAGGGGCTTGATATGGCGGTGCAAAGGCAAACCGTCGAGTCCGCTACCACCGCGCTGGGCGCAGAGCTCGCCTACACCTCCGGTCAGCCGTTCGGAGTGCTGATCCCCCAGGCCCGCGCCGAATGGGTACACGAGTTCAGCAACCACGCACGCAGGATCGAGACGCGTTACGCCAACCACCCGGAAGGGACCGTGCTCGCGGTTCGCACGGACGATCCCGACAGGAACTATCTGCGCCTGGGGGCCAGCGTCTCGGCCGTGTTCAGGGGCGGCACCCAGGCCTTCATCGATTACGAGACATTACAACTATTGAATGACGTGGAGAGCCACCAGTTCACCGCCGGTATACGCCTGGAGTTCTAGCGTACCGTCCCACCACATCCCGGCGCTGCGTTCCCCCTGCACCGGGTCCGCAGGACCTCGCCAATGGCCCGGCGGGCAGGCGAGGCCCCGGCCCGCCGTCAAGCGATCCGCGCCACTGGCTGACGGCGGACTCTCCCACGCCATGGCAGGCTCCCGGAGCAGAGAGATTCGGTTGACCGTAGCCAAGCCGCCACACTTGCCGGCGCGCGTTCGCACCCACCTGCTTCTGCAAGCGCTCATCACGCACCTGACGTATAATTCCATTACGCTTCCATACCGCGCGTATTGCCGCAGAGCGCAGGGAGGCCCGCCATGGCGGACGTTGGTCCCGGCAAGGGTTTCTGGCACACGCTGCCAGGCGTGCTGACGGCCATCGCCGGCCTGCTGACCGCCGTCACCGGGCTGCTAGTGGTTCTCCACCAGTTCGGCGTAATGGATACCACCGGGCCATCCCCAACCGCACAGCCCGCTGAGGAAACCCGGGTCCCATCCCCATCCGAGGCGGATGCCGAATCGCCAGCAGTGCAAGAGCCGGTGCCCGCTCCCGCGGTGCAGATCCTGGGTGTCTGGGAGGACAATAACGGCACCATCTACGCCATCACCCAGGACGGCGCGGACTTCAGCTTTACGGCCGTCAACCACGCGCTTGGCTTTCGCTCGCAAGGCAGCGGGAGCCTGTCCGGAAGGAGCTTTACGACTACCTTCGTGGTCAATGGCGCGCACTCGGGGGACGGAAGCGGCACCATTAGCGAGGATGGTCGCCTGATGTGGGGCGATTTCCGCGACCAGCTATCCGGGAGCTATCAACTGAGCCTGCGAAAGCGCTGAATTGGCAAATCGTGCGGAACCGGTTGGAGCCGGGATGATTTGAGCACCCGATGGGTACAGATGATCCGGTTTTCACCGCGATGCACTGGTACCGGCAACCCATTGGTTAAACCTGCATTCGCAGTGCCTGGCGGTGGGAGCCACATCCAAGTGCGCCTTGGAGGGCCAGATAGCATTCCTGGACAAGAAAGCTATGGTGCGTTCCGTGCGATCGCGTGTAGACCGCGCCCCGACACTCGAACTGGCTTCCCTGCCCGCCAATAACGGCAACATGATGGCATCCATGCGAGTTCGTCCTGGGTCCGGTACTAGCAGGTTGTGGCAATGCCGCATCCCGCGCGACGCGCGGCCAAGGCTTTGAATCGCCGCCTGGCAACACCACTCCAGCTCCGTCAGTGCCGTCCGGAAAGTCACCCACTGACCGGATGCCGCTTGTAGCTACGCCACAGTCGCGTAGCCAAAGGGTTCACACAAAGAATCCCGCGCTTTCCGCGATGGAGGAAAAGGTCGCCAGCGTGCAGGTCGCGCCCAAGGTGCGGCTGGCGCCTCAGTCAGATCCGAACTTATACTGGGAGCCTCCACCGGGCAGCGAAACCAGGTGATTGTATGGCAGTGCAAGACCGCGGACGATACTATGCCCAAGAGGTCACGGTGGACCAAGACGCCAACGTCCGGGAGCAGATTCAGAACGCCCTCGATGAAGGCGACCAGCACAATTGGCATCTCGTCGGAGTGTCGGACGTGATGGCGGGGCGTACCGTAATGCTCTTCTGGGACACCGAGCGACCCAGCTTCGGAATCACCCACAAAAGTAAGTAATCAGTTCGGTAAATGTCGCGCCTTGACCTGGGCGAGATGGCGAGGGACTGCCGACCAGGTGCGCCGACAGTAAGGTAAAAAAACGGCAGGCTTCCCCTGTGCAAATCGGCCATCCTGCTGATGTGTCGAGGTCGATGTAGCACCCGTTTCAGGCGGTGTGCTCACCTCATCATGGCCCGGCATTCGGCGGGTGTTCGCTCGTGCGAATCCCCTTGTGTGCGAGGCGCTGGCTCCCCTTACCCCGCTTCGCCTTCGTCACGTGCGCCCTGCGTGGATCCTTCCCCTCCACTGGTGAATCGCACCTTCGGGGCGCACTGAACTAATCGGGGTGAGGAGTACCCCAACTCCGGGACCTTTCCGGGAGGAGTTCCGTCCCATCACCAGCGCGTCCTCTTGGCTAGAGGTCATCCATGCGGCCGATCTGGAGGCTCAAGCGCATGGTCTCGTGCTCTTCCATTGCCAGCAACGACTCGAACAAGGTGCGCGCTTCGGGGATAGGCGCGTTACGAAGC
>NZ_SKOG01000188.1 GCF_007120195.1 Aquisalimonas sp.
CAATGAACGGGGCAGGAAAGCTGCTCTGGGCGAGAATCGCTCCCGCGCGCTCGCCACCTGAAAGATCGATCAGGCCGCGATTTGCCAGCTGGGGTGCTTGCAGTTTGGCCACGCCGCCGGCACCGCCGCCTCCGCCGCCCCCGGTGCTGGCCAGCGAAATGTGAGACTCGCCAAACCCGCCTCGCCCGCCAATACCCAGTAGCGAGCCGTTAGGGCCGATTTCCAACGAGGTGCCGGAGGTGATGCGCAGGGCACCCGCTGCACCGCCGCCACCTGCGCCCGCACCCCCGGTTCTGTGGTCTGTCCGGAGTGTGATGAGACCGAACAAGACCGTCTCGGTGTAGGCCGACGCTCCGCCGCCGCCACCTGTGCCGGGGACGAGCCGCCTGTCGTCGATCAACTCGGGCGCGGCGGTTGGCCGGGAGCCAGGGTGCCCTCCCTGGCCGGAGACGATTAGCGGCTGCGGCGCCAGGCGGATGGTCGTAGTGCTCGATAGATGGACCATCTCGGCGGCAAAGTTGCCGGCTGCCTTGGCCACCGTAATGAAGCTCGCCTTCGGGCTGAAGGCAGATGCGAACACTTCCGCGCCGGCCTTGAAGAAGTCATCGAAGCTCACGTTGATGGGATCGAACCGCGATCCAAAACCCGCCGGCTGATTGCCCGACAGCCTGCCGTCGGCGCCACGGCCAATCCCCAAATCGGGCGTTACATTGTTGCCCGCCCGCTGGCCATCCGTGGTCGCCCCACCACTGGTGATCCCGCCGTCCCCTCCCCGTCCTCCTGACAGCGTGCCGCTCGCAAGCCCGCCGTGCAGGCCACGTCCCCCGCCTCTGGCGCGTACGACTTGCGCGTTCTCGCCGCCGCGCATGCCGGAGAAGTAGATCGTGCCCCGGATCTCCACGGGACCTGTGACATCGAAGAACACGAGTCGATGTTCCGGCTGGAAGATGCTAACGCTGTGGCTTCGGCGCTGCTGCTCTGTGACCCAGGCGAGGCGCCCAAAAGCGTCTTCAAAACCGGCAAGGCCTGAGAGGTCCCAAACGATGCCATCAGCTTCAATGTCTTCGACCTCGCGACCAATGCCCAGCACGAAGCCCTCGCAGACCACCAGCGTCGACAGGCGCTGACTCTGACTCACGGCCCTGTCGATGCGTTGGCCATCGATCGTGAAGAGGTCACTGCGATTGCCACGCTCGCCTTCGCAGACGACGAGCTCGGGCAGCCCGTTAATCTGGAACTGATTGGCATCCGTCTCGAGTACCCAACTGGTCTGGCCCGAAGGGTTAAGGATCTCGACGCGAAAGGAGACCGGTAGCGTCTGGCCGCGGTCCAAGGTCCTGATCGGCTTTATGCGCAGAGTAAAGCCCAGCTCTGCACCATCCGCGCTGACCACCACGGGACCGAACTCAAGGTGCTGGCCCACTGCCGGCTCAGCGGCAGAGACTCGGGTCGCGCCGGGAACGAATCCCGCGCCCTCCACAAGCACCGGCAGGGTCATGCCCTCCTCGATGATCGTCACCGGCACCTCGATACCAGTAACCTCCACCGGCGGCACAATCTCCAAGGTAGGCACCAGCCCGGGTATCTCGAAGCTTGCCGCCGTTCGAACGACGAGCGCGCGAAAGTTAACAGCGCCGAGCGAACCAGTGAGGGAAAATCCATCCGCGCTGACATCGACTCTTGCCTCGCCAGTGCGCTCGTAGACACGCCCGTCGTGAAGCAGGATGACGTGCTCGGTTTGCGGGGGTGTCTGCACCGGCAGCAGCAGGCTAAAGCCGATTGGCTCGCGGAGCTCCTCTTCATGCGCAAGCCGAACTTCGAATGCTGCCACCGGCACATAGCCATCCGGCACGCCCTCGATATCCGCATCTGCTCCCCAGGCCGGATGTTCAGCGTGCAGGGCAGTGACCTTGGCATCATTAGCCAGCGCTGCGGGGGGTACGTCGATGGTTAGCAGACCGTTTCGACCGTGAATGCGACCGCCGGTAAGGGCATTCACGGTGTCCCCTGCAACCAGCGGCAGCGGCGCGGAAAGGGCGATGACCTGAGCGGCGCGAAGAGACTGATTAGCCGCGGAGGTGGCGCTGATCCTGACGCTGGCGGCAGCCGGAGGCACCGCAGGAGCCGTGTAGTTGCCGAATGCGTCAATGGTTCCAAGGACCTCCGAGCCGCCCGGAATGTCGTCGACATGCCAGTCGACGGCCGTGTCGACAAGGCCGGTGACAACCGCAGTAAGTTTGATCGTCTCTAGTGGACGGACGGTCGTGTGGCCTGTACCCGCTATGTGGACCGACGGGACAACCGCGAACTCGCGGCTCGAGAGGGCGGTGCCGCGACCGTTGGAGACAGCGACGCGGCCGGAGACAGCGCCGTCGGGCAACAGCGCGATAATTTGCCTGTCACTAACCTGACTGATCTCGAGGGGAAGCCCCGCGATGCTTACCTGGTTGGCCTCAACGAAGGACGAGTCAAAGCCAACGCCCGTGATGGTTATCAGCTCCCC
>NZ_SKOG01000240.1 GCF_007120195.1 Aquisalimonas sp.
CGGTCGGGCCACTGCGCCTTTGCGGTGATCTGAAACTCGCTATACAGGGGAAGCTGAGCACCCTCAGCTCATCAATTGGTAGGGGCCGCCCTTTTCCAGGGCCCGCTGGTAAGCGGGGCGTGCGTGCGCACGCTCCAGAAACGCGCTCAACCGCGGATAGCGCTCATTGAGCCCACCCCGCGCCGCCGCTGCTTCCAGCGGGAAACTCATCTGAATATCGGCTGCCGAAAAGGCATCACCTGCGAACCAATCACGCAGCTCAAGTTCGCTCTCGAGGTAGCCGAGATGCAGCGCGATCTGTGGCTCAATGAAATGGCCCTTGACCGTATTGGCAACGCCTCGCACGAGTGGCCGGATGAGTGTTGGTGCCATCACCGGCAACCGGTTGAACACCAACATCAGCAGCAGCGGCGGCATCGCGGAGCCTTCCGCATAATGCAGGTAATAAGTGTAGCGTAACCGTTCAGGCGTCCCCCGAGCTGGCGCCAGCGAGCCATTACCGTGATGTTCCACCAGATACTCGATGATGGCGCCTGACTCCGCCACCACATTGTCACCGTCGCTGATCACCGGCGACTTGCCCAGCGGGTGCACCTCCTTGAGCTCAGGAGGAGCCAGCATCGTCTTCGGGTTACGGGCGTAGCGTTTGATCTCATACTCCAGAGCCAGCTCTTCGAGTAACCAAAGGACGCGCTGAGACCGGGAATTCTCGAGGTGATGGACGATGATCACGATGACCTCCCAGTGCGTGCCCCAGCCGGCGCGCAGGTGCAAAAGCAATTTATCCAGGGACGCGTCCTCAGCATTAGCATACCGCGTATTCCTGCCCACCATTAGAGTGTCGAACCCCCGTCACGGTAACGGCCTGTCGCGGCCGCGTCACCCGGAGCTGTTCGCAGCCCAGGCCGCAGCCCACATCGCCGCACGGCGCCCTGCTCGGGCATTCGCAACACTTCCGAAACGTTAGAACAACGCTGCGACGTCCGCTTGAAACCCGCCACACGCATGCTGCTGCCATGAGCCGACGAAGCCTGGGTGCTTCCGGCGCAGCCCCTGAAACGTGCAACTGGTGGGTTTCCACCTGGAGTCGACCATGCGTATGAACGGCAATACGGCCCTTAACCCCGGGGACCTTGCGATCAACAATCCGACCGACCACGCCAGGCACTGGCCGATCGGCTCGCCGATCTCCACGCCCGATACCGCACGCGCCGAACTGGAGGATGGCACCCCTGTGCGGCTGCGGCTGCTGGATGCCGAGGACAGTGCCACCATTCAGGCCTTCTTCGAGTCCCTGTCGCCGCGGTCGTTGCATCAACGCTTTCATCAACGCCTGCAGACCCTGAGCCCGCCGCTACTACGGTTGTTGTGTGGCATGGACGGCCAGCGGCATGTTGCCGTTGGCGCATTCGCAGACGCCGGACTGATTGGCATCGGGCGTTTCGTCTGCTCCGCCGAGAACGCGAGGACCGCCGAGGTTGCCTTCAGCGTCGCCGATTCCAGCCAGGGGCGCGGGCTCGGCAAAAAACTACTGCGGGCACTGGCGATGGCCGCCAGCGAGCGGGGGGTTGACACATTTTTATTCACGGTATTGGCAGATAACCGTGCAGCGACCAGGCTGCTGACCATCCCCGGGTCCTCGTCGGTCATCCGGGGCGGACAGCTGGAGGGGCGCGTCAACGTCGCAGATGTGCTGCGCTGAGTCAGACGCGAGCAACACGCGGGCGGCACCGAGCATCGGCGCCGCCCGCCCCCTTTTACGCCAGGGCTGGTAGGGCTTGGCCGCCGATCACCCAGTCCGGCGACGGCACGTTGCGCTGATGATCATGAAGCGCGATAAATCGGGCAACATGCTCATTGACACGGTGCGGATGGCTCACCGGCCCCATGTGCCCGAGGTCGGGGTCAATGCAACTCTCCATGCGCGGACAATGCACTTCCAGCACATCCTGAATCGCGGCTACGGGCGCGCGTGGATCCGCACCGCCCAGGTACAGCACCGGCATGGCGAGTCGCCCCAATTCCCGCGGACAGGTATCGTCAGCCATCAGCGCCCGGAAGTTGTCGCTGATCGGGCGCATCCGGCGCATCAAGCGTTGCTGCACGTCAGGTAATAGTTGATCCCACGTGCCCTGTCCGGACCAATAGTCGAAAAACCTTCGGGCCGCAACGCCGACCTCACCGGCCGCCATCGCCGCATCGATGGCGGTCGCGACGCAACGAATCTCCTCAAGTGGCGCTCGCCCCGAGGCCCCATGCCTCAGTAGAGCGAAAGGCACTGGCTCGTAGAGGACCAGGCTCGCCACGCGACCCGGGTCGCTCAGCGCGTACCGAAGCGCCACGGCCCCACCGTAAGAATGCCCCACCAAGTGCACAGGCTCAGGCAGCCTGCGGCCGATGTCCGCAAGCCGCGCCACTTCCCCGGCAATGCTCGGGGACTCGTCATCAGCCCACGGTGGGCTGCCGCCGTACCCGGCCAGATCTACGGCAACAACGCGGTAAC
>NZ_SKOG01000116.1 GCF_007120195.1 Aquisalimonas sp.
ACGCCGGTGAGCATCATAGCTTCGTTCTGGATGACCAAGGCAGGATTTGGGCCTGGGGCCGCAACCATCGCGGGCAACTTGGTGACGGCACGACAGAGGCACGCTCCTCACCCGTCGCCCTGGAGCTTCCTGCGCCGGACGCCGCTCGTTTCGTAGCCGTTGCGGCCGGGGGCGCCCATGGCCTCGCCCTGGATGACCAAGGCCAGGTGTGGTCCTGGGGGAACAACTCCGAGGGGCAGCTGGGGGACGCCACGACGATCAGCCGTAGTACGCCGCAACCCATCGGCGATGCGTTGCTCGACGGTGCTCCGGCGACCCAGATCGTGGCGGGCCGCAATCACAGCCTCGCCCTGAGCGGCTACGGACGGGTGTTCGGATGGGGCGCCAACGGGAGTGGGCAACTGGGCGGCGGGCCGGTAGCTGGGGCAACCACCCCGATGTTAGTGAATCTCGCTTTTCTAGGGCGGGCGGAGGCGGCTTCCCTCGACGCCGGCGGTCATTCCAGCCTGCTGGTGGACTCGCAGGAACGCCTGTGGGTCTGGGGGGCCAATGGCAACGGTCAATTGGGAATTGGTTCCACGATCAATCAGCCATCGCCCGTGTTGGCCGGTGCCTTAAATGGAAAACCTGACGTGGACGTGGCGCTCGCCATCGCAGCCCGATTTATCCTTGGGGGTGACCAGGTTGCCTCGGCTGCCCGCATTGCCATTGATAATCCGCTGATTCGCCCGGTACACGTGGCCGTGGAGGAGGCCGGATTTCGCTTTTCGGATGGTCAGCAGACCCTAAGGGTGCCTGCTGTCTCCTCGCTGGAGTCACCGCTTCGGCTTCACGGCTCGGGGATATGTACCGGTGCGATGGGGAATCAGGCCGTCACGTTTACCCTGCGGGACGATCTGCACAGGTTACTGGCGAGGGAGACTGTTGTGCCCCGGTGTGTGCCGGACATCCGCTACGGTGTCGGCTTTGCCGATGGCAAGGCCAAGGTCAACCTCGTCAGTGAATCAGAGCACGATTACACAGTCCGCTTTATCGCATCTGATGGGTTCACAGTGGACGGGAGTTCCAACTGGCAAGGGACATTGTGCGGTGGTTGCACGCAGCCACTGCTGACCGAAGCGACGTGCGCTGCCGGGGCTCGAAGGGAGCTGGGAAGGCTGGACATCCTCGACATCAATGAGCAGGTTATCGACAGCAGGGAGGTCGCCTGCACAGCGCAGTCCCTACTGGGAGGGGCCTATTCGCATAGCTTGTTTGTTGATGAGGCGGGTGATTTACTGGCTTGGGGGAATAACCAAAGCGGACAGCTTGGCGATGGCTCCCAAAATTCCCAGACTGCGCCAGTGCATGCCGATGCGTCAGGATGGCAAGGTGCTGCAATCGTGCAGGTTGCCGCTGGGGATGATCACTCGTTAGCCATTGATGATTTCGGACGGTTGTGGGCATGGGGCTCTGGGTCATTCGGTCAGTTGGCCCATGATGCTTGGGAGCAGCGTACGCCCGTTGAGGTGGACCCCTCCATTCTGGGCGGCGCGGCTTGGGAGCAGGTGGGAGCCGGTTTCGTACACAGCGTAGCCCTGGATGACCAAGGCCGTGTTTGGGCATGGGGAGATAACACCTACAGCCAGTTGGGCGATCTAGAGGAATTAATGAGTACGCGGCCCATTAAGATTGACCTGTCAGCCCTTGGCGGTTCTGACCCGGCCTCCATTGGTGCAGGGATTTTTACCAACCTCATATTGGATGAGCAAGGTCGTGTCTGGGGATGGGGGGAAAATGCGTGGGGAGTGCTCGGCACTGGTACGACCGAAGATGCAAGCGCCCCCACTGCCATGGATGTCACCATGCTTGCAGGGGCAGAGGCCGTGGCGGTTGCCATAGGCTCCCATGGGCTGCATAGCCTGGTTCTGGATGAAGGTGGGCGGGTCTGGGCAACGGGAAGGAACGACCATGGCCAGCTTGGCGATGGGACCACCGCGGGCAGCAAATCCCTTGTGCCGGTCGATCTGGACGCCACGATCGTGGCAATCGACGCCTCCCTCTTTACCAGTCTTGCCGTGGACGACCAGGGGAACGTCTGGGCATGGGGGCGCAATGCCGAGGGCCAACTTGGTGATGGCACGTACCTGGATCGCGCGACACCGGTGAAAACCAATTTGAGTGCATTGGACGGGGTGTCCGTCCTGGAAGTGTTTGCGGGCGAGTACCACAGTCTCGCGCGCGACGCTGCAGGGCGCGTTTGGGCGTGGGGTGACAACTCCTTTGGCCAACTTGGCGACGGCACTGATAGCGATCGCCCCACCCCGACCTTGGTCGAACTACCGGCAGAAGTCGATTGACGCGCTCAGTTGCTGCTTTGGCGAGCAGGACGGATCAATGATCCAGAATTGGCCTGGCGAACGTGTCCTGCGATGGCATAGGGCCCATCGTGACACGTTCAACCGTGGTCGGCACACATCACACTTCCTTGCTTTAGGTCAACGCACCGGACTCATAATGCTCCTTACAATGAGACCACACAGGCTGAAGGAGGCATGGCAATGGCTAAGGGGATCAAGACGGTCCTGGTGCCGGTGGACGGGTCGAAGCACTCGGCCGCCGCGGTACGTTACGCGGATCAGCTGGCGAGGGCGACGGGGGCGGGGGTGGAGTTGTTGTTTGCGTTTCCGAAGTCCGCAGAGGCGCTGATGGGGCGGCTCGGGGGGTCGATGGAACAGGCATTGGCTGCTGGCTGGGCTGAAGATGCTTTCGGGTCTATGCGCAAGGAGAGTGCTTCGCGGGCGTTCAAGGATGCCCGCAGCCAGCTGGGTGAGGATGCGGTGAGCATGGCGGAGACGACGCTGGCCGGCGATCCGGCTCGGGCGGTGTTGGACCATGCAAAGGCGGTAGATTCACCGGCCATCGTCATGGGGCGCCGCGGGCTGGGCCGGGTCCGGGAATTTCTGCTCGGCAGTGTCAGCGAAACGGTGCTGGCGGCGGCGGAATGTCCCGTCACCGTGATTAGCGACGATGACGAGGTGATTCCAAGGGTTTTTGTCGTACCCGTGGATGGTTCCGAGCAATCGTTGGCGGCTGCGGAACACGCGGCCATGTTGGCGAAGGCAAGGCAGGGGGGGATCCACTTGCTGCACGTGTTCCCCAACTCGCCTCGGGAAATTCCAGGTGTTGGTGGCAGCATGGCAGAGCTCGCTGGTGTCGGGCCGTTCGCGGAGCACAGCTTCACCGAACTCGCCCGCGAGATGGCAGAAAAGGCATTCGGTGAGGCACGGTACCGAATCGGTGATGCGGGCATTGAAGTCAAGGACGTCCGGCGTGGCGGTGATCCGGCGACGATCATCAACGCCTACAGCCGCGAGGTCGGCCAAGTCGAGATCGTGATGGGGCGGCGCGGCAAGGGACGCCTGGATAACTTCCTCATGGGTAGTGTCAGCCGGCGCGTTGTCCATGGCGCGCATTGTCCTGTAACCGTTGTGCACTGACCGGCCGGCATAAAAAAGCTGCGCCGGATACCGCGCAAACTGGCGCGATATCCGGCGCAGGATCCCTCAGGGCCGCTTAGAAGTTGTAACCAAGCCCTACGGTGTAGGCCCAGGCTCCCTCGTCGAAGTTGTCGTCGACATCACGCGCCCGTTCGAAGAAGAACTGGTACTCGGCCCGGCCCATCACAAACGTGCTGTCAAGCACGTAGTACTTGAGGCCTAATTCAAGGCCGCCAAAGCCCGTGTCATCGACGCCGTCTCCGTAGACGACACCAAGGCTCGCGCCCAGGAAGGGCCGCCAGGCGTCGTCGAGGAAGGGATAATTGGCAAAGCCGCGGGTTGAGCCGTTCCAGAAGTCATCCGAGATGTCCGCGCCCTCGATATTTGCGTAATTGACGCTCTGACGCACGCCGAGCAGTAGGTTCCTGTCGAAGACATACCAGCCAAGGTCGCCGGAGATCCCGAAGTTCCCCGTGTCAAACTTCCGGTCACTGGTGCCGGTGCCGGCCAGAGTCAATTCACGATCGCCCACGGATGGACCCACGCGCTCACTTTCCCCGATCTGCGCCACTGCAAGGGCGGGAAACAGGCCGAGGGCCAGACATGTTAAAGCCGTCTTTCTAATCATCAAGATCTCCTTACACCGAACAACGCGCCAGCGCTGTGGGCGTCACTGTACTTGATCGAACGATCGCTCGACCGCAACCTGACACCGGCCCCATGAATGGGGGCCGGCGGCATGCGCAGAATAGTCCGGATACTGGCTTGCGTCTGTGCGGTGGCGTCCAGAACAATCAGTGGCGAACGCGTCCCGATGCTGGTGGTGCGGGGCAGCGGCGTGATGTCTCGTCGGACGTTGCACCGACACCGACGTCCGCACCATCGCCGCAGTTACCATCACGCGACGAATCGTGCGGGCCCGGGACGCGAGTCCTGCGAATGTTATCGCGCGGCCATGGACATCGCCGAGGTCTTCGGGGACCCTGGCGCGCCATTCGACGCGTTGAGGTCGCGCTTCTCGGCGTCGGAAAGCTTGTTCGCCGCGTCGGAGGTTCGGGCCATGCGTGCCTTAGCTCTCGGTAAACCAGTCCTCGAGTGCGATGCCAGGCACCGCCTTAGCGCAGCTCGTATCGCGTAATGGCCGATGCGAATACGGTGTCGCTGCTGCACTTGCGCAGGCCCGCGATGACCTTTCCTCTCGCACCTCGTCCAGCGCGCGGGAGAAGTCCGGATCATCGATGTCGTCGGGGTTGGTTATGCTGCCGTCGGCACGAGTTTCGAGCTTGTTCAGCCACGCATGCAGCGGATCGGGCGCCCTAGAAGAGTTTGATGCCTCCAACCCCAGCTCAATGAGGTCCGTAACCACGTCTTTGAGCCGGCGGTCATTCTCAGCGGCGCGCACCCTGAGTTTGCGGATCAGATCGTCGGGTAGTTCGAGGGTCGTCTTCATAGCAACAAACCGATAAAGCTGGTTTTACGGCCAGCAGATATCAATCCTGGGACTCCCGAAAGGCGTTGATCAGGCGGGAAAAATCCTTCGGTCGGTGCCGCTCGAATCCGGCCTGATCCACGGACACAAAGCGGTTGTCCGGCCCCCGGCGCCCCGTGCACCAGGTAGCGCAGCTACGTGGCTGCCCCTGCTTCTACGCCAGCGCCGGCTGCCCACCATGGCCGGGCCCCGCTCCGGCGGGGCCTTTGCTTGTATGCCATTCTGGCACCATGGTTGACTTTCCCCCCTTGTATGCCATTCTGGCACCATCCAGCCACAGGCTAGGCACACAACGGTTTGGCAACAAGTGAGGCGTCGCGATGACAGCGGCAAATGAAAGAGAGCGAGAAAAGCGGCTGGTAGCCCGCGCCAATGCAGAGATCCATCAAAAGATCGCGGAGGCGGCAGAGTTGCAGGGATCGACTGTTTCCCAGTTCCTGCTTGATGCTGCACTGGAGCGCGCCAGGGAGGTCACCGAGCGGGCCACGCGGATCAACACGAGCCGCGAGGCCTTTGAAAACATGATGGTGGCGTTGGACCAGCCGGCACGCCCCCTGCCCCGTCTGAGGCAGGCGGCGCGACGGTATAAGGAACAGCTGCATGCCTCGGATCAGGAAAGAGCAACTTAGCAGGAACCATCACCGCGCGGATTTTGACTGCGGGGTCGAGGAACTCACCACCTTCATTCAGAAGACGGCGCGGCGACAGGACGAGCGCCATCTGGTGCGCACCACGGTACTGGTCGATGCCGACAAACCCGAACGCATCCTGGCGTACTACTCCACTGCCCCCTGCGAGATTACACCGCCGCCCGGGGTAAGGGCCTGGAAAAGTTACCCACACGCTATACCCTTCCTGCGGATGGCGCGACTCGCTTCGGACCTGAGCGTCCAAGGCCAGGGCTTCGGTGAGCTGGCGATGCTCTCCGCCATTGAGGACGCGGCGACCATCTCTCGGCAGTTTACCGCCATCGGCGGCCTGGTGGTGGACGCCAAGAATCAGCGCGGCGCTGCCTTTTACGAGAAATACGGCTTTGTCAGGATCGAGGAAGCCGGGCTTCAACTCTTTCTGCCCATTCAGGACTGCGTTTCCCTCATGGATGAACCGGACGAGCCATGAATCTGTCCCGTTTCTGCCGGCCACGGCGCCTGCACCCGTCAATGGACGGCAGATCGGAGGAGCCACTTCCGGAATTGACATAGTGTAGAAATGACACTAACTTAAGCGGCCCACACTCAAACAGAGGCTGTTGGCGGTGGACAACGGGGCGCTCACCGGGCTGGCGACGGACGTGGTGGTGTTTACCATCCGTGCGCAGCGGCTGTGCGTGCTGCTCGTGCGCCGCACCCGTGAGCCCTTTGCCGAGCATTGGGCGCTGCCGGGCGGCACCGTGCCGGCGGACGAGGGGTTGGACGCGTGCGCCAGGCGCCTGCTGCGGGAGAAGACGGGCTTGCACGGCGTCTACCTGGAGCAGCTGTATAGCTTTGGCAGCCCGGGGCGCGATCCGCGCGCACGGGTGGTGTCGGTGTCCTATTTCGCGGTAGTCCCACCGGGGTGTCTGCTTTCGGTCACCGACCACAGCAGCCGTCTGGCCTGGACGGCGGTGGATGCCCTGCCCGTGATGGCGTTCGACCACGGTGAGATTGTCAGCATGGCGCATCGGCGTCTGGCGTCCAAACTGGAGTATTCCACCATCGCCCTTCAGTTCATGGGGGAGCGGTTTACGCTCAGCGAGTTGCAGTCCGTCTACGAGACGATTCTCGGTGAGCAGTTGGATAAGCGGAACTTCCGGAAACGGGTCCGCAACCTGCCCTGTCTCGAGGAGACCGGGGAATGGTTCCGTGCCGGCAACCATCGGCCGGCCCGACTCTTCCGGGTCACCCGGCCAAGCCGGGTCGACATCATCAAGTAGGCAGCGACCTGCGGGTCGGAGGTTGATGACATGAGCAAGGTACAGGCGGTCCGTGCGGAAGCCCCGATTCGGTTTTTCCGGGAGCAGCCATTCACCGCGAGTGAGACGCTGAAAACCGGGGAGCGCAATCAGCTTATGGGCCGCGTCCGCGAGGCGCTGCGGGCTCAGGATGCCGTTCTTGTGGCCCATTACTACACCGCGCCGGATCTGCAGATCCTTGCCGACGAGACCGGCGGCATCGTCTCCGACTCGCTGGAAATGGCGCGCTTTGGTTATGAGCATCCGGGGCGCACTGTCGTCGTTGCGGGTGTCCGTTTCATGGGCGAGACGGCCAAGATCCTCAGCCCGCACAAGCGCGTGCTGATGCCGGATCTGGAGGCGACCTGCTCGCTGGATGTGGGCTGCCCGCCGGAGGAGTTCGCGGCATTCTGCGACCAGCATCCGGAGCGCACCGTGGTGGTGTACGCCAATACCAGCGCGGCGGTGAAGGCGCGCGCGGACTGGGTGGTGACATCGAGCATTGCCGTGGATGTGATCCGTCACCTGCACGCGCGCGGCGAATCGATTCTGTGGGCACCGGATAAGCACCTGGGCGCCTACGTTCAGCAGGAGACCGGTGCCGATATGGTGCTCTGGGACGGCGCCTGCATCGTCCACGAGGAGTTCAAGTCCATCGAGCTGGACAGGGTCCGTGCCGAGTACCCGGAGGCGAAAATTCTTGCGCATCCGGAGTCACCAGCGGGCGTGGTCGCTCAGGCCGATGTGGTGGGCTCAACGTCTCAGCTGCTGAAGGCCGTTCAGACCCTGGACGCCGGCACGTTCGTCGTCGCCACGGATGCCGGCATTTTCCACAAGATGCGGGAGGCGGCTCCCGGCAAGACCCTGCTGGAGGCGCCCACCGCCGGCAAGGGTGCCACCTGTACGAGTTGCGCCCATTGCCCGTGGATGGCCATGAACGGACTGCGCAGCCTGGTCCACACCCTGGAAACCGGTGCCAACGAGATCCACGTGGATTCGCTTGTGGCCAAACAGGCATTGGTCTCGCTCGGGCGGATGCTCGAATTCGGCAAGAGCCGCAGTAGGGTTGTTGAGGGTACGGGCGATGCCTGATGGCTGAGCACACAAAAAAGACCACCGGCCGGGGCCGGTGGTCTGGTTGAGGTCAGACGATTAGACGATTACCAGGTATCGTCATCCTCCGTGTCCTCTTCCCACTCATCGTCCATGTCGTCATCTTCCCAGTCGTCATCCGTGTCGTCTTCCCACTCATCTTCACCTTCTTCCTCGAATTCCATGGTTTCAGGCGCATTGCTGTCGGCCGTGCCGCCAGCCGGCGTGACATCGCCGCCAGCGTGAGCCATGCCACCGAGGCCGAGGCCGAGGGCGGCGAGCAGAGTGAGCATGAGAGTGCGCAGTTTTGCGATCGTGTACATAAGACACCTCCTGTCGCTTCGTCAGTGATAAAACCTCTGCAAGGTTCGCCCAACGGGATTGCAGACACCGTGCCAACAGAATCAACCACACAAAATCAATAAGATACAGCCAACCCTGTGGTGTGCAGCCAGGCATTGCCCTGTGACATCGGGTCACATGCGCCCTAACCGCACGGTCGATCCGCCGCACTCGACACCGCTGGTCGCGGCGGCCGGACGGCTGCTGCGCAGAGGCGGTGTATCGCTCGGGGCGGTGACCACAATACTTTTACAAAAGCTGTACATTTAGTATATGATCGCTGCGTTCGTTGCCGACCACGGAATTAAGGATTGCTGCATGGAAACACTCATCGGTCTGGTTGAAAGGGGACTGGTTCCCGAGCCCTTGGTGAGACGCGGCATTCGCCGCCTCCTGGGTGAGCGTTTGCGCGCCGAAGGCGGCGGCCCGGAGGAGCGCCGCGAGCGCATGGAGGCGTTGCTCGAGCACATGGCTGAGAGTCCCGTCGCCCTGGCAACGGACACGGCGAACGAGCAGCACTACGAGTTGCCGGCGGGGTTTTTCCAGCAAGT
Organism: Aquisalimonas sp.; assembly: GCF_007120195.1. Taxonomy (GTDB): domain Bacteria; phylum Pseudomonadota; class Gammaproteobacteria; order Nitrococcales; family Aquisalimonadaceae; genus Aquisalimonas. The sequence continues at coordinate 8,884 of NZ_SKOG01000116.1, forward strand.
ACTCGGTCCGCACCTCAAGTATTCGTGCTGCCTGTGGCCCGACGGTGTCACCACTCTGGCGCAAGCCGAGGCCGCAATGCTCGCGCTCACCTGTGAACGCGCAGGCCTGGAAGACGGCCAGAGCGTCCTGGAGCTGGGCTGCGGCTGGGGTGCCTTGTCCCTGTGGATGGCCGAGCATTACCCGAACAGCGCCGTGACCGTGGTATCGAACTCCTCGTCGCAGCGGGCGTTCATCGAGGGCCAGCGGGACACCCGCGGGCTATCGAATCTGCAGGTCATTACGGCGGATATGAATACGTTTGCGACAACGGAGCAATTCGATCGCGTCGTCTCTGTGGAGATGTTCGAGCACATGCGCAACTGGGGTGAGCTGCTGCGGCGGGTTCATGGATGGCTGCGGCCCGGCGGCAAGCTGTTCTTCCACGTGTTTTGCCATCGCGAGCTCGCTTACGTCTTCGAAACCCGCGGCCCCAGCGACTGGATGGGACAGCACTTCTTCACGGACGGACTGATGCCCGCCGACGCCCTGCCACTGTATTACCAGAACGATTTGCGCCTGCGGCGGCACTGGCGCGTGAACGGCCGCCATTACGAGGCCACGTGCAATGCCTGGCTCGAGCGCCTGGACGCAGCGCGCGAGGCCATCGATCCGGTATTCGCCGAGACCTACGGTGCCGATCAGGTGCGTCGCTGGGTGAATCGGTGGCGGGTCTTCTTCATGGCTTGCGCGGAGCTGTTCGGGTATCGCTCCGGCAACGAGTGGTTCGTCTCCCATTATCTGATGGAACGCCCCGCCGGGGAGACGCCATGAAGACCCTGGGGACGGGGCGCGGGGGCAA
>NZ_SKOG01000215.1 GCF_007120195.1 Aquisalimonas sp.
CCCCTGGCGGCGTTGCGCCTCCTCGCCGTAGTCCCCGCTACGCCTCGTCGGCGCGCCTTGCCAGGAACCGTCAGGATCCACGCCAATTTTCGCAACGTATTTACGGGACAGGACACTGGCGCATCAGCGCATCAAAAGACAACACCGAACTCGAACGCCACGATTCCAGCCACGTCGATGTCGTAGTGCGCCGGGTTCACGACGCGCCGTATATGGCGGGCGCTGGGGCCCGTGGGGTCCGGATCGGCGGCCAGGTTGAGCAGTAGGCGCTTCTCGTAGAACTCGCCGTCGGGTGTGCGCACGAGCAGGACGGTCGGCTTGAGACGGTTCTCCGGGCTGCACGCCACAACGACGCCGAGCGCGCCGTTATCGAGCTCCACAAGACTTCCGATCGGGAAGATGCCGATGCAATGGATGAACGCCTGCACGAGCTGGGCGCCGAACAGGTGCTCATCTTCGTTGTAGAGTGCCTGCAATACCTCGTCGGTCGGCCGGCCCTGCCGATAGGGCCTGTCACTGGTGAGCGAGTCGTAGTGGTTCGCAAGCGCGACGATGCGTGCGCGCTCAGGGATGTCATCGCCTTGTAGTCCGCGCGGGTAGCCCCGTCCGTCGATGCGCTCGTGGTGCATGCGGATCATGTCAAGCACCGCGTCAGGCACCTCGCCGGTCGTGGATACGATGTCGCACCCCTCGTCCGGATGGCGCTTGATCGCCTCCCATTCCTCCGCGGTGAGCGGTCCTTGCCTGGTCAGGATCTCCGGCGGTTGCTTCACCTTGCCGATATCATGCAGTAGCGCACCCAGGCCGATACTCTGGAGTTCGCGCCCACGCAGCCCCAGGTACATACCGAACGCCAGGGCGATCACGCAGACATTGATCGAGTGGGCCGTGGAGTAGTCGTCCTTTTTTGCCAGATTGGTCAGCCACATTGCCGCACTGGCGTTGCTCGAGACCTGGGAGACTATGTCTTCGACGATAAGACGGGCCTGACGGGAATTGAAGGTACGCCCAAGACGGGCATCCTCCCATGTTCGCTGCACAAACGTCTCAGCCTCGGAACGGCTGGCAGCCGCCGACTCGAGACGCGCGAGGAGTCGGCGCTTATCGGGGTGGCGTTCATTGCCGGTTTCGGCGGACAGATCGGTATCGTCCGGCGTGCGCTTGCCACCGCCAGCCGGCCCCTGGATGTCCGTCTGCAAAGTGGCGTAGACGTCGTCCCGGGAGCGTGTTTCCTCCACGTAGACGAAGCTGCAATACTCGCGCAGGATCTCCAGTTCCTCTTCGCTGCGGATCAGGAAGCCCTGGAAGGTGACGGGAATTTCGTCCCAGGGCCGATCGGCTTCGGCGACATAAAGACCGTAACGAAGCATCCCTACCGGGACGCGAGTGAGATAACGGACGTCGAGCATTCTTGTCACCTGTATCCGTGGGACCCGCGCAGTCAGTCAAGGTGCTGCGCCACAGGCCCTGTTTCTGCCAACGCGTCGGGAAGCGGGTGAGTGCGTCCCGGAGCGTTGCACCGGTCTGCCGGAGGCCCCCGGGTATCGGCGGGGCCCTACCTGGCCCCAGGGCACTCATGGCTGGGCGTGTTGCCAAGCCGTTGGCGTGCCGCCCACTCGGGAGCCTTTGGTTCCGTGTCGAAGAATCTATCACCCGTGCTGTGGCTGAAACGTGCGTGCTCTCACAGTTTGAGAAGCACTCCGGTGCGGCGGCGCTGCATGCTACTATCCCGCCTGTGTGCCCCAGCTGCAGCCCGCAACGTCGAGGGAAATCGTTGATGCGACATCGTGCGCCGCCCGTGCGTCTGGGGAGTGAAGGAACGCATTTCCGCGGCCGGGAGCGTGATGGCAAGAACATCTGAGCCCGCGGCTGCGTCCGCCGAAACGCACTGGCCCGCACCTGCCAAGGTGAACCGATTTCTGCACGTGATCGGCCGCCGGCGCGATGGCTACCACGCACTGCAGACCGTCTTCCAGTTTCTGGACCGCTGCGATACCGTGCACCTGCGTCCCCGCGACGACGGTGTCATCCAGCGCACCGCACCAGTCCCCGGGGTCCCCGAGGAGGACGATCTGTGCGTGCGCGCGGCGCGCGCGTTGCAGTCCGGTAGTGGTACCCGGCTCGGTGCCGACATCCGTGTGGACAAGGAACTGCCCATCGGCGGCGGGCTCGGTGGCGGCAGCTCCGACGCCGCTACCGTGCTCGTGGCGTTGAACCACCTCTGGGGGTGCGGTCTCGGGGCATCCGCCCTGGCCCGCCTGGGCGGTGGTCTCGGCGCGGATGTGCCCGTGTTCGTTCGGGGGCAGGCCGCCTGGGCGGAAGGGGTGGGCGAGGTGTTGCAGCCCCTGGAGCTGGATCGGCCGTGGTTCGTCGTGTTGATACCGGGCTGCCAGGTCAGTACCGCAGACGTGTTCCAGGCGCCGGAATTGACAAGGAATTCAGCCCCCATCACAATAGCCGACTTCCGCTGCGGCGGGGGTCGAAACGACTTTGAACCAGTCGTGCGGGCACGGTATCCGGTCGTGGCCCGCGCGTTCGAGGCGCTTGCCGGCCACGGTCGACCACAACTCACGGGAACCGGTGCCTGCGTGTACCTGGCCTGCAGGGGATGGGTCGAGGCGGAGGCTGCGTGGAGGGATTGCCGCGCTGCGGGATGGCGCGGATTTGTTGCCCGCGGATTGAACCGCTCTCCGCTGCAGGAGCGGATCGATGCGGTCTTCGCCTCAGGCGTCTGAGCCGATTGTCACTGGGGTGTAGCCAAGCGGTAAGGCACGGGGTTTTGATCCCCGCATTCCCAGGTTCGAATCCTGGCACCCCAGCCATTCCATTCCGGATCGCACACGAGCGGGATCAGCGTGACTGAAAACGGACACATGATGGTCTTTGCGGGAAACGCCAACCCGCAACTGGCTGCCGCGATCAACGAGCACCTCAAGATCCGCCCTGGCTATGCCGTCGTGACCAAGTTCAGCGACGGTGAGGTCAACGTCGAGATTGACGAGCACGTGCGAGGCAAGGACGTATTCATCGTTCAGCCAACCTGCGCGCCGACCAACGACAACCTCATGGAGCTGCTGATCATCGCGGATGCGTTGCGCCGGTCATCTGCGGCGCGCATTACGGCGGTGATCCCCTATTACGGCTATGCGCGACAGGACCGTCGGCCCCGCTCTCAGCGTGTCCCAATTTCGGCCAAACTGGTCGCCGACATGATCCAGACCGCGGGCATCAACCGCGTGCTCACCGTGGACCTGCACGCCGACCAAATCCAGGGCTTCTTCAGCCTGCCCGTGGACAACATCTACGCCTCGCCGATTCTGTTGGGCGACATCTGGCGGCAGGTTTACCCCCGCAAAGTGGTGGTGAGCCCGGATGTGGGCGGCGTGGTGCGCGCGCGCGCACTCGCCAAGCGCCTCGGTGATGCGGACCTTGCCATCATCGATAAGCGCCGGCCCAAGGCGAACGAAGCGCAGATCATGAATATCATCGGCGATGTGCCCGGCAAGACCGCCATTATCGTCGACGATATCGTCGATACCGCGGGTACCCTGTGTCAGGCCGCCCGTGCCCTGAAAGATGAAGGTGCCGATCGGGTGGTGTCCTACGTGACGCATCCCGTGCTCTCCGGCAAGGCGATCGAGAAAATCAGCGCATCCACCATCGATGAATTGGTGGTCACCGATTCCATCCCGCTGAGCACGGAAGCCGAGGCGTGCCGGAAGATCCGCCAGGTGAGCATTGCCGAGCTGCTCGCCGAGAGTATCCGCCGCATCAGCAATGATGAGTCGGTCAGTGAACTGTTTGTGGAGTGAGTCAGCCGTCGGGGCGGCATTATCCCCAATGACGCCGTGACCGCAGCGACCGCGACAAGGCCGCTGCACGCGGCACGCGGAAACTGATTTCTTGCACCCGATCCTCCCTGGTCGCGGGGAGGATCGGGTTTCATTCATTATGGAGACACAATCATGGCCGTTGAACTGAAACTGAGCGCCGAGCAGCGCGTGGACGCGGGGAAGGGTGCGAGCCGCCGCCTGCGTCAGACCAAGAAAGTACCGGCCATCCTCTATGGCGCCGGCAAGGATCCGGAGATGCTGCAGGTAAGCGTGTTTGAGCTGAGCAAGCTCATGGAACGGGACGCCTTTTTCTCACAGGTGGTTACGCTGGACGTAAACGGCGCTACGGTGGATACGGTCCTCAAGGACATGCAGCGCCACCCTTACAAGGACTCGGTGATGCATCTGGACTTCCTGCGCATCCGCGCCGGCGAGCGGCTGACCACCCAGGTTCCGGTGCGTTTCCTTAACGAGGACGATTGCAAGGGCGTGAAGGCCGGCGGCGTGGTCCACAAGGACATCACTGACGTGGCCATCAACTGCCTGCCCAAGAATATTCCGGAATACCTGGTCGTGGACCTCGCCGACCTTGAAGTCGGTGATTCCGTTCACCTCTCGCAGCTGCATGTGCCCGAGGGCGTGGAGCTGGAGGCATTCGCCCACGGCGGCGATGTGCACGACCATGACCACCCGGTGGTGAGCATTGTGATGCCGCGTCTGACCAAGGCGGATGAGGAGGAGGAAGCCGAGGCCGAAGCCGAAGCCGAAGCCGAGGAGACTCCCGAGGGCGAGAGCAAGACCAAGGGCGACGAGGCTGACACCGGTGATGAGGGCGGCGAAGAAGAGAAATGACCCTCGCAGCGGCGGCAGGTTTTCGTCATGGCCAATGAGCACACGGCGATCCGTCTTATCGTCGGGCTTGGAAACCCCGGCGACAAGTACACCGGAACCCGCCACAATGCCGGCTTTCGGTTCGCGGACGAACTGGTGCACCGCCACGGCGAGACCTTCCGCCAGCACGCCCGCATCCGCAGTGAACTCACCCGGGTCGAGATCGCGGGTGAGCGCTGCCATGTGCTCAAGCCGCTCACGATGATGAACCGCAGCGGGCAGGCCATCGCGGCGGTGGCCAATTACTACACGATCCCACCAGAGGCCATCCTGGTCGCCCACGACGATCTGGATTTGCCCCCCGGTACGGTGCGGGTCAAGCGCGGCGGTGGCCACGGTGGCCACAACGGGTTGCGGAGCACCCTGAGCGCGCTCAGCTCCCGGGAGTTTCAGCGCTTGCGCATCGGCATCGGTCATCCCGGGCATGCGGATGACGTGGTGGCCTACGTGATCAGCCGGCCGTCACCGGATGATCGACGGGCCATCGACGCGGCCGTCGACGAGGCGGTGGATGCCATGACATTGATCTTCGAGGGCGCTGTGGACAAGGCAATACAACGTCTGCACAGCCGCTGAATGCGCGGCGGGAGACAAGGGGCGCCAGGCTCGAGCTTGCGTCATCGCCGGTCGCCTGGCCTTCCAGAGAGGTAGCATGGGATTCAAATGCGGTATTGTCGGCCTGCCCAACGTGGGCAAATCGACCCTGTTCAACGCGCTCACCCGAAACGAGATTCCGGCTGAGAACTATCCATTTTGCACCATCGATCCCAACTTGGGCATCGTGCCCGTGCCGGATCCGCGCCTGGATGAGCTCGCCGCCATCGTCCAGCCACAGCGCGTGCTGCCCACCACCATGGAATTTGTGGACATCGCCGGGCTGGTCTCCGGCGCCTCCAAAGGCGAAGGGCTCGGGAATCAGTTCCTCGCCAACATCCGTGAGACGGATGCCATCGCCCACGTGGTCCGCTGCTTCGAGGACGATGACGTGCCCCACGTCACCGGCCGCGTGAACCCGGTGGACGACGCGGAGACCATCAACACCGAGCTGATCCTCGCCGACCTGGAAAGCGCCGAGAAAGCCCTGCAAAAGGCGGAGCGCCTGGCCAAGTCCAACGATAAGGAAGCCGTGCAGCGCCGGAATCTGCTGCGGCGACTGCGCGACCACCTTGGCGAGGGGGAGCCGGCGCGCCTGCTGCCGCTGGAATCCCACGAAGCAGTGCTGCTGCGCGAGTTCCATCTGCTCACCGACAAGCCCGTTGTCTATGTGGCCAACGTCACCGAGGACGGTTTCGAGAATAACCCGCACCTGGAACAGCTGCGCGAACTGGCGGCACGCGAGCAGGCGGGGGTTGTCGCCGTGTGTGCCGCCATCGAGGCGGAGCTCTCCGTACTCGACGCGCGCGAGCGCAACGAGTTTCTCGCGGCGTACGGCCTGGAAGAGCCGGGCCTGAATCGCCTGATCCGCGCGGGCTACGAGCTTTTAGGGTTGCGCACCTACTTCACCGCCGGCCCCAAGGAGGTGCGCGCCTGGACCATCCGCAAGGGGGACACGGCGCCGCAGGCGGCCGGGCGTATCCACACGGATTTCGAGCGCGGCTTCATCCGTGCCGAGGTCATCCGTTTCGAGGACTATATCGCCTGCAAGGGCGAAGCCGGCGCCAAGAACGCCGGGCGCGCACGCCTGGAAGGCAAGGACTACGTCGTCCAGGAGGGCGATGTCGTGCATTTTCGTTTCAACGTTTAAGCGCCACGCGCACCCCGCTGCGCCGGTAGGACTCCTTGACACGCCACCACATCGGTTGGAAAATCGCGCCTCCTGCACGACACGGCTACGTAGCTCAGTTGGTCAGAGCATCGCACTCATAATGCGAGGGTCGGTGGTTCGAGTCCACCCGTAGCCACCAGCCAAATCAATCACTTACAACGCTTCTGAAAATCACCGCCCGCGCTTTGGACCAACTGTGGACCACTTGAAAAAAGGCACCAGCGGAGCGAGGCAAACTGGCGACCTTCACAAAACGCGACGGACGGTGGCGCGCGCGTGCGCCGCACCCGTCATTCGACCATGACCAAAACCTTCTCGACCAAGGGCGAGGCGCGGACCTGGGTCCACAACACCGAGTCGAGCATGGACAGCGGCGCCTGGTGCGACCAGCGCGCCGCGCACCGCACCACGCTCGCCGAGGCCCTGGACGACTACCAGCGCCTGGTGGTGGCGAAGCAGAAAAGCCATGCCCTGCGGGTGGCAGCATCCGGTGTTGCGCGATGGGAAGCATCGCGCTAGCGTACAACGACGCCGTCTGAGAACGCGCGACTCGCATTGCCCTCATCACGTGGGTAGACGACCAATTCAGGGAAGGAAACTAGAATGATCAGGAAATCGACCTACCAGACCTTGATAATCACGGCAACGACTGCTGCAAGCGCCCTGCTCATCGCGGGCTGTAATAGTTCCAGCGACGGCGGTGGCGGATCGAACGAGTTCGCCTCGCTGTCCCAGCAAGAACAAGAAATGCTGGTCGCCACGATGGCGATGGACATGGATGACTTCGTCACCGGCATTGAGGGCATGGGGGATATGGCGCTTGGAATGGCCGGGGCTGACAGCAATTTTCAGGATCCTCGAGAAACGAACACCCACAGCACGCAAAGCTCGGATGGTCAGGTGAACACCCAATCCTGGGAGGATATCTGCGAGACCGGCAGCTACACCGTTTTCGCCGACACGTCGGACCATTTTCATGCGGAATTCAGCAACTGCGGCGGCGGATTTCAGAGTACCAATTTCTCCAGTTCTTACAACATCAACGGCGTTGTTGAGGCAAAAACCTCTGACAGTGACACGCATACGTTTCTGATCAATTCCCGATCGGAGAATTATGACGTGGAGTCCTCCATGTCCGGCGAAGGAATGGATTTCGCCATCGCCTTCAAAATGAACGGCCAATCAAGCCAGCATTACACGGCCTGGAACGACTTCATTCTCACCGCCAACCAGGATATCGAATTCGACATGAGCTGCGACGGCAGCCGCATGCGTGCAGAATTCGGCTTCGACGACCTTGATGTCACCACTGAACCGAGTTCCAAAATCCCTGGCGATGCCGCGATGGAACTGAGCGGCGAGTTCTCAATGACCGGCAACCAGCCAGGAATGGGTGGCTCCTGGACGATGAACACCGTTTCCCCCATCCACTTCCCGCAGCACGGAAACCCCTACAGTGGCGAAGTGAATATCGACGTGGATGGCGAGGAGTTTAACGTCGAATACGAGCAGAGCGGGGCCTGGATCAACGGCACGTTCTACACGTGGGACGAACTCGAAGCCAAGGACGACGAGTTCGACGATGACTGGGACATGGAGTGCTTCTGATCCCACCTGCCATGCCATCATACAAGCACCGGGGTGTCTGTCCCCGGTGTTTGTAACGCCCCCTTTTGGACCGTCCTGAATCACCCGTTATGCGGCCACCCGCTATCCGGGTTCGAGATCCTGATTCGGGCTGGCGGTATCGATGGCGCCCAGTAGCCGTCGGACGATTCGGCGCAAAAGGTCGGCCCATGGCCCGCAGCGGTAACCGAATGCGGTGCCCGGCGGTCACGAGTACCGCATTGAGCGCATCCCCCAGGGCACCTCACAGCCGGGCATGCCAGGCGAGCAGCTTGTACTTGCTCTTGCGCGTCTCGTTCACTAGCCGGTTCGCCCGCTGCCATGGCTCACGCCGGGCAACCTGGCTTGCCTGTGACGCATCCTCGATCTCGCGCTCGATGTACCGGGTGATCCGACCCAGGTAGGTTTTCAGCCTTTTGGTCATCCGCCGCTTGCGCGTCATCTGCCGCGCCTTGGTGGAGCGGTTGACTATCAACGGCCCCTGTGGCGCGTGCCGCTCGTCCCGAGGCCCCACGAACACTGCCCGTTATTGCCAGGAAATTCGCCGTGGGATACCAAAAACTCGGTAATTTCAGAATGCTGAAAAAGGCCGTAACCATCGCCGGTTCAGTGCGTTATGCGTTTTTCGGTTACAGGACACAAGCTCCATATGCTGTGGGCTCCCCGGCAGAATTCGGGGCGCCGGGTATGCCTGACAGGACAGACACAGTGTGAAGCCACCAGGACTGGCCGTCCTGGGGTCATCCCCGCCGTCCGCACCTCGAGCGCCGCAGCGACGCCACCGACGTATGCCAGCACATTTCTATTTACTGCGGTCCAATGGGGTGGAAGCAGGAAACTGGCGAGCGTGTTGGCAGCCACTTCGCTAGCCACGGCAACGCTAACCGCCTGCGCCGCCGCATCGCGGATGACCGGCCGAGGCGCCGGCTTGGTCGACGATGACCACCGCACTGGCACGCGCGACGACGGCAAGACCGGGATGCGGTAGCGGGCCGCCGCGGCGGCGGGCCTGCACCGCGTCCGCGTGGAGTGTGTTGAATGACCATTCGCCTGATCCCGGGAATCCGGGCGCTAGACCCCTTGAACACGATGGGCGTGCTGCGCGACGTGCTGCGCGCCTGCGGCCACCAGGCCGAACTCGTGTGCTACGGCTACGCCCTTGGCCCGCTGACAAATACCATCGCGACGAATGCCGTGCTGGCGGCCACGCAGCCGGGCGACACGCTGGTGGGCTATGGCAGCGGCGCCCTGGCGGCGGTCCAGGCGGCGGAATGCGGGGCCCGACCGCGCGTGCTCGTGCTCGTCAACCCCATGCTCAACGCCCAGCACGCGTTCCCCGCCGGCATCGAGCAGATTATCGTCTGCTACGCCGAGGACGAGGGCGCGCACCCGTGGGCACGCGTCTGGCGCTACACCTCCCGCCTTGTTCCCTGGCGCTGGCGCAAGCCGCGCTGGTGGGACGCGATGGGCCGCAATGGCTACCTTGGTCATGATGCCCGCGTGATCAACGTCAACATTACCGGAGCTGGACACCACTGGTGGCGCAGGCGCAAGAAAGAGGTCGAGCATGTCGGCGTGATCATCCACCAGGCGGCTACCGA
>NZ_SKOG01000040.1 GCF_007120195.1 Aquisalimonas sp.
CAGGGACCCGGCCAGGTTGCGGTTGCTCACCTATAATGTCCAGGCCGGCATCCAGAGCAGCCATTACGCCCACTATTTGACGCGGAGCTGGCAACACCTCTTCCCCCACGCGGATCGACCGCGCACGCTGAGACGCTTCGGTCGGCTGACGCGAACCTACGATCTGGTTGGCCTGCAGGAAGTCGATGGCGGCAGTTTGCGCAGCGGTTTCATCAACCAGACGGAATTCGTCAGCCGCGCGGGCGGGTTTCCGTACTGGCATGATCAGACCAACCGTCGCGTTGGCAAGCTGGCGCGGCACAGCAACGGCTTGCTGAGCCGGTTTCGCCCCCTGGAGATTCGCGAGCACGCGCTGCCGGGAATGATTCCTGGCAGAGGGGCGTTGCACATGACCTTCGGCGGTCCGGGTGACTCCCTACACGTCATTTTGTTGCATCTGGCGCTGGGCCCGAAAGCGCGGATGCGCCAGCTTTCGTATGTCGCCGAGTTGATCGCGCCGCTCGACCACGTCGTGGTTATGGGTGATCTGAACTGTACCGCCGACAGCCCCGAGATCCGGGCCTTGCTCGATCGCACCACGCTAAGCGAACCCAGCCTGATTCTCCCCACCTATCCGAGCTGGTGCCCGCAGCACCATCTCGACCACATCCTGGTGTCGTCATCGCTGACGGTGGAGCGGGCGGAGGTGCTGGACTACGCGGTCTCCGATCATCTGCCGGTTGCCATGGATGTGCGGCTGCCCGAGTCGGTTATCCTACTGCCGTAGTTTCCGGTTGCCGGAAGCAGGGGGGTCTCTGACGCCGCAGCCGGCATACCCGGATCGTGGATGCCGCGGGCACAACCATGGCATCCAACCCATTTACCGGTATGCTCAACACTGGGCCGTGCGCCCATCGGCACATGCGCACGGGAGATGACTCATAGGGGGTTAGATTTATGACCGCGACGCGGAATATCTTTGTCATCGGGCTTGACGATTTCAATCTCAGTGAGCTGAAGACCGTCCACAACGCTGGCGACTACACGTTCCATGGGCTGGTGGACTACGACACCATGGTCAATCCGCCGTCGTATCCCATGGATGCCATTATGGCCGAGGCCCGCAAGACCCTGCAGGATGCGCCTGGTGTCGACGCGATTATTGGCCACTGGGATTTCCCCACTACCTCCATGCTGCCCATCCTGCGGCGGGAGTGGGGTCTGCCCACGCCAACCCTCGAGAGCGTGCTCTACTGCGAGAACAAGTACTGGAATCGCCTCGCCGGCGAAGAGGCGTTACCGGAGTGCACCCCCGACTTCCAGGGGCTGGATCCATACAGCGACGATCCGTTGGCCGACCTGGATATGGAGTACCCTTTCTGGCTGAAGCCCTCCGTCGCCTTCTCCTCGTACTTGGGCTTCCGCATCGAGAACCAGGAGCAGTACCTGAAGGCGATGGCCACGATCCGGGATAAGATTCATGTGTTCGCCGAGCCCTTCGACAACATCATGCAATATTGCCAGAACCCGGACGCTTTACCGGATCGGGGCAGCGGCGCCACCTGCATCGCCGAGGCGCTGATCAGTGGTCGCCTGTGCACCCTGGAAGGCTACGTCTTCGACGGCGAGGTGGTGGTGTATGCCATCGTCGATTCCCTGCGCGCGTCCAACCAGGTGAGCTTCTTCAGCTACCAGTACCCGTCTCATCTCCCGCCCGGGGTGCAGAACCGCATGATCGGCCATGCAGAGAAGATCCTGAACCACATCGGTACGGACCATACCCCGTTCAACATGGAGTTTTTCTGGGAGGAGGCCACGGATAAGCTGTGGCTGCTGGAGATCAACCCGCGCATCTCCAAGTCCCACTGCCCGATCTTCCAGATTGCCACCGGTGCCTCCCATCACGAGGTGGCCATTGATATTGCCCTGGGACGACGGCCCGACTTCCCGCGTCAGGAGGGGCGTTTCGCCATGGCAGGTAAGTTCATGCCCCGGGTCTTCGGCGACACCGTGGTCACCCGCGTACCCTCCCCCGCGGAGATCGAATTGCTGCACAAGCAGCATCCGGAACTTATTGTGCACGTGGGCGTAGAAGAAGGTATGCGCCTGTCCGAGCTTCGCGCCCAGGACAGCTACAGCTTCGAGATCGCGGATGTTTTCCTCGGGGCCGATACCGAGGAACAGCTGCACGAGAAATTCCGCAACATCATGGAGATTCTGGACTTTCAGTTCGCCGACGTGGTGCCGACCAACTACAGTTGAGGCGAGGCGCGGTACTCACGGTCCAGCATCGAGAATACGTGCATGGAGACGAACGTGTCGCCCTTGCGAACGCTCTCGCGTGCAATCCCCTCCTCGACGAAGCCCAGGCGGCGGTAGAGGTTGAGGGCGCGGCGGTTACCTGGGGCGACCGTCAGCCAAAGCCGGTGGAAGCCCAGCTCCTCGAAGCAGTATCGGGCGACGAGTAGCACGGCGGCCCGGCCGTGACCGTGGCCCTTGCTGACAATGGCGATGCGCCGCAGCAGCAAGCTCGCGTTGGGGTCGTCGGCGCCTTCGAGGAGGGCGTACCCGACGGCGTGGCCCGTGTGCTCGATGATCCAGTGGCGTGTTGACGGGCGCTCCAGTGCCTGGCGATGCCAATCGGAGGTCCACTGTTCCACGTGGGCGGCGTTGTCCGGGTGGCGCTCGACCGCCACAACGAAATCGAGGTCCGCTGAAGTGGTTGGGCGCAATGACATGGCCCCGCGCGTGATGCGGTGCTGCTCCGGGGGGCGCGTAATCGCTGGGTGGCTGGGTGTCGTCATTGGCCCGATAGCATACCATTGTTGGCCCAGCCCGGTTTATGCTGCGGAAAGTCGGGCATCAACGCCCTGGAGAATTCGCCATGTTGGTATCGGCACCACGGGTGCAGCGCGACGACTACCGGCCTCCGGCGTTTCTGGTCGATCACGTCGCGCTGACCTTTGATCTGGATCCACGCGCAACGCGTGTCCACAGCGAGCTATGGTTGCGGCGCAATCCGGACTCGCCGCTACCGGAAGCCGCCCTGCGGCTTGACGGCGAGCAGCTGCACCTTGATGGCCTGTCTCTGGATGATCAGCCACTGCCCGATGACGCCTGGAGCCATGATGCGGCAAGTCTGACCATCTACAACGTGCCGGATCGCTTCTCGCTCGAGACGGAAGTCGTGCTCAATCCGGCGGCCAATACGGCGCTGATGGGCCTCTACCAGGCCGGCCCGATTCTGTGCACCCAGTGTGAGCCCGAGGCGTTCCGCAGGATTACGTTCTTTCCCGATCGTCCTGACATATTGTCCCGCTTCCGGGTGACGCTGCGGGGCGACGCTGTCCGCTACCCGGTGATGCTCGCCAACGGCAACCCGGTCGATCGGGTCATGCTACCCGACGGCCGCGCTCAGGTGGTCTGGTATGACCCCCATCCCAAGCCCTGCTATCTTTTTGCGCTCGTGGCCGGCGAGCTGCAGAAGGCCGAGTCCGCGTTCACCACCGCGTCCGGACGGTCTGTATCGATCGGCCTGTATGCCGAGCCGCACAACATTCACTGTTGTGATCACGCCCTCGCCACCATACGGCGCGCCATGGCCTGGGACGAGTCTCGCTACGGGCGGGAGTACGATCTGGACGTGCTCAACCTCGTCGCTGTGAGCGCCTACACCATGGGCGCCATGGAGAACAAAGGGCTGAACATCTTCAATGACCGCTACGTGCTGGCCGATCCGGGCTGCGCCACGGATGCCGACCTGCGCGCCATTGAAGCGCTAGTCGCTCACGAGTACTTCCACAATTGGACCGGCAACCGCGTCACCTGCCGCGACTGGTTCCAACTCGGTCTCAAGGAGGGCCTCACGGTCTTCCGGGAGCAGCAGTTCGTGGCCGACCAGGGTTGGGGGGACGTGCGTCGGATCGAGGATGCGCGGCTCATGCGCACGCGCCAGTTCGCCGAGGATGCCGGGCCTTTGGCCCACCCGGTGCGGCCGCAAGCCTACCGCGAGATTGAGAACTTCTTTACCGACACGGTCTACAGCAAGGGGGCCGAACTCGTGCGCATGGTGGCTACCCTGCTTGGGGCGCGTCGTTTTCGCGCCGGTATGGATCGGTTTTTCCAGCTTTACGACGGCGAAGCCGTCACCGTGGAGGATTTTATCGCCTGCATGGCAGCGGCTGCGGACCGGGATCTCGATCAGTTTCTGCAGTGGTACGACCAGCGTGGCACGCCCGAGCTGCGGATTACCGCCGTGCATGAGCGCGAGCAGGCCCGCTACGGTCTGCGTGTCGAGCAGCTCCTGCCGGAGGGGGTGGCGCCGCTGCATATGCCGCTGGCCGTCGGATTTCTGGACGAGGGGGGGCGCGAGCTGCCCGTGCAGCTGCACGCTGATGCGGCGCCGGGTCCGACGACACGCGTGCTGGAGCTCGGCGAACGGCAGCAGACCTTCTGGTTTAGCGGCGTGGCGGCGCCGCCGATCCCGGCGCTGCTGCGAGGCTTCTCGGCGCCCGTGCGGGTCCATTTTCGTTATTCTGACGCGGAACTGCGGCAGCTCGCCGTGCGCGACCCGGATGCCTTGGCGCGCTGGGATGCCGTGCAACGACTGGTGCACCGGGCGGTAGACCGGCGGCTGCGGGGTGAGGATGCACTGCCGGCTGCATTGGTCACGGTATTTGGTCAGCTCTTGCGTGAGCACACCGCGTCGCCCGGTGTCATCGCCGAAATGCTTACGCTGCCTAACGAATCCACCCTCGCCACGGAACTCGGCGCGGTGGATTTCGATGCGCTGGTCGCGGCCAGGGACTGGTTGGTCCGCCAGATCAACAGCCATCTTGGCGTGCAGCTTCTCGCGACGTACCACGCGTGCGCGCAGCCGCCGGACGGCGGCCAGGAGCCCGTGGCCGTCGGCCGGCGGGCCTTAAAGAACGTTTGCCTCGGTATTGTGGTCGCCGGCGGTGCTGCGCACGCCATCGCGCTCTGCCATGACCAGTACGCCGCCGGCCCCACCACGACCGACCGCTTGGCGGCCCTGGCCTCGCTCACCGACACGGAGGCACCGGTGCGCGACGAGGCGCTGTCAGACTTTCAACGCCGTTGCTGGCATGACCCGCTCATGGTGGACAAATGGTTCGCCATCCAGGCCCGGTCGCGACGTGCCGATACGCTGGAGCAGGTGCTTGCGCTGATGGACAACCCAGCGTACGCGATTCATCAACCGAATCGGGTTCGCAGCCTGATCGAAGTGTTTTGTGCCGACAATCCGGCGCAGTTCCACCGTGCTGACGGTGCCGGTTATCGCCTGTTGGCAGACCAGGTGTGCTGCATTGATCCCGTCAACCCGCCGCTGGCAGCAGGCCTTGCACGCTACCTGAGCCCTGGGGGCTGGATGCGCGCGGACCGTCGCCGTCTACTGGGTCGCGAACTCGAACGGATTCGGGCGATTCCCTCCCTGTCTGAGGGAACACGGGAAGTGGTCTTTGCGGCGTTAGACGAGGTGTGAACCGTGCCCAATGAGGCATCAGTGAAATTGACCCCTACACGACCCACGCCCACTATGAAAACGGGCGCCGCGTGCTCCGCCAGCGCGCCGCGGGCCTATTTATCCCTAGCCCAGGAGGGTGCTGAACGATGGTGAGACGCACGTCATACGTTGATATTGAGCGGATTCGTGACCGTCTGGTGTCTTTGATCCGTATCCCCTCCGTGACGGGAGAAGAAGATGCGGTGGTCTCCCACATTGCCAACTGGCTGCAACAGTTCGATGCGGAGATCGACTACTGGAACGATGGCATCGCGGCGCTCCAGCGCGACCCACGCTATCCGGGCCACGAGGTCGAGCGCGCCTGGGCGCCGGTGGTCGTCGGTGTGTTGCGGGGCGAGGAACCGGGACCAAGCGTGCTCCTGACCGGCCATGTGGATGTGGTGCCGCCAGGGGATTACTCGCGGTGGCAAAACGAGCCCTTCTCCGGGGTGACCCGCGGCGACCGCGTCTACGGCTGCGGCGCGTCAGACATGAAGTCCGGGCTGGTCGCCGCCATGGCCTGTTTCGAGGCCTTTGCCGAGAGTGGGCGCGCATTCCCGGGCCGCATCATCTTTGCCGCCGTACCGGCCGAGGAAGACAGTGGGCTCGGCACGCTGGCCGCCATTCGTGGCGGCTGGCAGGCCGACGCCTGCATTGTCCCCGAACCCACGACGGGGGCCAAAGGGGTGCCGGAGCTGGTCATCGCCCATGCCGGCGCCATGTCGCTGAAGGTCGAGGTCGCCGGCAAGTCCGCCCACGCCAGCAAGCGCTTGCAAGGCCAGAGCGCCCTGGATCATTTTTTCACCGTTTACCAGGCCATGCGCGAGGACGAACGGGCGTTGAACGAGCGCGAGCAACATCCGTTGATGAAGGTGCATCCCCTGCCCTACGCCACCAACGTGGGCACCATTCGCGGCGGGCTGTGGTCGTCGAGCGTCATGGATCAGCTCGAGGCGCAGGTGCGGGTGGGGGTGGCCCTGGATGAGACCATCGATGAAGCCGAGCAGCGTTTTCGCAGCAGCATCAAGGAGCTGACCAAGAATGATCCCTGGCTGCGGGAGAACCCGCCCCGGATTACGCGGCTGGCCTCGGGGTTTGGCTCGGCGCAGACCCGCCGGGACCATCCACTGGTCGAGGCGCTGGCGGAGTCCGCCGAAGAGGAGTTCCGTAGAACGCCGAACATTGCATCAGTCCCCTACGGCTGCGATATGGCAGGCTGGGTGCGCCTGGCGGGGGTGCCCACGGTGATCTACGGTCCGGGCGAAATTGATCTTGCCCATGCGCCCAACGAATCCGTCTCTCTGGAGACGACCTACAAGGTGGCACGCACACTGGTCAAGACTACTGAGCGACTTCTGGAGATGGATCCGGAGACGATGCCGCTGGTCGAGGGAGGCGAGGCGCCCGCATCCGGGGGCACAGGTCGGCTGCTGCGGTGAGAATGGCCGAAACCGCCCGGCGCCGGGCCTGGTGGGTGGCCGATGTGGGAGGCATCGGCCCGCCGGGCAGTTCCCACGTGTTGTGTGGGCCATAGGCGGCCATAACGACGTCGATCTCGTCGGCCCACGGCCGGCGCAGGAGAAAGGTCATGAGGGTGGTGGACTCCTTCCCCGAAGGCGTGAAGGTGATCGAAAACGTGTGGATCCCCGTGCGCGACGGGGTCCGCTTGGCCGCGCGCATCTGGATGCCGGACGACGCGGAGACCAACCCGGTGCCGGCCATTCTCGAGTACATGCCCTACCGCAAGCGCGATTTCACGCGGCTGCGCGATGAGCCGCTGCATCACTACTTCGCCGGGCACGGGTACATCGGCGTGCGCCTGGATGTGCGCGGCACCGGGGACTCAGAAGGCATCCTGCGCGATGAATACCTGCAGCAGGAGCAGGACGATGCCGTGGATGCCATCGACTGGCTGACGCACCAACCCTGGTGCGACGGCAACGTGGGCATGATCGGGCTGTCCTGGAGCGGCTTCAACTCGCTGCAGGTCGCCGCTCGGCGGCCGCCAGCGCTGAAGGCCATCATCACCATGTGCTCCACCGACGACCGCTACGCGGATGACGCCCACTACAAGGGGGGTTGTCTGCTCAACGAGAATTTCGTCTGGGGCTCGGCGTTCTTCGCCCTCAATGCCTGCCCGCCGGATCCGGAAATCATGGGCGAGCGCTGGCGCGAGCAGTGGCTGGCGCGCCTGGAGAACAACCGCCTCTTCCCGGCCCTGTGGATGCGCCATCCGCACCGCGATGAATACTGGAAGCACGGCTCCGTTTGCGAGGACTACGATGCCATCCAGTGCGCCGTCTACGCCGTGGGCGGTTGGGCGGACGGCTACGTCAACGCCATCCCCCGACTGATGGAGGGATTGAGCGCCCCGAAGAAGGCGTTGATTGGCCCCTGGCCCCACGCCTTTCCCCACGCCGCCGAGCCCGGGCCACAAATCGGGTTTTTCCAGGAAGCGGTGCGTTGGTGGGACTACTGGCTCAAGGGGATCGACACCGGGATCATGGACGAGCCGCCCTTTCGCGCCTGGATGGAGGAGTGGATTCGCCCCGCGCCCTACCACGCCGAACGACCGGGCCGCTGGATCGCGGAAGCGTGTTGGCCGTCGCCGCGCATTGTGCCGCGTCGCTGGGCCGTGAACGTGGCCTCCCTGGGGGAGCAGCCCGACCCCGAGGACGCCGTGCGCGCGCGCTCGCCCCAGACCACCGGCCTGCGCGGCGGGGATTTCTACGGCTACGGCGCCGATGGTGACGCGCCGCTGGATCAGCGCGCGGATGACGGCAAGTCCCTGGTGTTCGATTCCGATCCCTTGGCGGAGCCGCTGGAGATTCTCGGCGCCCCGGTTGCGACCCTGGAGCTGACCGCGGACCGGCCGCTGGCACACGTCATCGTGCGGCTGAACGATGTTGCCCCCGACGGTGGATCCAGCCGGGTGAGCTACGGGGTGCTCAATTTGACCCACCGGGACAGCCACGAGCATCCGCAACCCCTGGAGCCCGGGCGGCGCTACCGTGTGCCGATCCGCCTCAATGACATTGCCTATTCATTCGCTCCGGGTCACACGGTGCGGCTGGCCGTGTCCACGACCTACTGGCCCATGCTCTGGCCGGCCCCGGAGCCGGTGGAACTTACCATCTACACCGGCGCCAGCACCCTGGAGCTGCCGGAGCGACCGCCGCGCGGGGCCGACGCCGAGCTGCGCCCCTTCGAGGCGCCGGAGCGCGGCCCGGTGTCGGATCACACGCCTCTGGAATGGGCCCAGGCGCAACGCATGGTGGAGCTGGATCTCGCCACAGACGAGACCGTCTACACCACCTTCGGCGACGGCGGCGATTTCGGTGGCGCCGCTTTGGCGCGCATCGAGGATATTGATCTCACCATCGGTTACACGATCCGGCGCACGTTCCGCATCGGCGAGCACGACCCCTTGTCTGCCCGCGCCGAAGTGGAGCAGAAGACGATCCTGCGCCGGGGCGACTGGTCCTTGCGCATCGAATGCCGCACGGCCCTGAGCGCGGACACGGAGAATTTCCGGGTGCAGGCGACGCTCGACGCCTTCGAGTCGGGGGCGCACATATCCCGCCGCGAGTGGGATGACATCGTCCCGCGGCGTCTGGTGTGACAAGGTGGCGGTTTAGTCCATGCTGTAGCGTGCGCGCGCTGCCTCGAGAATCATCCGCAACAGGTCGGTGTAGCTGTACCCCGCCCAACCCGCCATGATTGCCATTTTTCCGTCGTGGCTCCAGGTGGGGTTGAAGTTCGCATCCAGCAGCCGCGGCAGCCCGTCGGCGCCAGCGCGGAAATCAATGCGGGCGTAATCCCGGAACCCCAGGCGTTCAAAGAGCCAGCTGGCATGCTCGACCATGGCCGCCTCGTGGGCGGTATCCAGCTCCGCCTGCTTGAAGCGAACGGCCTGCCAGTAAGCTGACTGCGGGTCCACCTTGGAGCCATAGGAGAGAATCGGCGGCAGGGATGGGTCTAACTGGCTGTAGTCGATCTCAAGCGGTGGCAGTACGGTGAAGCCCGTCTCCGGATTGCCCAGCAACCCCAGGGTGTACTCCGGGCCGGTGAGGAAGTCCTGGATCAGGGCCCGGGGTCGATTCCCGCCCATGGCACCGGCGAGCCAGCGCAGGTAAGCGTCTGCCTCGGTGGCATCGTACACCACCGCGTCCGGCGTGATGCCGATGCTGCCGCAGCCATCGTTGGGCTTGATCATGGCCGGGTAGAGCTCCGGCAGTGTCAGTGGGTCGGCAGTGAGGTCTACGAGGGTTTCGTTGGGCACCGGGATGCCGTGGCTTGCCGCCAGCAATCGTACCAGGGCCTTATCCCCGCACAGGCTCATGGAAGCGGCTGTGGCACCGGTGTAAGGAATCTCCAGCAGCTCGAGCAGCGCCGGTACATTGAGCTCATTGCGCAGCAGATTGCGGTAGCCCGTATCACAAAAGTTGAGCGCCAGCACTGGCGGATCGCTGCGCAGGACGTCGAGCCATACGGCGTGGTTGTTCAGCGGCACAGCGGTGTAGCCGTCCATGGCGTTGATGGCATCCACCGCCGCGCGCGCCGCGGCTGTATCCTCGGGCCCGAAGCGGCCGTCCACGCCGTAGGCGTAGGGGAGGTCCGGATCGCCGCTGAGGACGCCGATGGTCAGGGGGCTGGTGCGGGTCATGATCGATTGTGCTCCTCTGCGTCGAGTGGTTCTACATCCACCGCCACCTCGCTGCGTTGGCCCTGACTGCCCCCGAAAATCACGCCCTTGAGCGGGGAGACATCGCCGTAGTCCCGGCCCCAGGCGGTGGTGACGTGCTGTGTCCCCGGCATCCGGTTGTTGGTGGGGTCGTAGTCCAGCCACCCCAGGGCAGGGTCATAGACGGCGAACCAGGCGTGGGATGCGTCCGCTCCGACAAGTCGCGATTGGCCCGGTGGCGCCGTGGTCTCCACGTAGCCGGAAACGTAGCGGGCGGGGAGTCGCAGGCTTCGCAGACAGGCAATGGCCAGATGGGCAAAGTCCTGGCACACGCCGCGTCGCTCCCGGAACACACGTTCCAGCGGCGTGCTGATGGTGGTGGCGGTGGGATCATAGGCGAAGTCGGCATGGATTCGGCCCATGAGGTCGCTGACCGCTGCGGGGACCGGGCGACCGGCGGGGAAGGACGGTGCAGCATACTGTGCCAATGCCCGGCGCGTCTCCACCAGCGGTGAATCCAGCAGGAACTGACGGGCTTCGAGGCCGGAATTCGAGCGGTCGTCGCTGATAATGGCGCCTGCTGTCTCCCATGGCGTACCTTCGGCCAGGGTGATCGATGCCGCGGGGCTCGTCAGCTCCACGACGCTGATGGCGGTTACACTCAGCAGGCTGTGGGGCTGTTGGATGGCGAAGTGCAGGACGCCATTGCCAAAGTAGTCCGTGCGTCTCGACCGGTAGGCCGGCATCGGGTGGATGTCGACCCGGTGATCGCGGACCTGCTGGTATCGCGTTGCCCGTGGCGCCAAGTGCGCTTCGTTGTAGCCGCGGCCGATGGTCCGCGGGTAGGAGTATTCCGTGCGGTGTGTGACACGGTACCTCACGGTCGCTCTCCGCCGGGTCGCGGCATTGGATCCAGCTGGCGTGGACCCTGGGGATCCGAGAAATAGGTGTTCGCAAGGCTCTGGGCGGCCTTGGCGAGCAATCGGTGCGTGCGCGTCAGCAGGGCCTCCAGCGGTTCGCCGGGCGTCGCCGTGCCAGAGTCTACCAGCAGTGTCTCGGGTTCGCTCAATCGCAAAGCCGTCCTGGCATCGAGTGCCAGGCGTTGTTCCGCGGAGAGCTCGTCCGGTGCGCCGGCGTCGGGCAATGTCGCCAGGTTCGCTTCGAGTCGTGCGAGCTGGAACCCCACCGAGCGCGGGTTGCTCTCGCTGAGCAGGAGCAGCCGCAGAACGCTGTCGCGTTGCGCCGGATGGTGGTACTCGCGGTGGTAGGCATGGAGGCTTTCCAGGTGCTCCAGCGCGGCGTCCAGCAGGCGGGACTCGGTGGCGGCCTTCTCCGGCGTCACCAGGATTGCGTGGAGGAATGTCGTGGTGAGCAGACCACGTTCCACACACCGCCCCATCTCGAGGAAGCTCCAGGCACGGCTGTGGACCATGGTGTCTTCCTGCAGTCCCCGCAGTGCCGCAAGCAGCGTCACCAGCTCGTCAATGACGCCCGCGAGCTCCTCGACTGTTAGCGGCAGGGGCAATTCCGACAGCCGTTGGCGGATGGCACCGATCACCCGCCAGATGTCCGGGGACAGTCGGTCACGTACCGCGTGGGACGCCGCCAGCATGGCGTGCAGGTTGAACGTGACCGAGCCGGTTCTTTGCCCGTGCTGCAGCACGGAGAGGAGCTCAGGCGTCGGCTCCCGTAGGCTGTCCCGAGTGTTGTCGAGAAAGCCCGGCTGTGTGCCGGTCATTGCAGTCAGTGCCCTGAGTAGGGTTTCCAGACACCGCGTCTCCACGGGTCGCGACGTGTCCATAGTGGCCTGCTGGACGCGCGTGATCACTCGCACCAGCCGCAGGGCCTGGTCGGCGCGCTCGGCATAGCGTGCCATCCAGAACAGGTTCTCGGTGGCCGCCGGTGGCAGGGCTGCCGAGCGGTCGGTGGGCCCACCGTCCGTCACCTCGATCGCCAGCAGGCTGGCTTCGCGCACCGGCTCGGTGGCGATCACCCAGGTGTCCTTGGATAGCCCGCCGGCCCGATTGGACATGCTGGGGTCGCTTGGAACGCGTGCGACTCGCGTCAGTCCGCCCGGCATGACGGCATAGCCGTCGGAGCGTGCGACGAGAAAGGTTCGCAACACAGCGAGACGCGGCTCTAGACCGAGGTCACCCAACGTCGGTACCGAGGAGAATCCGCTGGGCGTCTGCCCCACGAAGTGCTGTGGCGACCAGCGGATGCGGGTGACCAGGGCGTCCCGGGCCGATTTATCCAGGGTGCCCGGAACGATGGTGCGCGCCCCGGAACGCTGATCAATGGGCCTGATGACCAGACTGTCAAGCTTGCTGAGCACGTATTCCCGGGAGTCGGGATCCCCGCACCACCAGGTGGGCGGGGCAGGCAGCTCCAGCTCCTGACCTAACAGGTGCTGGGCGATGCCCGGTAAAAAGGCGTTGAGTGCCGGGTTCTCCAGGACGCCTGCGCCAAGCGGATTGGCAACTGCCACGCTCCCCTGGCGCACCACTTCGGTGAGGCCGGGCACGCCCAGCAAGGATTCGGGGCGCAGCTCCAGTGCATCACAATAGTCGTCGTCCAGACGGCGCAGAATCACATCCACCGGTTCCAGGCGGTCCATGGATCGTAGCCAGACGCGTCCGTCCCGCACCGTGAGGTCGCCGCCTTCGACCAGGGTGTAACCGAGGTAACTGGCCAGAAATGCGTGCTCGAAATACGTCTCGTTGCGCGAACCCGGAGTGAGCACCACCACGTGGGCTTCGTCCTGACCGCGTGGTGGTGCCAGTGCGGAGAGCGTGGCGCGCAGGTTCTGGAAGAACAGCGCCAGGCGGTGGACTTGGGATTCCCGCAATAGACTGGGCATCGCCCGGTTCATGACCACGCGGTTCTCCAGGGCGTAGCCAGCACCCGACGGCGCCTGGGTGCGGTCCTCCAGCACGTAGATGGTACCGTCGGGGCGCCGGGCCAGGTCGGCTGCGTACAACGTCAGTGGGTGGTTCAGGCCGGTCCGATACGGGTGGCAGGGCCGCAGGAAGCCCGTGTGGGCATGGACCAGCTCCGCGGGCAGGAGCCCGCGGGCCAGCAGCTCCTGGGGGCCATAGATGTCCTTGAGGATCAGGTTGAACAGGTCGGCGCGCTGTTGTAGGCCGTGCTCCACCCGGGCCCATTCGTCGCTGCCGATGAGCATGGGCACCGGGTCGAGATCCCAGCTTCGCTCCAGGCCTGCCGGGTCACTATAGACGTTGTAGGTGACGCCCCGCTCGCGCAGGATCCGCCGCAGGTGCTTCTGGCGCTGGTGCAGCCCGTCCACCCCCAGCGTATCGAGTGCCTTGGCGAGGTATGTCCAGGTCGTGTTCACCTGGCCCGACGCATCTATCAATTCATCGGGGTGGCCGGGTAGGGGCTCGTAGGCGGACAGCAGCGTCGATTTCAGTGTTGCGGGCATGGCTGTCAGCCACCATTTGCCTAAGTGCCGCCAGCATAACGCGGCTGAGCGTGGGTTGTGCGAGGGGGCCCCAGCGTTGCTGCCGGGCAGCGCCAACGGCGCTCGCCGCCTACGCCTCCTGCGGCAGTGCGTCCGGATCCAGGCGGAACCAGGTGCCGGTGAGCTGTTTGTGGATATCGCCAATTCCGGTCTGGAGGACGTCGATGTACTCGTGGAGGTCGTCCATGCGCATGTCCCGGGGCTCGGCTTCGTTGATGCGCCGCTGGAGCCGGCCTACCCGCCGCAGGGTGGCCTCATTGCGCGGCAGTGCCTGCATGCAGGCCTCGGCCACGGCAATGTTGTGGTCCACGGAGCGCGGGAACAGGCGGTCCTGGAGCAGGAAGCGCACGACGTCATGGCCCACCACCCGCGGATGGATGTGCTGGCGGTACATTTGGTAGCCGGACAGGGATTTCAGCACGTGCACCCAGAGCACGTTGGCGTAGTCTTCGGCGATGTCCTCCCGCGGCATGAGAACGGCGACGGCGCTGTCGACGATGCGGGTGGTCATGTCGGCGCGTTCCAGACTCTGGCCGAGACGCACGAAATCGTAGGCGGAATCGTGACTCATGGTGCCGGCCAGGAGGCCACTAATCTGCTGACAGCGAAAAATGACCGTGTGCAGAAACTCGAAGCGGTGCCGCCGGGCCAGGGATTTCTGCACATGGTCGTGCACGTACAGGTAGAGCCGGTTCATGTCGGCCCACGCTTCCGTGGGCATCAGTTCCCGGGTAGTGCGCACGTTCTCCCGCGCGGCCCGGACCGAGGTCAGAATGGAGCCGGGGTTGAAGGTGTCGGCCAGCAGGAACTTCACGACATTGCGTTCGTCGTAATTTTTGTAATGGCCGGCGAACGCGCCACTGGCGCCGGTGATGTTGGCTAGGCCGCGCCAGCTGTCGCGCATGTTCAGCGGCAAATCCATCACCTCATTGCTGTGGGCGTTGACAAGGCGAGCCATGCTCTCGGCGCGCTCCAGGTAACGACCCATCCAATAGACCCGTTCTGCGACTCTTGAGAGCATACGGCTAGCCTTCCACGATCCAGGTGTCCTTGCTGCCACCACCCTGGGAGGAGTTCACCACGGTGGATCCGCGCCGCAGCGCGACCCGAGTCAGGCCCCCGGGGGTGACGTACATCTCATCGCTCTGCAGGACGAAGGGGCGCAGGTCCACGTGCCGCGGTTCGACGCCCCCGTCCACCACGGTCGGGACTGTGGAGAGCCGGATCAGCGGCTGGGCAATATAGTTGCGTGGCTCGCCTTTGATCAGCCGGGCGAAATGCTTGCGGTCCTTCTTGGTGGCCGTAGGTCCCATGAGCATGCCGTAGCCGCCGGACTCATTGGCCGGTTTCACCACCAGTTCGTCCAAGTGGTCCAGCACGTAGGCACGCTCATCGTCCAGGTCGCACCGGTAGGTGGGGACATTCGGCAGAATAGGTTCCTCGCCCAGGTAATAACGGATGAAATCCGGCACGAAGGCGTAGACGACCTTGTCGTCCGCCACGCCGGCGCCCGGCGCATTGGCGAGGCCCACGTTGCCCTTACGCCAGGCGCGCATGAGGCCGGGCACGCCCAGGGCGGAGTCCTTGCGGAAGCACTCGGGATCCAGGAACAAATCGTCGATACGGCGGTAGATGACGTCTACGCGCCGGGGGCCGTCGATGGTGCGCATGTACACGCAATCGTCGGACCCGACCACCAGGTCCGAGCCTTCCACCAGTTCCGCACCCATGTGCTGCGCCAGGAACGAGTGCTCGAAGTAGGCGGAGTTGTAGATACCCGGGGTGAGCACCACCACTTCAGGGTAATCCATGGGGCGCGGGGACAATGCCGCGAGCATGTCGAAGAGCTTCGTCGGGTAGTCACCGACCGGCTGAATACTGGTATTCTCGAACAGCTCCCCGAACACGCGCTTGGTCATCACGCGGTTTTCCATCATGTAGGACACACCCGAGGGGACACGCAGGTTGTCCTCAAGCACCAGGAAGCGCCCTTCATGGTCGCGGATGAGGTCCGATCCGCAGACGTGCGCCCAGACACCTTGGGGCGGATGCACGCCCATACACTCCTTACGGAAGTTGACCGAGTTCTCGAGTAGCGCCCGTGGAAAGATGCCATCGGCGATCACCGCTTGCTCTGCGTAGATATCAGCGATGAAGCGGTTCAGCGCCGCCACCCGCTGCCGCAACCCGGCGTCCACCTGCTGCCAGGTCGCGGCAGCGATGATGCGTGGGATGATGTCGTATGGCCAGGAGCGGTCAATGTTCTCCCCTTCGGAGTAGACCGTGAAGGTAATGCCCATCTCCAGAATGGCCAAGTCGGCGGCGTGCTGGCGTTCGTGAATCTCGTCCGTACTCAGGGAGTCGAGGTAGTTGAGCAATTCCCGCGCGGGAGGCCGCACCTGGCCGTCGGAATCGATTAGCTCGTCGTGGAACCCGGGATTCTCGTACGCCTGCCAGTTGATGGCCATTCAATCCTCGTGGGTTCATCCGTCAGGCGCTCGAGACTACACAAAATCGCAGGAGTGCGCCAACAGCCATGTCCGCGCTCGCACGGCGCTGCGGGCGAAGCCCGGCGAATGTCGGACTCCGGTCGCGCGCGTTGGCCCCGCGGCTTGTTTCATCGCAGTGGGTGGGATGATGCGTGTGTTCGTTAACTTTGCGATGTCGCGCGCTTGAGGCTTCGCGAGCCCTCACATGCCATCCCTGCGAGAGGCCGTTCCATCCGCCCGGATCGCCTCAACTGTGGCAGCGCCCCACGGCTTTGTCATCCAGAGGTGTTGTGTTCTGGCCAAGTCGAAAAAACGCTGAGGGCCATGGCTGCCCTCCATGGCCACTATGCCCTCCTCGGCATCCATGCCGATGTTCGCCTGATCGAACAATGGTTTAGCGGCGCGCACATGGCCAATCACGCGCAGATGGGTGAATGCATCACGAAGCCAGCTGATGGCGGGCGACTCCGCCAACAGCGCCCGAACGCCCTCCTTCGACGGGGCCAGAGCCACCGCGTCGAACAGCGCCGATGGCGCCATGGAGAGCGCGTGGTCGGTGGCAACACGTGCGCCGTCGCGCGTGGAGATGCCACCTATCGAAGTGGCCACGATGGCCACGCTCGCCCCTTCCTTTTCCGCCGCCCGACGCAGCGCTGTCAGTACGTCGTCGCGGGTGCCGTCCGTGACCAGCAGGCCGATCCTGTGCCCGTACAGCACCGTCGGGGACTTGCCGAATTTGCTCAATGGGTCCGCCAACAGTGCCTCGCTGGCGGGTTTACCAGCCCCTGTGCACGCGCCGTTCATTTAGAGCCACTCCGGTTGACCGATGGAAATGGGAAACGCATTGCCGCTGACCCGCCCAGTCTTGATGACTGATTGCCAAGCCGGCCATACAAACTACGCACGCGGCGGTGGTTGGGTTCCGTGTCAAAGGGCCCGTCATCGGTCGCTCACCGCGCCAGCTCGCCCCACTATGCGGTGGGCAGGGTATACCCCTTGAACTCCTCGCGCAGCTTTGCCTTCTGCAGCTTCCCGGTGGCGCTGTGGGGGAGTTCCTCCACAAAAACCACGTCATCCGGTAGCCACCATTTCGCCACGTGGTCGCTGAGGTACGCGAGTACGCCGTCTTTGTCCACGCTCGAGCCGGATTCGCGAACGCAGACCAGCAGGGGACGTTCGTCCCACTTCGGGTGCGCTGCGGCGATCACGGCGGCCTCGGCGATTTCCGGATGGCCCACGGCCGCATTTTCCAGATCGATGGAGCTGATCCATTCACCGCCGGACTTGATGACGTCCTTGGTGCGATCGACGATCTCCATATAGCCCTCGCGGTCAATTCTCGATACGTCGCCAGTGCGGAACCAGCCTTCGGCGTCAAAGGCCTTGGCGTTGGCCTCCGGGTTCTCGTAGTAGCCGGAGAGAATGGCCGGACCACGCACCAGCAGCTCGCCGAAGGCCTCGCCGTCGTGGGGGAGTGGGTTGCCTTGGTCGTCGACGATCTTCATGTCCACGCCGAAAACCGCCCGGCCCTGCTTGCACTTGATGTCCAACTGTTCCGAGGCGGGACGGTCCCTGTCCTTCGGCCGTACCAGCGACACTGTGCCGATGGGGCTCATCTCGGTCATGCCCCAGCCCTGCAAGCCTTCCACATCGAAGCGTTCCTTGAACTCTTGCAGCATGGCGCGCGGCGCCGCTGAGCCACCGATGAGCACTTGCTTGAGGGTGCGAAACCGCTCGCCGGCGCTACGCATGTGCTTGAGCAACCCGAGCCAGACGGTGGGCACGCCCCAGGCATCGGTGACGCCTTCCTGGTTCATCAGGTTTGCCAGGCTCTCGCCGTCCAGGCGCGGCCCCGGGAACACCAATTTGGCGCCCACCATGGGCCCGAAATAGGGCACGCCCCAGGCGTTTACGTGAAACATGGGCACCACCGGCAGCATGGCGCTCTCTTCGTCCATCCCCAGCCCCGGCACGGAGAGCACGAAGAACGAGTGCAGCACCGTGGAGCGGTGGGAGTAGAGCACCCCCTTGGGATTGCCCGTGGTGCCGGAGGTGTAGCACAGGGAGGAGGCGGTGGTTTCGTCCAGGTCCGGCCAATGGAATTCCGTGGGGTGCTCGGCGATCAGCTCCTCGTAGCAGTGGACATTGGGCAGCTGCGTCTCGGGCATGTGCGCGCGGTCGGTGAGGATGACGAAGCCGGCCACGCCCGGGAGCTGGTCCTTGAGCTTCTCCAGCAGTGGGACGAACGTGAGGTCCACAAAGATGTACTTGTCCTGGGCGTGATTGATCATGTAGATGAATTGGTCCGCCGGTAGCCGCGGATTGATGGTGTGGCAGATGGCGCCGGTGCCGGATGTGGCGTAGTAGAGCTCCAGGTGCCGGTAGGTGTTCCAGGCCACTGTGGCCACCCGATCGCTGCGCTGAACGCCCAGCTGCCCCAGCGCGTGGGCCAGCTGCCGGCTGCGGCGCGCGGCGTCCCGGTAGGTATATCGATGAAGCTCCCCTTCAACCGTCTGCGAGACGACTTCCTGATCGGGAAAATTGCTGGCCGCATATTCGATGATCTGCGAGATCAGCAGGGGGCGGTCCATCATGAGTCCGCGCATGGTCTCCTCCTCTTTATGGTTTGCATCGGTGAAGTCCTGACACCCTGCAGTATTGACCAAAACGTCGGGACGTGACCATTTCCTACGCTGGGGGTGCGCGGAATGTTCCCCGCATGGCATCCTCCGGCGTTAGGAGCGGACAGGAGGGGGGTGCCGGCATGATCGATCCGGAGAGCGTTCCCGGCGATTGGCGCGGGATTCGCCGGGCTGCGGGGATATTGACTGACCAAGCGGAGAGCGGGCATGAGCTTTGAGTGCTTTGACGTCGACATCAGCGGCGGGATTGCGCACGTGGTTCTCGGCCGCCCGCAACAGCGCAATAGCATGATTGCCGCGTTCTGGGAGGAGTTGCCGCGGATTATCCGGGACATTGACGATAACGCCCGCGCGCGGGTCATCGTGATCTCCTCCACGGGCCCCCATTTCAGCTCGGGCCTGGACACCAAGGCACTCGGCGCGCTCGCCGCCGAACCCGGTGACCCCATGGCGAACCGCCAGGCCGGGTTGCGCTTTCAGCATACGGTGCGCGCCATGCAGGAAACCTTCATCTGTCTGGAGCACTGCCGCATGCCGGTGCTCGCGGCGATTCAGGGCGGCTGTATTGGCGGTGGCGTGGATCTGGTGACCGCCTGCGATATGCGCTATGCCACCAAGGACGCGTTCATCACCATTTACGAGATCAACATTGGCATGACCGCGGATGTGGGCACGTTTCCGCGCATCTTCAAGCTGATCCCCGAAGGCGTGGCCCGGGAGCTGGCCTACACCGGACGGCGCATGACCGCAGACGAGGCGCAGGCGGTGGGCCTGGTCAACCGGGTATTCCCGGATCACGCCGGCCTGCTGGACGGCGTGATGGAGATCGCCCGTGAGATTACCGCCAAGCCGCCACTGGCGATCCACGGGTGCAAGCGGATGGCCAACTATGCCCGCGACCACTCGGTGGCGGACAGCCTGGACTACGTCGGCGTGTGGAATGCGAGCATGCTTCAGCATGCCGAAATCCGCGAGGCCATGCAGGCCAACGCCGAGCAGCGCCGGGGCGAGTTTGCCGAGCTGCCGCCGGTGCGCCCACCGTTTCACAACGAGTAAGTGCGGGCGCGACTACGCTCATGGCGGCTTCAGCGGCGAGTGCCGCAGCCAACGGTAATGGAGTCCTCTATGCAATTCCTTGCGCACAGTGATGGCGTGATCCACTACAGCCTCGAAGGCCCGGACACAGCGCCAGTGGTGATGTTCTCCAATTCCCTTGGCACGGATCTGCGCGTGTGGGATCCGGTGGCGGCCCGTTTACGGCGGCGCTACCGCATCTTGCGCTACGACATGCGTGGCCATGGACTCACGAGCGTGCCCGCGGGCCCGTACACCATTGCCGGCCTGGCGGATGACTGTGTGGCGCTGATGGACGGGCTGGAGCTGGATCGGGTGCACTTCTGCGGGTTGTCGATCGGTGGCATGGTGGGCCAGCAGCTCGCCGGCAGCCACGGTGATCGGCTGCACAGCGCGATCTTGTGCGATACCACCATGCGTATGCCGGAGCCGTCCATGTGGACGCAGCGCGCACAGCAGGTCCGCGCCGATGGCCTGGAAGCGCTGGTGGATGGTGCCATGGAGCGTTGGTTCACCCCCGCATTCCTGCCAACATCGACGGTCGCAGGCATCCGCAACATGTTCCTGCGTACCCCGATCGAGGGCTACGCCGGCTGCTGCGAGGCCATCGCGACCATGGATCTCGTGCCCCAGGTCGATGGCATCCGCCGGCCCACTCTGGTGATCGTCGGCGAGGAAGACCCGGGCACCCCGGTGTCAGCGTCCGAGGCGATCGTGGCGCGGATCGAAGGCGCGCGCCTGGAAATCATCCCCAAAGCCGCCCACCTGTGTTGCGTGGAGCAGCCGGATGCGGTTGTGTCGGCGCTGGACGGATTCCTTGCCTGGCTTACAGGACCCTAGTGTCCTGTCCCTGCAGCCGTTGGTTCGCCGGTGGGCCAGGGATTGGCTCCCGCGGGCATGAGCCGCGGGCGTCATGCACCGTCCCGTCTGGGCGCGACCGGGTATAGGCTGGCCCGTTTGCGCGTGCCACCCGCACCGAAGGAGAGCCCGTGGAGGTTCCGCTGACGCTGTCGGAATGGCTACTCGCCGGTCTGGTGATTCTGGCAGGCTCCCTGATTCAGGGAGCCATCGGTTTCGGGGTGGCGTTGATCGGGGCGCCCCTGCTGTATTTCATCCAGCCAGCGCTGATCCCCGGGGCGATGATCGTGGCGGGGATGTGTCTGCCGCTGCTGATCCTGCTGCGGGACTGGCGCGCCGTGTATTTCCCGGATGCCGGTTGGGCGGTGGTCGGGCAGCTGCCGGGCTCACTGGCCGGAATCGCCATCCTTGGGGTGGTGGCCGAGGACATGCTCGGGCTCGTCTTTGGCGTGTTGGTGCTTCTGGGTGTCGGGCTGAGCGTCTCGGGTGGCATCGCCAATCCACGCCCCCATCATATCCTCCTGGCCGGCGGCCTAACCGGCTTGATGGCCACAGCCACGTCCATTGGCGGGCCGCCGCTCGCCCTCGCCTTCCAGCGTTTCTCCGGCGCCCGCCTGCGGGGCACGTTATCGGCAGCTTTCGTCCCCGGTGGCGTGATCATCCTCACCACCTTGGCCTTATTCGGTCGCTTCGGGCTGCCGGACCTGCTCATGGGGCTCAGTCTGCTGCCGGCAGTCGGCGTCGGTTTCTGGTTGTCCGGCTACGTCGCCGCCTGGTTGGATCGCGCGTGGCTCAGGCCCGCGCTGCTGGGTGTCTCGGGCACAGCCGCGATAGCTGCCATTGTCAGCGCGCTGCTGTAGCGTTGGTTAAGCCCTCAATCACCTGGCTGGCTGCCCGTTGGCCCGAAAGCCAGGCGCCATGGGCGGTGGCGAAGTCGCATACGTGCGTGGCCTCGCCAGCATAGTACACGCGGTCCCACAGGGGTTGCGCGAGCGCATGACGCTGGGCATGTCCACCGTTGGGTCGAGCGGCTGAGTAGCTGCCAAGGGTCAGGGGGTCGTGACGCCAGTTGGTGCGCGTCGCACGCACGGCGCGCGTGCGGATGGCATTGCCGAATGCGGCCGCCAGATGGTCCAAGGCGAAGGCTTCCACTTCCCCCATTGTGGCATCCGCCAACCAATGCGCCAGGGGGCCCCCGGCGTAGCCCACGGCGATTGGGTGACCGGCCGGACACAAGTGCAGGCCGAAAGCCGGCGTATCGGGCCCGGGTTGCACGACCAGGTAGGTGTCGGGTGGCACCGGGAACGGATCGCCCTGGAAGCGGATCCCCACCTTTTCGGCCACACCCATGGGTACCGCGGCGATGGCGCTGGCCTTCCACTCTGGCACAGACGGGCGGAAGCGGATCGCGCCCGTGGCGAGAACCCCAGTGGAGACGGTGATGAGCACGCACGCAGCCCGCAGCCGCCCACCACCCGTGGTCAGTTGCACGCCGGGGCCGGAGGCATCGACGGCCGTTACTGCACAACCCGTGGTGATGCTCAGTGGCCGGGCCAGCTGCTGGAGCAGGTGCCCGATACCCTCGCGCACGATCCAATCCTGACCGGTGTCGTCATCGGCGGCCGCCTCTGCCGTCGCATAGGCCTCCGGTGCAACGCCGTTAATCGCGCTGATCAGGTAGTCCCGGACGGCGGCGTGATACGCGCCCGCCATCAGATACTCTCTCGCTGAGCGGTCCACACCGGCGAGGCCGGCACGGCGGATCGCCTCGACGTCCGCACCGACAGCCGCCCGCAGGTCTCGGGCCTCGTCCTCGGACAGGAGATGGTCGTCGACGTGGTACGCCAAAGTGGGGTTACCGCTGTAGTGCACGCCGTGGGTGTCCGCCAGCAGCCGCAGGGGGTTACGGTCGGCGCAATGGAACCAGGCACAGCCACGATCGAAGGGCACGCCGAGGGACTTCGATTCGGTCCAGGCGCGCCCACCAATGCGGTTGCCAGCCTCGAAAATGCGCACGCGAAGGCCCGCCTCGCGCAGCTGCAGGCCGGCTGCAATGCCAGCCGCCCCAGCACCGATAACGGCCACATCCCAGTCGGCGTTGCGCCGCCGCACCCGGTTATGCATGTGGTTTGGCATCAGAGAGGTTCGTTCCTCCGTCTCGTTTGCGTTGAAACGCCCGGGATAGCCTGCCTTACTTGCCCAATCAGGCAGACCACCTCCGGGTGTGATCTATCCGCGGCTGCGATGCGTGGCGGCTGTCGCAGCCAATGGCTGGCCCACTGCGAAGCCTCGCGGGAATCGCCTGATACGCAGGGTCAGATACACCCCGATGGCCAGCCCGATGAAGGTAAAACCGAAGGCGGTGCGAAAATCGCCGGTGGTCTCGATCAGCCAGCCGGCGACAACTGGGCCGACGAATTGCCCACCCGCGAAGAACAGCGTGACAAAACTAAAGGCGATGGGGATGTAGCGCGGTGCCACCTGGTCGGTGCTGCTGGCCTGGATCAGAGCGAACATCCCGTTCACGGAGCAGCCCATGAGCAGAAAATGCACGAAGAACATCGGCAGGCTCTGGTTGATCAGGGGCAGGGCCATGGCGAGCGTGACCAAGCTCATGGCCGTGGTCAATGCGTTGCCTCGCCCCCAGCGGTCCGAGAGCATGCCCCACAATGGCCCCGCCGCCACGGACAGCAGCCCCATCATGGCCAGAAAACGCCCTGCCGTGGCCTCGGTGAAGCCGGATTCCACCATGAAGCTGACCATGAACACCGCCTGAACGATGTAGGTGAGTCCAACGATGCCGTAAACCGCAGCCACCGTGAGCATGCGCGGATGGCGGTAGATCTGCCACTTGTCGGCGGACGGCGGCCGGCCACCGGCGCCGGTCTGTGTGCTCGGCGGATCCCGCACGAAGGCAATGACCAGCACGCCCACCGCTACTGCGCCTGCGGCGAAAACACCCCAAGTGACACGCCAGCCGTCATCGCCGAACAGGGTGTGGAGCCAGGGGACCAAGAGCCCGATCAGCAACATGCCTGCGCCGATACCGCCGGTTATGCAGCCGATGACCAAGCCCCGCTTGTCGGGGTACCAAGTTGCCAGCAGTGAGACCATTGGAGCGAAACTGAATGCGGTGCCAAAACCCAGCACTGCCATGAGCATAATCAGCAGCGGATAGGCCGAGGCGACGCTCAGCCCTGCAAAGCCCACGGCGACTGTGGCCAACCCGAATACCACGGCCGGCCGGGCGCCCCAGCGGGCGGCGGCGCCGCCGCCCGCCAGCACGAAACCCAGATACCCCAGCGCGGTCACCGTTGCCAGGGTTCCCGCCTGCTGGTAGCTCAGCCCGAGATCCGCCCGCATGGGCGGCAGGATCAGCCCGTAGGCAAGGCGTGCGAACACGATCACGACCAGGGCCGTGAACATGCCGCAGAGCACCATGACCACGGTATTGGGTCGGGCCTTGGTCTGGAGCAACGGCCCCCCTTTGTGTGGCGTTTTCCTCACCGGATCATATCAGCCCTGCCGTTGCCACCCCACGTCGGTCAGTGTGGGACAACGCCCCAATTCGGCCCGCACCGGCGTCCGGCTGGTGGCGCTGTCCGCGCGCACGTGCCACGAAAGCAGCCTTGGTACGGTGACGCCACGGGAGCGGCCGACAATGCTTTGATTCATTCCAGGGACATGTCTATGTCACACTAGGTGTGTGGGCGCCAGCTTGTGCGGCGCCGGGTTTCGGATGCTCGCGCATCCCCGTTGCAAGATCGCGCGGCCAAGGCTCGCGCCGGGAGACGCTCCATGGCCACTCAGGACATCTTCGGCAGACCATTGCAGGATCTGCGCATATCTGTGACGGATCGCTGCAATTTCCGCTGCGTTTACTGTATGCCCAAGGAGATTTTCGGATCGCACTACCCATTCCTCGCGCGCCGCGAACTGCTCACCTTTGAGGAAATCACTCGGCTGACCCGGGTGTTTGCCGGGCTCGGCGTGCGCAAGCTGCGCATCACCGGTGGCGAGCCGCTGGTGCGCAAGGATCTGCCGGAGTTGATCGAGATGCTGGCGAATATCGACGGCATCGAGGATATCACCCTGACCACCAACGCCTCGCTGCTCCCCCAGCACGCGCAGGCCCTTGTGGACGCCGGACTCAATCGCGTGACCGTCAGCCTGGACGCCATTGACGATGATGTCTTCAAGGCCGTGAACGACGTCAACTGGCCCGTCGGCCCGGTGCTTGAGGGCATTGAGGCGGCCTCCGAGGCGGGGCTGAATCCCGTCAAAGTCAACATGGTGGTCAAGCGTGGCATGAACGAGGGCCAGATCGTGCCCATGGCGGAGTACTTTCGAAAGACCCCCCACATCCTGCGCTACATCGAGTTCATGGACGTGGGTAATTCCAACGGCTGGCGCCTGGACGATGTGGTCACCGCGGCGCAGATCCGCGATGCCATCGATGCCGTATGGCCCATCGAGCCGTTGGAGCCGAACTATACCGGCGAGGTGGCGAGTCGCTACCGCTACACCGATGGTGCCGGCGAGATCGGCATTATCTCCTCGGTGAGCGAGCCGTTTTGCAGTACCTGCACCCGCGCCCGCCTGGCCTCCCAAGGGCAGCTGTTCACCTGCCTGTTCGCCGGTCGCGGATTCGATCTGCGTACGCCGCTGCGCGACGACAGCGTGGACGACGAACAGCTCGCCGAGATCATTCGCGGCGTGTGGCGCCAGCGCGAAGATCGCTACTCCGAGCAGCGCACCAGCGAGACCGCGCCGCTGCAGTGGAAAGTTGAAATGTCCCATGTCGGCGGCTGAGCCTGCCGGCTTCAGCCTGTTGTTGGTGATAGCGTGGGTTCGAGGATGCCCGATCGACTCATTATTTCGTTCGTGCCGCCGGCCTGATCTCGGCTGCCGGGCATGTTTGATGACGGCAAGGGCCAAAAGGGAGTTGCCACTACCATGTTCCTCGATGCCTACCATTGCCGCAGCGGCGGCGCGGTGCGGATCTCCGCCGAACAGGCGAGCCGATTCGCCAAGGAAGTCGCCGGCGACTTCAACCCCATCCACGATGCCGATGCCCGCCGGTTCTGCGTGCCCGGGGATTTGATGTTTGCGCTGGTACTGGGCTACTACGGATTGTCCGAGCGTATGGGCTTTCGCTTCCGCGGCATGGTGGGGCGGGATGTGCCGCTGGTGTTCCCCGACTCCGATGCGCCGGGGCTGAGCATCGCGGATGAGCAAGGCAAGGTGTATCTGGACGTGGAACGCGACGGCGAGGTCGTCCGGGACCCGGCCGTGGTCGAGGCCTTCATCCGGCGTTATGCCGCCTTCTCCGGGCGGAATTTTCCCGAGTTCCTGGAGCCGCTCATGCGCGAGCGGGGAATGATGTTCAACCCGGATCGTCCGCTGGTGCTCTACGACAGCATGGCCTTTGAGCTGCGGCGCCCAACGACCTGCGATCTGGATATGGTCCTGGATACCGCCAGTCTGGAGGTGGACGGCAAACGGGCCGAGGAGTGGCTGCGCTTCCAGGTCACCGACGCTGAGGCCGTGATGGGTAGCGGCTCGAAAAAGGTGGTGATCAGCGGGCTGCAACCCTGGGACGAGACCCGCATGCAGCCGTTTATTTCCGAGTACACGGCGCGGCGGGACCGCTTCTCCCCCTGAACAAATGCCGGGTCCAGAACCTGCCCAGAGGGCAATCACGCGCAGTGGTCCACGATCCGCCGCTTGCTTAAACGTGGAAGCGTCGCGACAAACCCACGCGCGCGGCGGAGGGGAATGACAGCGGTGCCAGAACGAGGGGCCATGGGCCTGTGGTGTATCTTCAGCCGTGGTTAAGTCAGAGCTGCTATGATCCCGTGGGTTCGGTGGGGTCGCGCCGGCCCGCGTTGTTGCCGCTCCATTACGTGGAAATCATTGTACATGCGTCATCGATCCCAGGCACATTGGCTGTTGCTGGCCTCGTTGTTCATGATCACGCCGGCCACCGCGCCCTCGGCTGCGGAGATCGGCGTGCGTGCCGGGGCCAGCCTGGGGGATGCGGGCTTCAACAGCCAGGAGATCTACTGGCGTACCCCGCTCCCGGGTCGCCTGGGTGACCCCAGGGGCTGGAACGCGACCAGCCGGCTGGAACTCAACGCCGCCAGACTCGCCGCGGCCGGGGATTCCATGGTTACCGCCGGTGGCAACGTCGGCGTGTGGGCAGGCAGTCCGCGCTCGCCTGTGGGGTTCGGTCTCGGTACCGGGCCGACCTATATCTCGCAAACCTCCCTGGGCGGGCGCGATTTCGGCAGCAACTGGCAGTTCACCTCCTGGGCCACGGCGCAGCTGAGGGTCGACCGCAACCTTTTCATCGGATACCGGGTCCAGCACACATCCAACGCGGGTCTCTCCTCCCCGAATCAGGGCTATAATCTGCAAGCGCTGGAAGCACACGTGCGCTTCTAGTGTCCTGTAACCGAAATTCGTTGTCTTTTGCTTGTCGGTGCGCCTTCGAGGCTAGGCGCCGGACCGAAGGCGTAGCGGGCCCTACGGCGAGGACCGGCAACACCGCCTCGGAGGCGCACCGGCAAGCCCTCCGGGAGCGCCTGTCCGGCCGCGCAGCGGTGTTGCGCCTCTTGCCAAGGGCGAC
>NZ_SKOG01000072.1 GCF_007120195.1 Aquisalimonas sp.
GCGCGGTGCATGCCGATGACGATAATCGGCGGCTTGTTGTTCGCAGAGGCAGCTTTCAAACCCGGACTCCTCAGTGCGTGTCCAGCAGCACGCGAAGGTATTCTCTCGTGCTGGTCGTGACCTCGTACCCTTGAACCGCGCCCCGCAAGGTGGCGCTTGCGGGCGGGTGGGCCAGGGACTCGAGAATCCCGGATGCAACCGCATCGGCGTCGCCCATCGGCGCCAGTATGCCGAACGCACCGTCGCCCAGAATCTCTCGCGGGCCACTCGGGCAGTCCGTTGCCACGACGGGCGTGCCCAGCGCCAGCCCCTCGGCGATAACCACAGGTAATCCCTCCCATCGGGAGGTTAGTACCAGGACCCCGGCTTTGCGCATATAACTGTAGGGGTTTGCGGAGAATCCGGGCATGTAGAGATCGTCCCCGAGTCTGTGTGCACGAGCCAGTTCGAGCAGGTCGTTGCGCTCGCGGCCGTCCCCCAGGATCACGAGGCGGCACGGGCGCTGCTCACGGACCCTTGCAACAGCTCGAACGAGCGTGGCGAAATCCTTACGCGGGCAGAGGTGGCCAACCCCTAGCACGAAGGGGGACTGATCCGTCCAGGGGAGCGCTGGTTGTGCTTTCGCGAGTGCCTCCATCTCCGGGGTCAGTACTGGGCTCTTGAGGACCTTGATCCGGTCAAGGGGCACATCGAAGGCGGCGACGAGATCATCGGCGACACCTTGCGAGGGGGCAATGATATGGTGCGCCCGGCGGTAGAAGTGGCGTATCGAGAAGCGCTGGGCCCAGCGCTCGAGCCGGTTCTTGCCTTTGAGGTTGAGCGAGACCGTCGTCCCCAGCCGCACGAC
Organism: Aquisalimonas sp.; assembly: GCF_007120195.1. GTDB lineage: Bacteria > Pseudomonadota > Gammaproteobacteria > Nitrococcales > Aquisalimonadaceae > Aquisalimonas. Next base: position 848 of record NZ_SKOG01000072.1, read on the forward strand.
GTGCCTCACCGGCACCCGCGCAATCGACCTTGCCCAGATGGCCGTGCGATTCACCCGGTCTTTGTCCGAGAGCAAGGCCTCGGGCCGTTCCCGGCGAAGGTAGCGGATGAGAGGCAGGAGACTGGTATTCGCATGGCGACTGCCCAGTTCGATGATACGAACGCCCGCCGGAACGTCGCGGAGGTATGGGCCATGCCGGTCCACCTTCAACAGGTCAACCTTTGCGCCCTGGCGTGCCATTTCGGGAATCAGGTTACCCATCACCCGGTCCACGCCACTGTGGCCAGAGGTCGCCAGAAACACGGCAATATGTGGGCGGTCTGTTGTCATCGGCCCTCACGACCCGTTGCAACAGGTCCACATGATCGATGGGTGTGTCACCAGAAGAGCGCTGTCGCTGTTAGGCTATTGACGCTTACAGATGCGCGAAGGATGCCGAGAATATCACACTGATGAAGATCACGTTCTTCCTGTCCCAGTACGGGCAGGGCGGTGTGGAGCGTATGCTGATCAACACCGCCCACGGCCTCGCCAATCGGGCCCACGATGTGGCCTACCTGACGCCCGGTGACGGCGCGTTCATGTCCACCCTGCCGGCCAGCGTTGAACACGTGCCACTCCCCGGGAAGCGTGGCCGGCATCGCGCCGCGCTGGTCGATCACTTGACGCGCACCAGGCCGGAATTCCTGATTGTCGGCAAGGATGATGACGCAGCGACCGCGTTGCGGGCCAAGCGGGCCGCCGCCAGTCCGGTGAAAGTCGTCGTTCGCCCGGGGACGACCATCTCCCGCCGGTTGGCAGGGCGCAGCGCATTCAAGCGCTGGCGCGTCTATCGTGCGCTACGTCTGACCTATCGGCAGGCCGACGGTGTCGTTGCCAACTCTCAGGGGGTCCGGGAGGATATCAGCCGGATTACCGGGCTCTCTGTTGGCAGCATTTATCTCATCCGCAACCCGGTGATCACGCCCGGGTTCGAGGAGGCGGCCAGGGCGCGCGCCGTGCACCCCTGGTTTGCTGACGGCGAGCCTCCGGTGCTCCTTGGTGCCGGCGGACTGCGCCGACAGAAGGACTTCCCGACGCTGGTGCACGCGTTTTCCCTGGTGCGCCAACAGCAGTCTGTACGGCTGGTAATCCTAGGTCGTGGCCACCTGGAGCGCTCGCTGCAGCAACAGGCGCGACGACTGGGGGTCGAGGCGGACGTTCTTCTGCCAGGATTCGTGGAAAACCCCTACCCCTGGATGCAGCAGGCGGGCGTGTTCGTGCTGTCGTCCCTTTGGGAAGGGTCACCGAATGTGTTGACCGAGGCGCTGGCCCTGGGAATACCCGTTGTCGCTACCGACTGCCCCAGCGGGCCCAATGAAATCCTCCAACACGGGCGCTATGGGCGGCTAACACCCCCGGGTAATTCCGAAGCCCTGGCGAGCGCTATCATCGAGACCTTGAAATCTCCGCTACCGGCGGAGACGCTGCGCAAGGCCGCCGCCGAGTACACGATGGAGCGCACCGCGCAGGGGTACGAGGCGATGTTGCGTGAGATCCTTGAGCCGGCCCGCAGGGACTGGGGCAAACCCGAGGCTTCCGAATGAGTGGGTTTCCGAACGTGGTGATCGACCCGGTGCGGGTGCGCTCCTTTTTCCCGCGGCGTACATCCACCGCCAAGCTCCTGTTCGCGCTCAACGGCGCCCTCCTGCCAGAGTCGCTCCGGCGCGGCAACTGGGATCGGCGCGTCTACCCCATCGAAGACCACCCCACCTACCGGTTGATGGCGACCCTCTACGACAACCACTTCAGCGTCGACGCCTGCTACAGGCCGCTCGTGCAGTACTACATCGAGCGTGGTCGCCGTGAACCCGCCGCGCGCGCCCATGCGGAACGGCGGGTGGATGATTACATGAGCCATTGCGGCAAGTTGTGCCAGAGCCTGCGGGAAGACGGCTACAGAGCCGAGAGCAGCGATCATCAAATTGGCCTGGCCATCGACCGCAACGGCGTATTCGTCAAAACGTCGGAAGGCCACCACCGTTTCGCCCTCGCCCGGATTCTCGGGCTGAATCGCATTGTGGCTGATATCCGCTGGGTCCATACCGCCTGGTATCGCCGCTTCCGACCCCGCGGCATTGGCTACTCGAAGGAGGCATTGAACGCCGCTATCGCAACGGCAGCCCATCCCCAGACTGCGGCTCGGTGCAATGGTGCCTCCAGGCTTACTTAAGGCGATTGGTGTTTGGCTGATCCCGGTGTCACGCTGTCGCCGACGACGCGACTGGCCGGGATGCCTGGGTCAGGACATGCGCTGTGCGCGGGAGAGTCGGGGTGGCCAACATGTGCCGGGGAGCTGGTGGCGTTGCCCATGGGATTCGCCGAACCACAGGGGCCTCGCACACGACAGCGTAGCGACGGAATGAGGTCATGATACTCAGTCATAGGCACAGATTCATATTTCTGCATTGCCGAAAAGTGGCGGGCAGCTCGATTACAGTATGCCTGAATCCGTTTTTGGGGCCCGATGACCTCCAGGTCGGCGGCTGGACCGAGTGCATAAGGCGGGGCGGACGCTATAACCGCAGAATCATGAACGAAATGCGCTCACCGAGCGGGGCGTTTATTTTGGGCAGAAACGCCTTGAAAGACCTCCTCCGAGGAAAAAGGCCGCAACCGGCGGATCTTGTCAACAGGACCCAGAAGCGGTTGTATAAAGGCGTGACTGGCAATAAGGCGCAGCAGCCGACCGCGGAGGAGCTCCGGGCATTCGCCCCTTGGGAATGGGAGCGGTATTACAAATTCTGCTTTGTAAGAAACCCCTATGAACGAGCGCTTTCTGACTACAAGTGGCGGACGAAGGATTCCACAGATATCTCTTTCAGGGAGTTTCTTGAGAGGTTGCGCGACCCGCAGCGGCCGGATGCAGAGAAGGTGGTTCCTCGGCCCAGGAGTAATTGGCCGATCTACACGATTGATGACAAGGTCGCGGTAGATTTCGTGGGCCGCTACGAAAACCTCGTGCCCGATTTCGCGCACCTGTGCGATCGTATCGGCGTGCCCTTTGAGACGTCGTGGTTCCCCCACGCGAGAAGCTCCGGCGCGCAGAGAGGCTACCGCAGCTTCTACGGCAGGGAAGAACGGGTGATCGTTGAGGAGGTGTTCGGCAACGAGATCGAGCGGTTCGGGTACACGTTCTAGCTCAACTCAGGACACTGTATTCCCGTCACGCTCCGAGACGGCGGGCAAGCAAACGTTGATTGTCGGCGAGGGGTTGCCCGGCATCGATCATAATCACTTCGACTCCCCCTGCTGTGGCCATGTTGCTCAGGTGATCCTGGAGTTTTGCCCAGGAGCGCAAGGTGTCGAGCTGCTGCTGATGCGTGACACCGGCTAGTGGGGGCTGGCGCTGGCGCTCGTGCAAGCGCTGCAGTGCCACTGCCGGGTCGACGGCGGTGACGACCAGAACGGCAGGCATGGGAGCGTTGGCCACGTACGCGTCGATGAGTTCGGGAACAGGGGGGGCATCGGAGATGAACAGCGTGATGGCCTTCTGAAAGAACCCCTCCGGCGCCAGAACGTCCCGAGGGCTTCCCCAGTGGTCGTTGATCAGCTGATAGCGGGCGCAATGCTTGAACCACAGCTTCGCCGCCTGCTCCCGCCGGGTGCCGTCGGTGGTGGTGCGGTTAATTGCTCGCAGGGCCGCTAGGGTGAGGTCCGGGTGTCCAAGGCAGAAGGCGTTGTAAGCCGCGATTTCGTATTTGGTGGCCGGGTAAACCCCGCGCAGGAGGGCTGCCCCGGCGGCGTACATCAGCAGGCGAGTGAAGGGTGCGCTGGACGCACGCAGCCGCTGTCGCAGGGCTTCTCGTCCTGCGGTGCGCACGGTCACCCGTGGTGCCTCAGCGTGTCCGAGCCCCTGGATCAGTCGATTCGCGAGTGTGCTCTTTCCGCTTCCGGGCAGCCCCAGGAATTCGATACCAAAACCGTTCATCTACTGGTTACTCACCTATACGGGGTAGCCCAACTCGGCGAGCGGGAGTGCGAGCTCGTCAGCGAGCTGCCGGTTGGAGGCCCGGTAGCGTTCCTTGATGGCTGCCGTCCACTCCGCCCCGAGTAGCGCCTCGGAGCCAATGTTCGGCCCGGCCAGCGGGGTTCGGTTCACGGCCCTTAGCAGCTTGCCCTGCTTGCGGTAAAGCCCGGGGACATTGATCCAGTGCCGTTTGTCGGCGACGTCCCGGTAGGTGAAGCGGTTTAAGAATCTCGCCAGCTGAAAGGTCACGGCGCGGTATGGCTCATTGGCGGCGGCGTATTTCACCTTGCTCCAGTCCACTTCCAGCCTGAGGTCCTCGGCGTATCCTCTGGCGAAGCCCTCGTTATCCGCGACAAATGACTCGAAGGGGTAGACCTTCACCTGGTCGTGCCCGAAGACTTGCCGATAGTGACGGATCAGAAGCCGGTAGTCGAAATGGTTCAAGGTGAAGTGTGGCGCCTTCGCTTGCCGGAAACCGGAGTTATGTCGATACTTAAGCGGCTGCAGGTACCGGTCCAGGCCGTAAGTGCCCCCTTCGCGGACGTATTGCTTGTAGGCCGAGGCCACCATGGCGACCTGGTTGCGAACGAAGATCACGATGGTCGCATGGGGCAGTATCGCGCGTATCCGGTAGGCTATGTCCTTGCTGAGACAGCCGTCGAGTCCACCGGTATGGATGTTGCCACTCAACTCTTCCTCGCAGAGCACCGGCGCATCATTGCTTTCAAGGCCCAGTATCTCTTGTGCGCGGCTGGGGTCAAAGGCGAAAGCGCCCACGTCCAGCAGCGCTTCACGGACCACCGGCCGCCGGATGTATTGGTGACTCAGGGCGTGGGGATAGAGGTGGCGCTGGAACCAGTTCGTCCCAGTCTTGTGATAGCCAATGTGAACGATTGCGCTCATCGCTCGTCCCCCGCTCCCCGTGGATGGGCCGATGCAGTGGGCGTGTCACCGAGCGGAGTGGGGCGCGTGTCGTGGTGACTCGACTCCTTTGCCTGCAGGTAGAAGCCGAAGGCGAGGCCGCTGAAGAGGATGAAGTAGGCCGCGCCGTAGGCGCTGTGCATGCGCACCTGGAAAAGGCTTGTGATGGCAAAGAACACGCCCCACGCGAGCACAAACCAGGCAAGACCGGGGTCATGCGCGAGGCCACCGCGCAGGCGGCGAAACGCCCGCGCGGTGATCGAGGCGAGGCTGCCGACCCACAGCATGACGGCAGGCACACCGAGGAACACCGCCAGGTGCAAGTACAGACTGTGAAAGTGTGAACGCCGGTCGCTGAGTCGGCCATCATCGACGGCCTGCTGAATCCCTGCGGTGACCGCGCCGCTGCCGTGGCCGAAAACGGGCCTCTCACGGATCTCCTCCAGGGCGACGGCCCAAATCTTGAACCGCGGATTGTGGCCCTCGGCCCGCCCTGTCTGCAGTTTGCCGAAATCGCCACTGAGGATCGTCTGGACGCTGGGCAGCTCCCTCTGGAAGCGCGCGGCGACGCTGTCATACTGATACGCAATGAATCCGCCAAGAATAATTGCGCCAGCCAGGACGGCGACAAGGGTCGAGGAGAGATGCTGCCTGGCAACCATGGCGCCAACCAGGGCGCCGCCGCCGACAACGACTGCTGCGCCAACAAGCCCGACCCAGGTGGAGCGTGAGCCGGATTGAATCCAGAGCCACAGCCCGAACGCCAGGAGCACGACTGACAGGATTGCGACCACACACGCCGTCCATGGACGCCCGGCACGCCAGCGACCCACGGTGTAGGAGCCACCCAGCAGTGCGGCGCCGAGGGTCAGGGTGCCGCCAAACAGTCCCACTTCGTTTGGGCTGCGCAGGAAGTGCATCCGCCGGATCTCGAAGAGTTCGGGGCCGTGCTGCAGAAATGCCTGCAGGGTTGCGAGCGTGAAACCCAGCAGGGCCAGGGTGCACAGTACGCGTGGGGAGAATCGGCTGGCGTACACGGCCCACCCGACCACGAGTGTGCCCAGGCTGACCGTGCGCAGCATGTGCTGCAGATCCCCGGCGCTGAATCCCGGTTCGTCCGCTCCCCAGGCAACGAGTGCTCCCTGAATGAGCACGTAACCAGACAGCAGGATAAGCACCCTGGCTGCCCAGCCAGCGTGCCAGATGTGGCCGATTTCACGCCAGGAAGACGCCGCGAATAGCAACAGCATCACGTAACCTGCGCCGATTGCCGCGCTGGATGGACCTATGCCCAGAGCAAGGAGGCTCAAACCGAGTATCGCAAGCCAGCGTCTCGGCCCGTGGATAGCCGGTTCACGGGCAAGTTGGGGAGTAGTGTCGTCCACGGCTGAAGTGTTGCCCTGTGTCGTCATGACGTCGGCTGGTGTCCGGTAACCGAATTTCGGTTACCGGACACCAGGTTATTCATACAGCCTGATGCTGCGGTCTTCCTGGCGCTTAAACCGCCGATGTATCCACAGATACTGCTCCGGGTAGCGACGGATTGTGTCTTCGAGAACGCGATTCATCCGGGTCGCGTCCGCCATCTCGTCACCGGAGGGGAATCCCTCCAGGGCCGGCTGGAACTCGATCACGTAGCGGCCGTCATCCTGGCGGAAAAAAAACGCCGGTACGACGCGGGCCTTGCTCATACGGGCCAGGCGGCTTAGCGCCGTAACCGTCGCGGCCGGAATGCCGAAGAACGGGGCAAAGACGCTGTGTTTGCGGCCGTAGTCCTGATCGCCGGCATACCAGAGGGCGAAGCCCTTGCGCAGCGTGCGCAGCAGCGCTCGGGTGTCGTCCTTTGAAATCGCATCAGCGACGTTCCGCCGGCGGGCATTGAGCATGGCACGATCAAGCACAGGCTTTTTGCTCATCGGCTTGTACATGACCACTATGGGGAGGTGCCCCGGCAAGCGCCTGCCGACGAGCTCGACGCACAGGAAGTGCCCAGAGAGCATGATGGCCGGGCCATGAGCCAGCGCCGCGTGGAGATGCTCCTCCCCGCGCACCTCGACCGGAATGCGCTCCACCTGTGGGCCACCGAACCAGGCAAGCCCGGTCTCGACGACAGCGCGCCCCATGGCCCGGAAGTTGGCTTGGACGAGGGCCTCGCGCTCGTGTGCGTGTTTTTCGGGGAAGCAGAGCTCCAGGTTACGCCGAGCGATTTCCCGGCGCTCTCGGGCGAGGTGGTAGGCGAGCCTGCCGAGCGCACTGCCCAGGCGCAGGCCGAGGCGCCACGGGAGCCGCGCAAGCAGCCAGATGGCGGCGATGGTGGCACTCTGACCCCAGTTGTACGGGCGCATCGGGTGGGTCGGGAAGTGTTTGCGCTTGCGTTTTGCCACACACGGCTCCGTTGCAGCCCGTCACCGGAGGAACCCCCGGGGGAGCGTTCGTTTCTGTAGAATGCCCGGTATTCTCAATGGGCGGATTGTGCCAATGCAACTGACGTTACCCGATTTCGCCACAGCGCGGGTCATGGTGGCGGGTGACCTGATGCTGGATCGTTACTGGTACGGCCACACGGGACGAATCTCCCCGGAGGCACCGGTGCCGGTGGTCCATGTCGGGCAGCTGGAGGAGCGCCCGGGCGGCGCCGCCAACGTCGCATTGAACGTGGCGGCGCTTCAGGGTCAGGTGCAGCTGGTCGGCCTGACAGGGGACGATGCGGCGGCGACAACCCTGACCAATGAGCTCGCCGAGCGGGGTGTTGCCTGCCATTTCCATCGGGTTCGCGGCCACCCCACCATCTGCAAACTGCGCGTGCTAAGCCGACGCCAGCAGCTGATTCGCATGGATTTTGAGGAGCCCTTCAGCGCCTGTGATCGCGCCGCACTGCTCGAGCCGTTCCGTGCCGCGTTGCCGCAGACGGAGCTCGTGATTCTCTCGGACTATGCCAAGGGGGCCCTGAGCGAGCCCGCCGACATGATTCGCCTGGCGCGGGAGGCCGGCTGCCCTGTGTTGGTGGACCCGAAGGGCACGGACTTCTCCCGCTACCGCGGTGCCGACCTGGTGACACCGAACCTGGGCGAGTTCGAGGCCGTGGTGGGTTCCTGCCCCGATGACGCCATGCTTGAGCAGCGCGCGCGCGCCATGCTGGCGGAGCTGGAGTTTGGCGCCCTGCTGATTACCCGTGGCGAGCAGGGCATGACGCTGATACGCAGCGACGAGGCGATGCTGCACCTGCCTGCCCGGGCCCGGGAGGTCTACGATGTGACGGGCGCCGGCGATACGGTCATTGCTGTACTGGGAGCAGCGCTGGCGGCCGGCGCCGAGCTTCCGGTGGCGACGGCGCTGGCCAATGTGGCCGCGGGCCTCGTGGTGGCAAAGCTGGGCACGGCCACGGTGACAACGGCGGAACTACGGCATGCGCTGCACGGGCTGCGCGAGCCCGACCAGGGGCCTGTGTCACGGGAGCAACTGCAGTTATATGTGGCCCAGGCCAAGGCCAGCGGCGAGCGCGTCGTGTTCACCAACGGCTGCTTCGATCTGCTGCATGCCGGCCACGTGGCCTATCTGCAGGAGGCGCGCGCCCTCGGCGATCGCCTGATCGTTGCCGTCAACGATGATGCCTCGGTCGCCCGGCTCAAGGGTGCGGATCGGCCGGTGACACCGCTGTCGCAGCGCATGGAGGTGCTTGCGGGGCTGGCCGCCGTGGATTACGTGGTGGCCTTCAGCGAGGACACCCCGGAACGCTTGATCGCGCTGTTGGCGCCGGATGTGCTGGTCAAGGGTGGCGATTATGCCCCGGACGCAATCATCGGTGCGGA
>NZ_SKOG01000216.1 GCF_007120195.1 Aquisalimonas sp.
CGGCCAGCACACGTTGATAGACCCGCTCGTCGTGGACCTGCAAGTCCCAGGGCCGTGTACCGTCGATCTCGATGTCGGCGGCGCGCAGCAGCGTTGTGACTTTCTCTTTCGCTGACATGATACTTCTCGCTGCCGGTCGCTGCCGGTTGAGGTTAAACCCTGGCCGGTTCGGGGCTCGCCGAGACTCCTGGGCGGGGGCAATCAGATAAGAGATCAATTGGCTCTTCTCTCCCCCTCCGTGGGCGGCTGCTCAGGTGCGGTGATCCGCGTATCTGCCCAAATGTGTGGAAAGCGACTCGGCATATGTGGGCGGTTTTCGCAATCTCCGGTTCCAACTCTACCATGGCAATAAGGTCTCCGGCCCCGTCGGCAGGCCGATACGCCCTATCGTCGCCGGCGCTCACTGAACGGCTACTCGGGATATCATGGTTGGGTTCGGTGAGGGCCCAATAGGGCGGTCGCAGCGCTCTGGGTTGCTGAGCCACGACAGCGCAACCGCGGGCCCACGAGGGCAGGCGTGAGCGCTCGGCAACGGCAGGGCGCAGACGGTTTTCCGTCGCCAGTCTGCCACACTGGGGTCAAGGCTTTGACAAGGAGCAACGGTCTAGATGGTCTCAGCTTTGCGATCTGCGCTGTTTTTCGCGGGGTTCATCGCTATCACGCCGCCGTTCGCACTGCTGATCTTCGCCTCCTGGCATCTTCCCTATGGCGTGCGCGAGGATACGGCGCGCCTGTGGTGCCGGGCGAACGTGCTGTGGTTGCGGGTCTGCTGTGGTGTGCGCTATCGCGTCATCGGGCTGGAGGATCTGCCGACGGGGCCGGCGGTGGTGATGTCGAATCACCAATCGGCCTGGGAGACCATTGCCTATCGCACGATTTTCCCGGCAAGCCTGTCATGGGTCGTCAAGCGCGAGCTGTTCCGGTTGCCCTTTTATGGCATGGCGCTAAAGGCACTCGAGGAGATCAGCGTCGGCGAACAGTCCCCCAGGGAAGCGATGCGCGAGGTTGAGGAGCACGGGTCCGCGCACATCCGAGCCGGGCGCTGGGTGGTGATCTTCCCGGAGGGGATGCGGGTGCGCCACGGTGAGCTGGGTCGGTTCCTGCAGGGCGGGGCGCGGCTCGCCTGCGCCAACGGCGTGCCGGTGGTGCCGGTAGCCGTCGATTCGGGCTACTGCTGGCCGACCCAGGACTGGCGAAAGCGGCCTGGTCTGATCACGGTTCGGATCGGTCCCCACATTGCAACGACACAACGCAGCCCGGCCGAGGTCAGTCGGCTTGTGCGGGACTGGATCGCGGGGGAGCTGGTCGCTGTCGGTACTGCGCGACCGCGCCGGGGGACATGACTGACCTTCGGAATGAATAACACTCCCAACTTGTCCGCGTTGGTTCGGGCAGAACCAGAGGGCCTCCTAAAGAAAGCGGCCATAGGATCAGCACTCACGGAATGGCCGTTAAGGGTCGATCGCGGACCCCGGTGCCTACTCGTCGATCCTCTCAAAGGGGCAGGTGTTGGGCAAACGCTGATTAGTCTCACGCCTACCCGGGCCCAAGGCTTCGTCTCGGCGCTATTTTGGCCGTCGGTTTCGTCACATGCTGGTGTCGGACCCGACACGGAGCGATGGGGCATGCAGACTCAAGAGCGCCAGCAGTACTTGACCTATTATCTCGGCGAGCTTCGCGTTGAGGGCTGGTCATCGGCCTCAACGAATGACTGGACTTTGCTCCGAGACGTCGTCACCAAAGGGCTGCCAACGGAGAACGCTCGCATCCTCAGAACGCGCATCTCGCCGCGGGTGTTCGATCGGGTGATCCCGCGCACCACGCTCTCTTCCAAGAGCGGTTCGGTGCGTCTGTCACAGGAACAGTCGGACCGCGTGGTGCGGCTGGGTCGAATCTATGCCCGGGCGGCTGAGGTCTTTGGCGAGCACGAGCGTGGCCGGCAGTGGCTCGAGCAACCCAACCGGGCACTGGATGGACAGGTGCCAGCCGAACTGTTGGTGCATTACCCAGGGGTTCACCAGGTTGAGCAGTTATTGGGTCGCATCGAGCGCGGCATCGCTGCGTGATGCGGCTCTACCGCATCGCCCGGGCCAAATTCGCAACCGACCTCTCAGGAGAGGGCTCGCGCCGGTATGGTGGCCGCTGGACGCCCCCAGGGTATCCGGCCATCTATACCTCGGAGCATCCCGCCCGCGCTGCCTGGGAGAACGCTGTGCATTTCGGTCTTCAGGAGCCAGTTGCGCCACTGGACTTCCGCCTGATCGAGCTGGTGGTTCCGGTTGAGGCCTCGGCCAACATCCTGGATGTTCCATCCATGCCGCACGACCCGGAGTCGGTTGGACTGGACTGGTTGGAGAATCGGGCCAACGACCTACTGATGATGCAAGCACCCTCCGCGGTCATTCCCGTGTCCTGGAACATCATCATCAACCCGCGGCATCCCAACGCGGGTCAGATTACCGCGACTGACTATGGCGCCTTCGTATTCGACGTGCGGTTGCCGTTCACAAAGGACCAGTCGACGTGACGGGACAGGAGGGCACCGACAGGTAACAGGCTGCAGAGTAGCTCATCCAGTGCTGACCAGACGTGACCGGCTCAGAGCAGGCAACCAGCCAGCTCTTTGTCACTGACTACTGCCACGCTCTGGAGCTCCCCTTGATCGTCTATCGAGTCGACGATGGCGACGTTTTCATCATCCGCGTTCGTCACGGACACGAAGACTGGCAATCGTTTAAAACCGCCGAAGCGATCGAGTGATGTCTATTCGCCGAGTAGTCAAGAGGCTCCGGCGAGGTTTTGTCGGGCGCATCCTGCGCTGAGCCGACCAGGTTTGATCACGCTTTCATGACACGCTGATCGGGCCATCTACCCAAAGTCGCGAGGGGTAGGGTGATGCGCCCTCCGGTCACTTCCGTTGCGTGATCCATTCCAGCCGTCAGGCCAGCCGATAGCCCGCCGTACCCTGCGCGTCACAGCACCCGGGTTGAACTCCGGAAACGTCAACCGAACGGGCCCGGCGGTGGCCTGCTGCGGGCAAGGGGCAGCGGTTCTGGGGCCATCTTTTCCTTTTCGGTGGTCGACGCTCTTCGCGATCATCTCGGGATCCTCGCAACAGGAACAGATTCGCACAGGCCGGGCCTGGAGGAGCATCCGACTATCCTTGATGCAATGCGTTCTTACCTATCACAATCGTTACAGGCGGGTACGGGAGTAGAAGGGGGCGTCTTGAAGTCATCGCTGTCCTTCCCACTGATGGCTGGCTTGGTTAACGTGCGCGGCGTTGCTTTCATGGAGGCCATCGTCCCTCCCGCCTATCCCATGGACGACATTGAAGCCATGGGAGAGGAGGGGGCCGATCTGTTCAGGGAACTTCGGGACCCTCAGCAGGGGCGAGAGTTGATCGTGGAACAGAACATCTTCATCGAATCCCTGCTGGCCGAAGGGCCGGTGACCCGGGACCTTGGCCATGAGGAGATGGAAGTCTACCGGGAACCTTTCCGCAACCCGGAGGACCGCAAACCGATTCTGATGTGGCCGCGGGAACTCCCGATTGAAGGAGAACCGGAGCGCAACGTGGAAGCGGTGGAACGGGTGGGAGAGTGGCTGAAAACCTCCCCGACCCCGAAACTGCTACTGTACGCCCGGCCGGGAGCCATCGTTCCTCCCGAAGCGGCCGGTTGGATGCGCGAGCATTACCACAATCTGCAGACCCGCTTCGTGGGCCCGGGTCGACACTATATCCAGGAAGACCACCCCGAGATCATCGCCCGTAATCTGGCCGGCTGGTATCTGGAGGAAGTCCGCTAACCACCTTTGCTTGAGTTCGTTCCGCCCAGGCATCCCTCCCCCGGAATACCGAAGCCGCGATGGGGGCGTCATGGGGGCGTGTACCGAGACCGTCTGCACGTAATCGGCGAGGAAGCGCTCAGGGGACATGTGCGGGTCTACGACGACAATGAGGGGTGGGGCGCCCCCTCTGCTACGTGACTTGCTTGCAGAGATGGCCCAGAGCAATACGGTCACGATTGTGCCGACGCATGCGGAACTCACGACGCAGGAAGCGGCGGATCTCCTCAATGTCTCCCGCGCCCATCTCGTCAAGCTTCTGGAGTGGGGCGAGATCCCCCCTCTCGAAGGTCGGCACCCATCGCCTAGGGAATCGGTTCCAGGGAAAGGATGTATTCGGCGATGGCCCGGCGGTCCTCGTCGGTGAGGTGGCTGGAGCCGGTATCGATGAAATCGGCCATGGAACCGCCGGCGAAGTCTCCGTCCGGCTTGATGCCGAAGCCAAGGTAGCGTGCGATGTGGCGTTCCCGCCAGTCGCCGATGCCCTCTTCGGGGTGGGGAGTGATATTGGGTGCCCGCTCGTCCCCAGGGGCATCCGGGTTGCCGGCAAAGGCGCGGGGCTCGTCTGGTCCTCCGAGCAGGTTTCTGGGGGTATGGCACTCAGCACAGTGACCCAGGGCCTGGACGAGATAGGCGCCCCGATTCCAGGACTGGGAACGTTGCGGATCGAGCTCGAAGGCGGCGGGGCTGAAATAGAGGGCTTTCCAGCCGATCAGCAACGAGCGGTAGGATAGCGGCCATGGCACCTCATGGCGGTAGTTGGGCTTTGCCACCGGTTCCACGGTTTGCAGGTACGCCCACAGCGCGTCGATATCCTCGTCTGTCATCTTCGCGTAGGAGGTATAGGGGAAGACGGGGTAGTAGTGCCGCCCCTCGGGGTCGAGGCCCTCGGTTAGCGCCCGATGCAAGTCGTCGCGTTCCCACGCGCCGATCCCATGGTCCGAATCGGGGGTGATGTTCGGCCCGTAGAATGTACCGAACGGCGTCGCTATGGGGCGTCCGCCGGCCAGGAAGGGGGCGCCGTCGTAATCCGCCGTATGGCAGGCCACGCAGGCGCCGGCCCGCAGGACGTACCATCCCTGTTCTTCCTCATCCGACAGCCCGTCTGGTGGTGCGGCAGCGGTAACGCTGGCAGCCAATAGCAAGGTCGCCGCCAGCGCGTGCCTTCGCTGCCATGCGTTTGGCGTCACTCCTCGACCCGGAAGTCGTCGTGACAGTTGCTGCAGGAGCCCCCAAGTTCACGAAAATACGGCATGGCCTGAGCCGGATCGCCTTCCTCCACCGCTTCACGGAACGCAGTCGCTGCGCGGTGGCTGGCCTCTGCCCGTTCCTCGAATGTGCTACGGTCGTCCCAGACCTCGGGTTTGGCGTCGCTGTCTTCATGGTCCGTTCCCTCGGGGAACAGGGCCGGGATGTCCTCTGTCAGTCGTTCGATGGCCCTGGCGTGTTCCTCCAGGTTGGCCTCGAAAGGCGCGCCGTCAATGAGGATTGCAGCGGACGCTGCAGTGTTGCCGCCGACAGCGCTCATTAGCCCCTGGCGATAGTCAACGTACACTTCGGCGTCTTCCGCATAGACGGATGTGGCGAAAATTAATGCGATGCCGGCGGCGAGTGCGATTCGCATCATGGCTAAGTCCTCCGGTGGAAATTTCAGGCCCATCTCCGGCAACTATTGCACCGGCTGGCTTCACCGCAAGTTCACGCTCCCACGGACGAGCGTCTCGGCTCGGTGGGAATGGCCGTCAACAGGGCACGCCGGCAGCGGATACCCATCCGCCGAGCTATCGACACCCTCGATCCGGGGGTCGGCGACGCGCCCATACTTCGCATGCGCATGGATGGCGCCGGGCTGCATGCCGTGATGTCCAACAGCTTCGGTTTCAGTGGGACCAACGCAACACTGATTTTCCAGAAATCTGACCAATGACACATACCGGCACTGCGGATTGGGGTAGGCTCTGCATCCAGAGATATCCCGACACATGTCTCGCCTCGTTTTCGCGATCGAGCCCGTCCCTGAGAAAGGAGCATTTCAGCCGTGAACAGTCGAACCATGCCCCTGGTGGCCGTGTTCAGCGCAAGCTTGTTGCTCGCCGCCGCCTGCACGACTACAGATCCCTACACGGGCGAGGAAAGAACGGCGCGCGCCACCACCGGTGCAGCCATCGGTGCGGTAGCCGGCGCCGCCGTGGGTGCGCTCACCGGCAGCGATAGCAGGGACCGCCGCAAGCGCGCCCTGATCGGCGCTGGTGTCGGCGGACTCTCCGGCGGCGCGATTGGCGGTTACATGGACCGCCAGGAACGGGAGCTGCGGGAAGAGCTGCAGGGGACCGGTGTCAGCGTTACCCGCCAGGGTGACGACATCATACTCAACATGCCGGGGAACATTACCTTTGCGGTGGACAGCGCCGATCTGCGCACGGAGTTCTTCGACGTGCTGGACTCGGTGGCCACGGTCGCCAATCGCTTTGACAAGACCCTGATCGAAGTGGCCGGCCACACGGACAGCACGGGGGCGGCATCCTACAACCAACTCCTGTCGGAACGCCGCGCGGCAACGGTGGGACGCCACTTGGAGAGCCGCGAGGTGGACAGCCGCCGGATTGCCACCGCCGGGCTCGGTGAAGACTGGCCGATCGCCGACAACAGCACACCCGAGGGCAAGCAATTAAACCGGCGCGTGGAATTGACCCTGGCTCCGCTCACCGAATAGCGAATTGCCTACATCGAGGATCTTGGTGGTGTCACCACCAAGATCCTCGCTCGCCTGAAGAAAGGGCGGCGCCGACACCCCCGAGCCTGCTTCCCTCAGCGCGGGCACCGCCTGCCGGCCTGTTCGGCTGACATTACCTCCCTCGATCAACACCCGGATGCTGTCACCGCCAGGCCACAGCACGGATATCGGCCGGCCTGCCGGCTGGGATGGATCGGAAAATGGCGCTGGGGAGGACTGCAGGGCGTGATTGCGTGGACGGCGGAAGGGCGCACGGCCATGCGTCAGCTCGTCAGCCGCGAATAAACCAGTCTACAGTGGGGGGAAGAGGGTGTTTATGTTTCCTATACTCAATCTTTTCTATACTCCTCAGCAGCTCACGGCTGCCGGACGATCGGCACATCCCGGTCGTGCCGCCTGACCTGGCAATCGATCCAAACGGAGGTATGCCATGAAACACACTGTCGCGTTCATCGCCGCTGGCGTGCTGAGCCTCGGCCTGGGAGTCTCGTCGGGCAGCAACGTGGCCCAGGCGTCGCAGTCGATCTCCCTGGCAACCGGCGGCACGGGCGGTGTCTACTTCCCCCTCGGCGGCGCCATGGCGGAGGCATGGTCGCAGCAAATTCCCGACCTGCGGGTGACGGCGGAGTCGACCGGCGCCAGCGTGGTCAACGTCCGGATCGTGGAGCAAGGTGAAGCGGAACTGGCCATGGTGCAGAACGACATTGCCAATTACGCATTCCATGCGACGGAAATGTTCGCTGACGACTCGCCTAAGGAGAGTAATCTGGGCATGGCGCTGCTCTATCCCGAGGTGATCCAGATCGTCACGCTGGCCGATTCCGGTATCGAATCCGTGAATGATCTCGCCGGCGCGCGGGTCGCCGTTGGCGCTCCCGGCAGCGGGACGGAGGCCAACGCCCGCCAGATCCTGATGGCGCACGACATCGCCTACGCCGACATCACCGAGCACTTTCTGCCCTTCGGCGAGGCCGTCGACGCCATTCGGGATGGCCGCATCGATGCGGCATTCTTGACCGCGGGCATCCCGACGGCCGCTGTCGTGGATCTCGGAGCGACGCACGATGTTTCCATCGTGCCCGTGGACCCCGACATGGCCGAGGAGGTCAGCGAAGAGTGGCCCTTCTACGCGGGCTTCACGATTCCCGGCGGCACCTACAGCGGCATCGAGGACGATATCCCCACGGTCACTGTGCTCGCCATGCTGGTGGCGAATGCGGACCTGGACGCGGATCTCGTCGAGCAAATGCTCGAGGTCTTGTTCGCCGAGGAAACGCTTGAGCGGCTCTGCGATACGCACGCACGCGGCTGCGATATCTCGCTGGAGGACGCGGCTGAAGCGATGCCGGTGCCGCTGCACCCGGGCGCGGAGGCATTCTTCGAACGCCAGTAGGGGCGTTCCTTGACGCGCTTGCGCTGCACCGGGGCGGGCGGATGACCGTCCTGCCCCGGCGGCCTGCCGCGCACCCCGGCGCTGGCCGGCGACGGGGATGGCGAACCGGACCGGAGTCGCTATGAGCCAATCGACCGCCGGCGTGCCGGAGGAATCGGCGCTGCAGCGCCTGCCGGGCGGTATCATCGGGCTCGGCGTTGCCGCCATCGCCATCGTGTTCGCCGTCTTTCAGCTCTATCAGACGGGCATCGGGCTCATGCCCGCCCAGAACCTGCGCGCCATCCATCTTGCGTTCGTCCTGGCGCTGATCTTTCTGCTCTATCCGGCTTTCGCGGGCCTGCGCAAGGATCGGATCCCGATCACCGACATGCTCCTTGCCGCGATCGCGATCTGCGGCCCGCTGTACTTCTATTTCAACTTCCACGACATGGTGATGCGCGCAGGCGCGGAGACGCCACTCGACCTTGCGATGGGCGCGCTCACGATCCTCGCGCTGCTCGAGGCGACCCGCCGTGCCATCGGGCCCGTACTGCCGGCCATCGCGGGCCTGTTCATCCTGTATGCGTATTTCGGCCCCTACATGCCGGGCGTTATCGAGCACCGAGGCTATTCGCCCGAACGCATCATCCGCCACCTGTATCCGACCACGGAAGGCATCTTCGGCATTCCCCTCGCCGTGGCCTCGACGTTCGTCTTCCTGTTCGTGCTGTTCGGCGCGGTGATGCAGCGCACCGGCATCAGTGACTACCTGACGCGCGTCGCCATGTCGGGGCTGGGAAGCTACAAGGGCGGACCGGCGAAGGCCGCCGTGCTCGCCAGCGCGCTGATGGGCTCCTTCTCCGGCAGCTCCACCGCAAATGTCGCGACCACCGGCACGCTCACCATTCCGCTGATGAAACGTGTCGGATTCCGGCCGCAGACGGCGGGAGGCATTGAAACGGCTGCATCGACAACCGGGCAGTTCCTGCCGCCGGTAATGGGTGCTGCCGCCTTCGTCATGGTGGAGATGACCGGGATCTCCTACCTGCAGATCATCCAGGCGGCGCTGTTGCCGGCGCTCCTCGACCTCGCCGGCATCATCTTCTGCGTCCACATGCACGCACTGAAATGGAAGATCCACGGCCTGCCGCGGCGGGAGCTGCCCCCGTTCCTGCCGACGTTGTTCAGCCAGTTCCACCTGGTGATCCCCATCCTCGGGCTCGTGTTCCTACTCGTCGTGGCCCAGTACACGCCGACGATGTCGGCATTCTGGGCCATTCCACTGGCGCTGCTGGTATCGCTCGTCGCGCGCAACACGATCATCATCGTGCGTGCCCTGGGCACGAGCGCACGGGGCGGGGATCCCTTCGCCGGCGTCGAGGCCGCGCTGGAGCGCGAACGTTCCGGCCGGCGCCAGGATGCGGGCGGACACACCACCGTGCCGCGCACCTGGCCGAAGGTCGTCGGCCGCACGTGGCTCGACTGGGGCAGGGACCTGCTGCGGGCCTTCGAGGACGGTGCCCGTCAGGCCGTTCCCATCTCGGCTGCCTGTGCCACGGCCGGCATCGTCATCGGTATCGTGACACTCACCGGCCTCGGTCTGCGCATGCAGTC
>NZ_SKOG01000039.1 GCF_007120195.1 Aquisalimonas sp.
GACGAAATCCCGTAACCGCACCTGCCCGAGCAACGCCCCGCGCACATCTGTCACGAAGACGATGTTCAGTGTCTCGCCGGCCTGGCTGCGAGAGCGGACATGATTGAGCGCCTGTTCCACGGTCCAGCCAACGCGAACCGTGAGAAACTTGGGCGTCATGATGCGCCCGGCACTCTCTTCCGGGAAGCCGAGTAACCGAAGCGCTTCCTTGACGTTTTCCGGGGAGAGCAATTGCAGCAGGGCTTCCAGGCGCTCGGGCTTCTGGCGCTCCAGCAGAGCCGTCCGATCGTCCGGAAGCAGGTGATAGAGGATGAAGCGACCGTCCTCCGCGTCCAGATCACTCAACAAGGCGTCCTGGTGCGTGGGCGAGACATAGGCAAACACGGGCGGCTGTCGATCCCGCGGGAGACGCAACAGCAGCTGTTTTGCCTCCTGCGGCTCAAGCTCGCTGATGGCCTGTGCGATGTCCTGGACGGCCATCTCCTCAAGATGGCTGTCCAGGGCATCCCAGTGTTCAGCCTGGAAGAGCGTGACAAGCTCCTGGATCATCTCGGTCTTTTCCATGGCGATACTCCCTTTGTCCCGCAACGATATCAACGTTGTATGGGCAATATCTCAACACAATGACAGCCCCCGGGTTTACCTCCGGGCGGTGCGCACCTAGAACTCGGCGGCCAAGCCGACGGTCCACCAGCTCGTGCCTCGGTCGCGGCGTTCCCGGCCATAGCCGACATCCAGCGCAGCCAGGTCCGCCAGGTCGAGGCGAACGCCAGTCTGGATTTCAGTACTGTCACGCTGATCGCCGTAGATTTCGACGATGGCACTGACGCGCGGCACCAGCTCCGCCTCCGCGCCAAAGCCCCAAGTGAGCACGTCACGGTCATCCGCGTCGCGTTGATGGGACCAGCCCAGGTTGTAGCGGAACATGGCACGGTCGTTCCCGCCCAGGGGAACGGCCACCGGGAAGAATACTTCCGCCTCCTGGAAGCGGTCCGTGTCCGGGTCGGCAAATACGCCACCCGCAACCGCGACGCCGATACCTTCCGCGGCATACTCGGCCAGCGTCCACTTACTGGTGAGCCCGACGAGGTCGTCGTCGACCCCCTCCTGGCGCTCCCTGCCCGCCTCCAGCCCGATTTCGCCCCGCGAATGGAGACCGTAGTTGAGAACGGCAACCCGCTCGTCGTTTCCTGAGGACTGGCGGCTGTACCAGACCTCCGCCACCACGTTGCCCGGCCCCGCAACAACGGTGTCGTCGACCACGAAGTGCCCCCCTGCCGCTGACACAGTCATCGGTGCTAAACCAAGAAGGCAGGCAACAGGAAAACGCATGCTTGGCTGGCGCATCAACACACCTCTTTATCTTCTTGCCAGGCGATACCGAGCACGCACACCGCCCGCGACCGCCGGTGTTACCGGATGGCCGTTACGGTCGGATTAGACGCCGAATGGGGCACGTTTCGCGCCGACCTGACCGCTTCCCGCAAACTACGGGACCCGGACAGGCGGAAAGTTTGACGCCTGGAGGGGATCCCGTTAGAGAACGAGGGCTGTGGACTTGCGACAATGATTACACGCGTCCAACTTCGGAACCTCGTGTGCCACTAGGATGTTCGGATTATAAGGTGACACGGGGGCGAGTCAACCGGAGCGCGCGAGTACCCGCGCGCCAAGCCACCAACCGCCCTGACTGTCGTACAATTGTCATCAACGCCGAGCTTAAAGCGGGCCCTCTCCACATGGGATACGACAACCCGGAGCAATGCAACGCCTGCCCACTGTGTGAAGGCCGCACGCAGGTCGTGCTGCCGGATGGGCCCCGTTTCGGCCTGCTGGCGGTTGGCGAAGCACCCGGCCGCGAGGAAGACATCACCGGCGTCGGCTTCAGCGGCGCGGCCGGACGCACCCTGGACCGTGTCCTCGCCGAGCACGGCATCGCACGCTGCGGCTACGCCCGTACCAATGTCGTCCGCTGCCGGCCGCCCGGTAACCGGCGGCCCCGGCGCCCGGAAATCCAGGCTTGCAGCCACTGGCTGTTGCATACAGTGCAGGATTTCGCCCCGCGGGTACTGCTGACGGTGGGGCACACCGCCACACGCCACCTGCTGCCATCGTGGAAGGACAACCACCTGGAGCGCGTGCGGGCATTGCTGGCGCAAGCCCCGGCGAGATCGGATCTGCCGCTCTACACTGGTGTTCCCGTGGTCCCCATGCCCCATACCTCGGGGCTGTCATGGAACCAGAAGCTTCCGGACAACACGCCCGTGAGCCGCCTGGGGCGAGCAGCCGTGACCCTGGCAGCCAGCCTTGCGGCAGCGTCTGATAACACATGCAAAGAATCAACATGAGTGTCGGGTGGCTATCTGTATGAGCACTGCAACCCATGAGCCTTACGCCATGCGCGGCACCATTTACTGGATGAGCTGTGTCGCAACGGCACAACCGCCATTGTGCGGCATTCACGCTCGGTGACGCCCTCCACTCGACACCACCTACGTGGGCGGCCAGATTGTCCACCAGCGCGCGTGACACCCGGCGCTGCGGGACCGGCGGCGCACACACAGCCGAGGCACCCCGCTACAATGGGGGACCTGCGTTGGAGCCGCTGCCTATGGCCCGAGCGACGTTTCGCTTCTACGAGGAACTCAATGATTTCCTGCCACCCGAGCGGCGCAAGACCGCATTCGATTGCATCTTTGAGCGTCGCGGTTCCATCAAGGACATGATCGAGGCACTGGGCGTGCCCCATCCGGAAGTCGAGCTCATTCTCGTCAACGGCGAATCGGTGGGCTTCGACTACCTGGTGAGGGATGGGGACCGGATTGCGGTCTACCCGGTGTTCGAGTCATTCGATGTCTCGGAACACCTCCGGGTCCGCCGGCAGCCTTTGCGCAGCGTGCGCTTCGTGCTCGACACGCACCTGGGGACCCTGGCGCGCTACTTGCGCCTGTGCGGCTTCGACACCCTGTATCGGAACGATTATGAAGACGCGCAGCTCGCGGAGGTCTCTGCCAAGGAGGGCCGGATCCTGTTGACGCGTGACCGTGCCCTGCTCAAGCGGCGCATCATCACCCACGGCTATTGCGTTCGCAATGACCGACCGCCCCGGCAACTGACCGAGGTGGCGAACCGTTTTCAGCTACAAGGCCTGGTTGCGCCGTTCACCCGCTGCGCCCGCTGCAATGGACCGCTCGAGTGCGTGGACAAGGCGGAGGTCAAGCATGCGCTCGAACCCCTGACCCAGCGCTATTACACAGTCTTCCGGCGCTGCACCGAGTGCGGGCACGTCTACTGGCGGGGCGGCCATGTCGCGCATATCGAGCAGTTAATCCAGGCATCCCTGAGCGTCAACCCATGAGGCGATCCCGGACCATGAGCTCGAACTCGCCCATGTCATCGCCTCCCGGCACGCGGCGCTCTCACCGCAGCCCCAACACTGAAGCTATGATTTATCGATATCGCCGTGTTCCTCGAGGAATTGCTTGAGGACCAGCTTCAGCTTCGCCGCGTGTTGATGATCCCCTCGCTCCTGGGCGTGCGCGATATCATCCGCGATCATGCGCTTGATGCGCTTCTCCCCCTCCTTCGTCTGCACGAGATACCAGCCCATCTCGACCGCCGCCATCATTGGCAAGTGTTCGTGCTCCGCAATCGCCTCGATCTCGTCCTCGGTAAGATCCGACAGAGCGATGCAGTCTTCCATGGTCAACATAACGCCTCCATACTCACGAATTCGTCGTGCACACGACAGATTCACACCCCTACAACCCCGCCCTGGTCCGGACATTCACGCAATTGCACCCAATCCGGGAGCGCCGACGAGGCGCCACTCTGGCGGGCACTGCCCGAATAGGGAGCGAGCGGGCACTCGCCAACCCCACCGGCACCAGGGCCGCGACGTCTGGAGTTGCCCGTTTCAACCATCAAGTATAGGTGTGACTGCGCAATTTGACAGCGGTTCGGGGCGCAAGGACCCCGCGACGCAATGGACGCCGGGGAGTGAAGCCGATAGTGGTGGTGTTGATGGGTGTTGCCTCAACACAAGGCCGCATAGGCATCTACACTTGAAGAGTCCCATCAGAATCTGTTGCGATAAGAAGGGACCTTGGAGCAAAACCGCAACGACGAATCAACAACGGTTAGGAGACCACCATGCCGAATAGCGCCTACAAGGTAATCGACATTATCGGGAGCAGCGACAAATCCTGGGAAGATGCGACGCGCAATGCGATCAGTACCGCCTCGGAGAGCATTAAGCATCCGCGCGTTGCCGAAGTGAAGGAGCACGACGTCACCATTGACGAGAGCGGGAAGATCACGGCCTTCAGGGTTAAGATTTCCCTGTCCTTCAAGTACGGCATTTAATCGACTCGGCTGCGCTGCTCGCCATCGTGACGGTGCCGCCAACGGCTTGCGGCATTATGCCGTAAGCCGTTGGCTTCTCTGGCGAAAGCAAAATAGCCAGGCCCCGTCCATGGCGAGACCACGGGATCGACCGCCTCCTGTTGCCAGCCACTTGTACCTGCCTCAATCAAAAACAGCCGCCCCGCCTGGTGCCTAACGGTTCGGCATATCCCACTGCCAGTCCGGATCCGCCCACGGCCAATTGTCGTGCTCCGGCCAGCGTTCCTCCGGCAGGCCAATGACCCGCCGGTCGTCGTCGAGGCGAAAGGTGTGCTGCAGCCGCCAACCGCGCCATGCCGGGTCTTCCCAGCCCCGTTGGCCGTCCATGACCTCCCGAACGGTCGCGAGGTCCGGATAGTCGCTGTCGCCATGACAGCGCGCGCAGCTCTCCAGCATGTCATCCCGAAGCAGTGCCGCGTGGCTATCCGGCTCGTGCATGGCGTGGCAGTCGGTGCAAGTCATGCTGGCCTTGGTGCCCAGGTAGTGGTCCATGAACTGCTGGCGGCTGGCCGCCGCCTTGCCGTCGGCCGCAACCCGCGGCGTTCCCTCGCCCCACGCGACAGGGACCGGTTCAAAGTGATCCAGGATGTTGTCTCCGGGGGAAAAGTCGATGTTGTCCTGGCGGCCCGCGTGGACGCGGCTGGCGCCACGAATATGGCACTGCGCGCAGGAATGCACCTGCTGATCCGTGCTCAACCGAGCGGGGTTAACGATCAGGTCGGGGTCCCGGGGCGCGGTCACGTGCTTGCTCCCCGGCCCGTGGCAGGATTCGCAGCCTACGCCCAGATCCGCCGCCAGATCTTCAAGGGGCTGGTTACGATCTGCCTCGAAGGCGTCCAGGTCGAATCCGCTGACATGGCAGCCGATGCAGTTCTCCTCGTAGATTCGGGCCTGGTTGCGATCCCGCCAGGTATGCTGGTAGGCGCCGTCGTCGAAGCTGTACTGGTACTTGAGGAGCCGGCTGCCGGCCCCTTCACCCAGATTCACCGTCAAGGCCTGTCGGTACTTCGCCCCGACGTGGTAGGGCGAAACCGGGCGCTCGTGCTCCACGCTGTCGTCGGCATCCAGGAAACGGGCAGTGAACCTGCGCCCGCCCTCGTGGACCAGGTAGACACCGGCGATGGCCTGCAACCGGGTACCGTCATCGAGTTCCAGATCCCGGAGCCCGTCGATGCCCGAGGGCTCGTCCTCATCGAAGACCACCGGATTGCCCCGCGGATCCGGTAGGTCCTCCCACCGCTCCAAGAGCTCCTGATCGATCTCTGTGGCGGGTCCCAGCTTCATGGGATGGTAGGTGTCACGGTAGGCGGCATGGACCGCCGTGTGGCAGGCGACACAATTCTCAGTCCCGATGAAACTGGCCTGCGCGGCATCGGGTCGCTCCGAATCGGGCGCCTCCCCGAGACCGCCGATGAGGGTGAGCGTAACAACAGCGCCCAAGAACGCCGCCCAGGCGGCGAAGACCAGCCGTTTCATAATAGGTCGAACTCCTCGGTGTGTATGCGATGCCGGCGCACCCCCGCCTCGCGCATCAGGCGCAGGATGTGGTCGGTCATCGGTCCCGGGCCGCAGATGAAGATGGAGCGCTGATCAAAGTCCTCACACACCGAACGCAGATACTGCAGGCTCAACGGGCCTTGATCGTTGAAATAGTGCATGTGGAACGAAAAGCCCGGCATCGTGTCGGCAATGTCGCGGAGTTGGTCGCTGTAATAGGCCCGTTCGGGCCGGTTCGCGCAGTACACCAAGTGCACGTCACAGGCGGCCTGTCCGGCCTTCAGGTGCCGCGCGCGGCTGACAAATGGCGTGATTCCGATGCCACCGCCAATCCAGAGCTGGCCTGTATCGGCTCCGCCTTCGGGAAAAAAGCGACCGTACGGACCCTCCACGGTCACCGGCGCGCCCTCGCTGATGCGCGCCATGGCCGCCGAGGCATCGCCCAACGCCTTGATGCCGATACGTACCTGCTCGTCGAGCGGGCTAGAGGCGATGGTGTAAGGGTGTTCCTCGCCATACCCCGGGCGTAACGCCGGGTCGAAGTGCCGCAGGTAGATGAATTGACCCGCGTTGTAGCGGATGGGTCGCGCTTCCGGCGTCAGGGCAATCTCCACGACATCCCGTGCCAGCGGTGTCACAGCCGCCACCCGATAACGGTAAGGGCCAAGCCAGCGGGAGAGCACCACCCGGTAGGCGAACGCCGCGACTGCAAGTGCCCCGAAACCCGTCCAGAGCAGCGTCCCGCCGATGCCGGGGAGCGCCCGGTTGAGCTCCACGGCGTGCCAGAGGCCCAGGATCAGTGCCACGCCGGAGAGAAGATGCAGGTATTTCCAGCGCTGGTAGTCTGGCCGGCCGAAGAACCAGAAGCTCGGGGCAAGGTAGATCATCATCGCGAGGAGGGCGACCCAGCCGGCCCAGACTTTTGTATCCTCCAGGGGCGGCCAGAGAACGCTCATGGACGCCTGCGGCGAGACTGCGGCCGCGGACAATGCCAGCAGCAGCGGGTGGGCCATCAGCAGGAGAAAGGCGGCCGCACCAAGCAGATGATGAAGCCGCCACACCGCCGTCAAGCCACCAAGGCGCGTGTCGAGCCCGGGAATCCGGACACTGAGAACGGCGGCCAGCAGCAGGCAGCTGGTACCCGCAATACCCGTTGCCTGCCCGGCCTGCTGCAACCAGCCGGATACGCCCGTGCCCGTGAGGTGTGGCAGAGCCAGCAACAGCGGCAAAGCGGCGATGAAGGCGGCTCCACCGACCACCAGCGGCGGTACACGCATCGATTACCCCCTTGTGCCTGGCCGGACCCAGATTAGAACTCGCCCAGCGTGCCGGCCGCACCTCCCCCCTTGGGCTGCCAAGCGGCCGAGATCCTCCGGTTCAGTGTAGTGTCCCTGCCGCGGGATCGCCGCCTCGCGGCGGTGCTGGCATGGCAGGCACCCTGGCCGATGCTCAGCAGTACTCAACGGCGGCTTGATGAAGCCGAGCATGACGGGAGGCCAACGCGTCAAGATCCCGGTCGTACCCGCCTCCAATGACCGCTGCCACCGGAATGCCCGCCTCGCGGCAACAGCCGAAGACATAGCGATCCCGCCGGCTGATGCCCTCATCGGTCAGGGCGAGATGGCCAAGGCGGTCGTGCCGGTGGACATCCACACCGGCGTCATAGATGACCAGGTCAGGGCGAAACGTCTGCAGCAACCCTGGAAGCGTCGAAGCCAGGGCCTGCAAATACTCCTCATCCGACACCCCCTTGCGCAGGGCGATGTCCAGGTCACTGCGGCCCTTGTGCGCAGGGAAATTACTGGCGGCATGCATGGAAAAGGTGAAGACATCCGGTTCGCGGTCAAACAGGCCCGCCGTGCCGTCGCCCTGGTGTACGTCAAGGTCCACGACCAGTACGCGTTGCGCCCAACCCTCGGCCCGCGCGTGAGCCGTCGCGACGGCGATGTCGTTGATCAGGCAATAGCCACTGGCCGCGCCGGCGTGGGCATGGTGGGTGCCGCCCGCCGTATTGCAGGCCAATCCCGCATCGAGTGCCGCTTCCACTGTCATGAGCGTGCCGCCCGTCTCGAGCCTGACCCGCAATACCAAGTCCTCCGACCACTTAAAGCCACTGCGCCGCTGTGCAGCACGATCCAGCGATCCGTCAAGCAAGGCATCCAGATACTCGGCGGTATGGACACGCCGCACGGCTGCCAGGCTGACAGGTTCCGGACGCAGCCACTGGGCACTGGCGTGCATCGGCGAGGTATCGAGGTGTTCCCGTAGCACTCGGAACTTCGCCATGGGAAACGGGTGTGCCTCGGGCAAGGCTATGGTATAGCCCGGGTGGTGGACCACCGGCAGCTTCATGGGGTCTCCGAAACAGTGGTGCGAGGGCGCGGCAAAATCATGGTCACGCGTCGATTGCGTGGGCCTTGAGCACGGCCAGATCGATGACCGCCAATGTCTCTTCGTGGGTCGACTCAAGCAAGACGCCAGGGGCCACGCCGGCGCGATACGCCTCCAGCCATCGGCTTGCACATAGGCACCAACAGTCGCCGGGCCGAAGACCCGGGAATCCCATGGCAGGGTTCGGCTGCATGAGGTCATTGCCCCGCGACCGGGAATACGTCAGGAAGGCCTCAGTCATGCGCGCGCATACCGTGTGCAGGCCAACGTCCTCGTACCCGGTATTACAGCACCCGTCCCGGTAGAACCCTGTCAGCGGGCGCCCACTGCACAGGGCCAACTCGCCGCCGAAGACGTTCACTGCCGAGAATGGTTTGGTCATGCTCGCCTCCTGGAGGCTTGGGTTGAAAACGAAAGCTGGGCCATTGGAGGCCAAGCGTACACCAAGGAGGGGACTCATTTGCGTCGGGCAAATGGTACAAGGAACTCTGTTTCAATCCACCAGCGCGACTGTCGATCCACTTTACAGTCACCGATTCCAACTGCCCCAGCCAACGCACTGACTCCTCCGCATGGGGTCAGCGTCGGGGCTGCTCGTGCCTTGGCCCCATACTTGCGTATGTCGATTCGGCATGTGAGTGCCCGAGTACAACCGTGGCTATAAGGTCGTTGGACATGGAGCGACGAAGCAACAAGCGCATCAGGAAGCAACTCAGTGCACAGCTACTGATCGGGGAGGCACTGATGTGGTGGGTCGACACGGCCGATCTTGGCTTACGGGGCAGCCGAATCACCCCGGCACCGGCGCAGGCTCGACAGGGCCTGCCCTGCATCCTCGTTCTCATGGTTGCCTCGGAGCCGGCGAACGTAATTACCGCGCGTGGCCGCATCACCCACGTCGACCGCTGCGCCTGCGGCATTTGCTTCCACAGTCTGGATCCACGTGATTTCGACACCCTTCACACGATCGTACTAGAGGCCCTGCACCCGGAGCGGGACATTACTCCGGAGATACTAGCGGGCCACGTTCCCGATTTGGTTGACTGGGGTCTTGACCTCGGCGAGATCGAAAACAGGCGCCCGTAAAACATGCCCTCCAGTGATTCATCCCGGGGAGACACCACAGTGGCCGGCCCCAGTTGTGCAATGCATTCCAATACTCCTGTCGCCCAGCCCGCACAGAGGCGCTGATCCGATGCCGTTCAGCGGCTAATTTTTTTGC
>NZ_SKOG01000068.1 GCF_007120195.1 Aquisalimonas sp.
TCGAGGCCCAGTGCCTGGCCAAATACGATAGCCGGCTGCTGCCCGGTCACCGCAAGGCGCTGGCGGCCATGAAGCAGTGCCGCACGGCGCTCAGCCCGCGCATGCAGATACAATGCGCCGAGTGTGATGAACAGCGCTTCGTCCCTCACTCCTGCGGCCACCGGCTTTGCCCCACGCTATGAAACCCGCACCCTCGCCGGTGAGGATTTCCTGTGGCTGCTGCTTCGCCACGTCGTGCCCAAGGGCTTTCGACGGGCCCGCAACTTCGGCTTCTTGCACGCCAACAGCAAGCGTCTCATCCAACTGCGGCGCTCTTTGTTGAAATAACCACTCACCCGCGTCATACCAACGCCACGCCCCGTCATTACCTGCCCCGGTTGCGGCGGCAACATGCGGATCGTGCGCACGCGGCTCGCGCCGCCACGCACCCGACAACACCCACCGGATGCATGGCAGGAGGCCGTGGCCATGTGACCTCATCCCCAATCAGGGCATCCAGGCGTTCAGCGTGCCGCAAGCTGATAGCCGCGCTCGGCCAGAAAACGCGATCGGCTGAGCACAAAAGGGCCGACAGGCCGCTCTCCCACCGCCATGGCAGAGACTCCCTGCATTCTTGAGTGCGGGCGGTGCAAACGCAGGTGCGCCGTCGCCTCTTGCGGGCATTCGTGCGCCGTGGGCGCATCGACGCGCAGACGTGATCGACCACCTCCCCAAACTGGGTCGGGATGGGCGCGCCCAGATCATCCTCTCGCCGCTGGAGTTGAGCGGCCGCATCGCCGCACTGCTCCCGCCGCCCAGGCCGCATCGCCATCGGTACGACGGCGTGTCGCCCCGAACTCGCCCCTACGCCCAGCGGTCACCGCCCTGGCGCCCGAGGCCGTGGTCCCGGCACCGGCATCGAATCCGGCGGTGGAGACAGCAGCGGAGACTCCGCCCAAGACGATCCGGCGGTCTCCCGCCCACTACCTCTGGGTCATGCTGCTCGCGCGCATCTACGAGGCGTTTCCCCGGGCGTGCCCTCAGTGCGGGGCCGAGATGCCGATCATCGCCTTCATCACCGAGGCGATGCCCGTGCGCGCCATCCTGGAGTCCATCGGCGAACCCGCCAAACCGCCCCGTATCGCCCAAACGCGGGGACCGCCGGAGTGGTACGAAGACGCCACGGAGCATACCATCGATGCCGAGGCATGCGCTGCGCGCGATCCCTACGCCCAACCCGCGCCGGAGTACGCGCACGACCAGCGGGTGTCCTGGTCAATCGGCCCGCCGAGAGGCTGCTGACCCCGCCATTGCCGCTGTCCGGAAACACGCCCACGGCCAACCGGAAAATCCGTCTCTAACACCCCCGCAAGCCGATTTTGGCCGCCCGGGCTGCCTGCGCTGCTCACAAGGGGTTTGCGTTGGGACTTGGCGGTACTCTGGGGCGAAGGGATATTGCGGCGAAGGGGGTTGGATTTCCTATCCCTACGATGCGCAGCAGATAGCGGCGCCCCAAAAGATAGTAGCTTTCGCGCTAATCTACGGCGGCGCTGGGCGATTGCCGAACACGTCCTCTTTGCAATCCCCTGCGCCTCGCCGTGCCCATCCTCCAAGGCCTCGATCCAAAAGAGATTTGGGTCGGTGACACGTCCCATTTGCAATCCCGCGCACACCTCCACGGCTCCAAGCGGTAACGCCCTGGCGGTAAAACACTGTCACGCGTCCACGCGTCCCCATTTGCAATCCCTGCCGCTGCAGCGCGGCGGCGCGCATTGCGCCCGCGCTGCAACAGCCGGTTGCGCTGCACGTACTCCGGGTGGGCCGCCCGCCACCGGCGCCAGTACTGCGCATGCGCTCGCGCCCACGCCCGCTGCGCCGCGCGCTCATTGGCCCGGTAATCGGGATCCTCGCCGCGCTCGCGCCGCTGCCACTCCCGCTTGGGCGCCCGTTGGCACCGCCGCTGCGAACAGTACTGCTGGGTCGGGTTCCGGGGGCGTCGCCGGAAGGCACGACCACAGCATCGGCATCGGCTCTGCCGCCTCATCACTGCCACCACCGATCGAAGACTCGTCAGTGACAGTGTCGGCACACCGAAGACCCACCGACCCACTTCGTGCCCCGGGTCCGAAAACTTGGCAGCGCCAAGTGCCGACACACTCAAACGGGAGGCGCTCTTTCTTCAGCAGCAGGTGGAGCAATTCTTGTTAGTGTCAAGGATCAGGTGACCCTTGTTCCACGGGGGATGCCCGCTCGTGTGATGCTGGCTCGGCGTCATGGTAGTCATGGCTCGGTGTCTCCGCTTCAGGTGGGGACATTAAGCATTGACCACGATGAGCTCTGTCGCCTTGACCGCCTGGACCTGCAGCAGTGTTTCGTTTGTTGCGTTTTTCGATTATTGCGTTTAATGTCAAGGCTACAGACACCCGCATTCCCCCGGAGCAGTTATGCAAACACCCAGTGGCGACAACCAACTCCCGGATCACGAGGCCGCTGCGCTCGCCCGTGCCAGTGCCACGGAGCTAAGCAAGCTCCTATCCCAGCAACCGGAGTCCGATAGGGCCCGCGTTCGCCTCAACGGCACCGATCTCGTGCTGCCCCGCCAAGCGCTCGCGCTACTGCGTGACCTGCTTGCCGAGATGGCCCAAGGCCATGCGGTGACAATTGTGCCAACCCACGCGGAGCTGACAACGCAGGAAGCGGCGGACATCCTCAACGTCTCACGCCCCCATCTCGTCAAGCTGCTGGAGCGGGGCGAGATTCCCTTCTCGAAGGTGGGCACCCATCGCCGCATCCGATACCAGGATCTGCTGGCCTACAAGGGCCAGCGTGACCGTACCAGTCAACAGGCCCTGGGTGCGCTGACCGAGCAGGCGCAGGACCTGGATATGGGGTACTGATGTGCGCTTTGTGGTCGTCCTTGATGCGTGTGTCCTTTATCCGGCACCGATGCGGAATTTCCTGATTCGGCTTGCTTAGGAATATGGTCTCTTGCCGGCGGAGGGATCGGTCGAGGCGATCGGGTGTTTATGGTATAGTTTCTATACCATGTTTGAGTTCGATGACGCCAAGAGTCAGGCCAACAAGGCTAAGCACGGCATCGACTTCGTCGAAGCGCAGGAACTGTGGCGTGACCCGGATCTCTTGGAGGTGCCGGCCAGGACCGAGGATGAGCCTCGCTATCTCGTCGTCGGTATGCTGGAGGGTAGACACTGGTCAGCGGTCGTGACGTACCGTGAATCGAACATCCGCATTATCTCGGTCCGGCGAGCCCGGGTTGAGGAGGTCGCACTCTATGAAGGCTAAGGAATTTGACCGTAAGTTTGATGCTGGCGAGGACGTCTCGAATGATCTCGACCTCTCCGGGGCACGTCGGCCTCGCCAGGCGCAGAAGCGCGTGAACGTCGATTTCCCGGACTGGATGCTGGAGCAGCTCGATAAGGAGGCTCGCCGCCTGGGGGTCACGCGGCAGTCAATCATCAAGATCTGGCTCTCGGAGCGGTTGGAGCAAGTAGCTTCGAGCAAGCGGTTGCATCCGAGGCGTTAAACCCGAACGTTGAGCGGCGCAGGCTCGACACAGCGGTATCGACAATTCGTCGGCACTGATAGCTCAGGGTCGATCGCGGTACTTGGCCACGTTCCTCGTTCCGGCCATAGGTCCCACCACGTGGTCGGCCGCCTGGCGCTCCACCATGACGTCCGAGACCACCGAGGAGACCACCGAGTGGTAGGGACTTTTGATCTGTGACGGAGACCGCCGCTCCGCGTAATAAGGAAACCCCGTGAACCTGTTGCTGATCGCGCTCGGACTCATCGCCCTCACTGCCGGCGGCGAGGCGGTGGTTCGTGGCGCCCTCGCCGCGGGTAGGCGGCTTGGCGTTTCCCCGCTTCTTGCCGGTCTGGTCATTGTTGGCTTCGGCACCTCGGCGCCCGAGCTGGTGGTCTCGATCAGCGCGGCACTGGATGAGCAGCCGGACATTGCCCTGGGCAACGTCGTGGGGAGCAATATCGGCAACATCCTACTCATTTTGGGCGTGTGCGCCATCATCACCCCGCTCACCATCACGCGCCTGGCGCTGGTGCGCGACGGTCTCTCCGTGGTCGGCGCCAGCGCCCTGTTCCTGGTGCTGGTCTGGGGCAGCGCACTGGTGCGCTGGGACGCGGCGATCCTGCTGGCCGCCCTGGCGGGCTACCTGATCTGGGCATACATCTCCGAGAGCCGCCCCCAATCGCCAGCCGGCACCATCCACCGTCAGGAAGGGGCGCAGATGACGCTGCTGCCAGGCAGGCCCCTGACCATCGGCCTTGCACTCCTTGCGGGTCTGGCGCTGCTGATTTCCGGTTCACAGGCGTTGCTCTGGGGGGCGATGGGTCTCGCCGCGTCCCTGGGTGTGTCGGAGGCCGTCATCGGGCTCACGCTCGTCGCGGTGGGCACCTCCCTGCCGGAGTTCGCGGTGTCCCTGCTCGCCGCGCTACGCCGCCAGGCCGATGTGGCCGTCGGTAACATTCTCGGCAGCAACCTGTTCAACCTGCTGGGCATCCTGGGCATCTCGGCCCTGCTGCAGCCGCTGCCAGTCAGCCCGCGCATGCTGCTCTTCGACCAGTGGGTCATGCTGGCCTCGGCCCTGCTGCTGCTTTTGGTGCTCTACACCGGGCACCGGATCAGTCGCACGGAGGGGGCGTTTCTAGTGGCCGGCTACGCCGCCTACGTGGCCGCCAGCTTCACCCTTTTCTGACACACATGCTCTGAGGAACTTGCCCAGGTGTCGTGGGCACTTCCCGAAAGCGGACCGACGCCCAGTGGTGGTCGAGTGTCCGGTGAGGGTCGGGAGTCTGCCGTAACCCGGCGCGAACCGCGATCGCTTCCGCTCTGGGCAGACAAAAGGTCTACACAGATAGCGGCCGGGTCCGTCGATACCTCGGAAAAAACTGGAACACCCCCAGAACTTTTCCCCTGCTCGGCTACCTCGTCGCGCCGTGCCGAGAACCATCCGATTCCTGCACACCGGGCAGGTCGGTGGTCCGGACGACAGGTTCTCGGCTCCTGTTTCTTCGACGTCACCCAGGCTGGTTTGATTCCCCAGGTCTGCTCGTAGTGTTGCTCCGTACTGCTCGCGACACCCGTCTGGCCACCACCAAGCAGAACACCATCGAGCTCATCAACGCCTTGATGGACGGCTTCGCCCACGACTGGAGGACGGCCGAATGACCCGGTTGTCTTCCATGATCGAAGCCTTCGAGGCCCAGTGCCTGGGGTCGAAAATAGTTCTCCATGTGCTTCTGCTGCTTCTTCCCAACGGGATATATCAGCAAGCATGATACGAGTTCTGATTACGTCAGTCGCGTTCCCACCAGCCGCTCTAACAGCTTGAATAGACAATTCCAAGCAATACTTGGTTTGTCCATAAACGTCCCCGACGCAAGTGGTTTCACCATTTTTTTATAGGTGCCGTACCGGAAACAGAAATCATGTTTCCGACTCTAAATGCTCTCGACAATCCAATCGAATTTTCCAGAGGAGAGCCTGAACTTACGAGCTTTCTCATTTGCCCCTTCTCAAGGTATAACGATTTAGCTAATCGGCGCGCGTAAATGCGTCCGGCGAAGGACCGACAGGACCGGAGCGTGCTTGCGCGACTTATTATGTGGCGATGCCTTCTACTTCCAAATGGCTTATATCAGTTCTGCGGCTAGCATGCTCGAAGGTAATCGCACACACATTTCCATCAGAGTCCAAGTCAAGAAGAGTGTTCTCGTCCAAATCCCGGGGTTCCGAGATTTTTCCCCGCCTGGAACTCAATGTACAGCGTGTCGGTGTCCTCGAAGTACTGGACTTTCATGGCTTAAACCCTGGATCAAAGAACGCATTATGAACCGTCTCTCGGTCCGCAACCAGGAACCACTCGTAGGTATCGGTCTCCCGCCTCGGAGATTCGGGTCCATTTCTTTCCGCTGAGCGCCGTCTTCACGTTACCGAGCACGGTGTTGAGCCAGCGAAAAGCCGGAATCTCGGTGCCGGCCTTGCCGCGGGGTGCCAGCACAACGCGGTGGGTAGGCCCGAGCTGGCCGAAGACCTCGAAGCCGAGCATCCCGTCGGTGGTCACCTGGGAGCCGGGAGCCAAAGCCCGCTCGGCCCACTGGCGCAACGCTTTGAACGAGAAGCCCTCAACGGGATCGAAGCGGACATAGACGGGGCGCTCATCGTCCATCTCCACCGCCGCCACGAAGGCGACCTTGTTCTGCGAGCCCCGACCGGCGGTGCCCCCCGCTGCGCTCCCCGCCGAGATAGGCATCTTCAGTGCGCACGTCGCCACTCAAGGGTCGTGTGTTCTCGCGCTGGCGCATCGCCTCCATGATCTTGTGCTTGAGCAGCCACGCGGTGCGGTAGGAGACCCCCAGGTGGCGGCGCAGCTCCAGCGCCGCCATGTTCGTCTTCGACTGGGTGATCAGGTCGATCGCCATCAACCAGGTGGCCAACGGCAGGTGTCGGCTGACACCCTCAGTAGTGGTAGCGTGCCTGGAGAAACTCGACACGGTCGCTGCTCACTAGGTATACCAGCCGGTGCTCTTGAGAGATCCGCCGCGACCACACATCGGAGCCCAAATACCGCAGCGGCTCCGGCTTGCCGATGCCGACGAATGGCTCTTGGAGCACCGCCTCCACCAGGTCGAGCACCCGCAGCGCGAGCTTCCGGTCCCTCTCCACCCAGTGCCGCAGATCCTCGCGAAACTCCGGATGAAAGACAGCCTCGCGGCGCCGCGGTTCGACCGCCTTACTGCGCTTCTTCGCCAACGCCCAGCTCGCGGCGAAGTTCCTCCACACTCTGCGGCTTCTCGCCTCGGCTGCGGGCGCGGGCGAGCGCAGTCAGTAGGCGTTCGGCGTTCTTCGGTGAGCGCAGCAAGTGAGCGGTCTCAATCAAGCTGGAGAGCTCATCGGCCGCGATCAGCGCCACATCCTCCGCATTGCGGCGTCGGATGATGACGACCTCACGGTCCTCGGCCGCGGCATCGCAAAGCTCGGCGAAGTGAGCACGAGCATGCGTGTAGGTGGTCTCGATGGACATTCAGCCTCCGCCCAACATGTACAATTGAACTGTACATGTTGGGCGGTGCCGTGTCAAGCCGGTGCTCGCCACGCGCGATGTGTCGGAGGGCGCTAACGCCTGCAGCATGCGCGCCCTTGGAATGGACCCGAAGGCGCAATGGAAAGGGCGCCGCCCGCAGGAGCGCGACGGCGAGCCGCGGGACCCTCTTGGCCATGTGGAAGCGTCGATTGAATCGGTACTGCATATCGCCGAGGTAGCGAGCGGCGTACTGGCGGAAGCTAAACGCATGGTAGGTTCCGTATGCGTCGGTAGACCAGAGTGGCTTTGGTTCGGCGCAGAGAATGCGTGCCGTACACGGCAGGATCTAACCCGAGTTCCGTCACCCAGGACTTCACGATCCCCGCGTATTGGCGGGTGGAGATGTGCGGCGAGTCGTGCACCCGGCTCGGGAAGAGGGAGCTTCCGGGTTGCAAGTGAGCCTCACTTACCCAGGCTTCCACGGCCTGTCGCGTGTGGGGCGTAAGCTCGAACTGAACCGGTCGGCCGGTCTTTTTCTGGATGACCGTGGCCCGTTTGACGGCCTGACTGCCGTGAATGACGTCGCGGACCTGGAGGCTGACGAGATCACAGCCTTGGAGTTTGCTGTCGATTGCCAGGTTGAACAGAGCGAGCTGGCGCGTGTTGCGCTCAAGCTGGAGGCGGATACGGATTCCGCAGACCTCCGGGAGTGTCAGAGGGCTTCGGGCCGATCAGGTGCCCCTTGTCCCACGGGCGATGCCCGGTCGCGTGGTGCGGGTGCGGGGTGACGATGGTCATGTCTCGGTGTCTCCGGTTCAGATGGGGAGATTAAGCATTGACCACGATTGCCTCGGCCGCCTTGAACAAGCAGGCGTCGAATCTGGATACGGCGCACTAAAACCGATCCTCGCCGGCAGTCCTGCTCTGTAGCGAGAACCAGCTTTTGCCGCCCAAATCCGTGCGCGTACACTGGAAAGTCGGTACTTGGCAAGGAGAGACTTGTGGCGACTCCGAAAGAGCAGATGGTTAAGATCATCGAAGCCCAGCCAGAGGACAGCTCCTACGATGAGATCCTCCGAGAACTGGCGTTCGCGAGAATGATCGACCACGGTCTTGCCGATTCAGACGCTAGCCGCACGATGAGCAATCAGGAGATGCAGGAGCGCATCCGGTCGTGGCAGAGCTGAACTGGACGAGGGAGGCACAGCGTTGGCTACAGGACATCCACGACTACGGCCAGGGTCAGTTAGGGCCTGATATTCCATCCGCATGGTGCTCCCTCGTGTAGTTTCACGTCTCGGCCTGCGACGCGCTTGGGACTATGCGACCGGTGTAGGGCGTCCAGACCGAGGTGGTTCGACACGCACCTGGCATCCAACCGCTTGAAGGCGTGTGACCACGGCGTCGCACGCAGGCCGTCCGCCAGGCGTGAGCGCGTTCTCTATTTCCCGACGCGGCAGGCCCGTCTCCTGAGCAAGCTGTGCAATGCCACGGGCCTCGACCGCTTCCCGAATCGTCGACCGGAGTGCTTCCTGATTCAGATTGTCCATCGCCGTTGCCAGAAAAGCGGCCTCGTTGGACTCACCATCCGGGGGAGGTGGCGGGGAATGGTCCTGTGTAGCCAGCGCCAGTTCGTCCGCGTACAGAGCATCCGGGGTGGCGAACTCATGAGGCAGGGCGAACATGCGCTCCAGCAGCCCACCCACCTCCATGTCAATGAGGACGTTGGCGTCACCGATGAGCAGCGGCATCCGTTCCGGTCTCCGTCAGCGATCGGTTTTCCTGGAACTGGCTTGCCAACATGCCGAGCAGCTCCGCGGCTTTGGACTGGCCAATAAAGTCTTCCGCAAGGGCTCGGTACACCAGGTGCTCGAACAGGACGGAATGCTCTGGCTTCACCGGTTTGCCGGGTTCCTCATTCCCCCAGTCACGCTTGTAGAGTTCGGCGAACAGTCGCTTCTTCAGAGTCTCACTGATCACTCCGGACTGCGCCGCACGAAAGAGACCTGCTGCCATGCTGATCCCGAACTCATGCTTGAGCAGATACAGCTCGCACCACTCCAGCGCTGTTCGATGGTTGCCGAGGTATTCACGAACCGCACGCCGAGGAGCAGGAACGCTCCGGCTAGCCGGTTGCAGGCGGTCTCCTCGTCCAAGTCCGCCGCGAGCCGCCCTGCCAGGAGCCGATGCCCCAACTCGTGCGCTAGTGTCAGACGTTGCCGGTCTCCAGGGATACTCTTGGAGACAACGATGACGTGTTGCTCCCCGACCTTACCGGCCAAACCGTCGAAACGGACGCCATCCGCCACGGTGGCAAGAATCACCAGCAGCCCTTCGCCTTCCAACGTGTCGATGAGATCCGGGATGGGGTTTTCACCAAGCCCCCAATCGCGCCGGACCACTTCGGCGACCTCTTCCAGCTGCTCGTAGTTCGTTATCAGCTGCGGAACAGAGGCCGGCACGGTAA
>NZ_SKOG01000115.1 GCF_007120195.1 Aquisalimonas sp.
GATGCGCCCGCACGCGTGGCTGATGCTCGGCCATTGCGCCGGGCTCAGGAACACGCAGAAACTGGGCGACTACGTGCTCGCGCACGGCTACGTGCGCGCGGATCATGTCCTCGACGAGGCACTGCCCCTTTGGGCGCCTATCCCCGCTCTGGCGGAAATCCAAATCGCGCTCGAAGACGCGAGCCGTGACGTCACGGGATACGACGGCTTTGAACTGAAACGGATCATTCGCACCGGCACCGTGGCAAGCGTCGATAACCGGAATTGGGAGCTCGACGATCACGCCACCACGATCCGGCGGCTCTCCCAGTCCCGGGCGGTCGCCCTGGACATGGAGTCCGCGGCCATTGCGGCCAACGGCTTCCGCTTCCGAGTGCCCTACGGAACCCTGCTCTGCGTCTCGGACAAGCCCATGCATGGCGAGATCAAGCTCGCCCGCATGGCGAGCGAATTGTACCGCCAGCGCGTGGATCAGCACCTGGAGATCGGCCTTGCGGCGGTAGAGAACCTGAAGGTCTATGACCCTGAGCGGCTGCACTCGCGCAAGCTGCGCAGCTTCGCCGAGGTCGCATTTCGTTAGGTCGCATCGCAGGGCGGTGAAGCGCCAGTCGCTGCTAAGTGCCGCAGCTGCGGTAGGGGCCGCCCCAGTGCCGCTGGCCAAGCCCGTCCACAACTGCAGCGTGGGCCTTAAGGTGGGCCCCGCAAAGACCGCCCCGCACCCTGCGTGCCAACCGGTCGATCCACGCTGGTCATCGGCCGTAGCGCGGCCATGACTTTGGCGATCAGATGTTGTGTAATCAAGGGAAGTTCGTTACGCCGGAGGCGCTGAAAACAGGCCATGAAGAAGATCGACACCGCCAAGCTTGATCGAATCACCGCTGAGGCCCGCCGCGCAGCCGAGACGCGTAATCAGGGCTACCGTGAGCGCGCTCTGAAGATCTACCCGTGGATTTGCGGCCGGTGCGGGCGTGAATTTACCCGCACCAATTTGCGCGAGTTGACTGTTCATCACCGTGATCACAATCACGACAACAACCCGCCCGACGGGAGTAACTGGGAGCTGCTGTGCGTCTATTGCCACGATAATGAGCATCAGCGCCAGCTTGAGGCGCAAGCAGGCACTGGCTCCGCGTCGGAACGCGTTACCGGGGCCACGCATTCACCGTTTTCGGTGCTCAAGTCGCTACTGGACGATAAGAAGCCCTGACGCGCGCGACTCACGTCTGCCCGGTCGCGGCGCTGCTCGGGGGAAAGTGCGCGACGACGGGGAGGGCGTTTGCACTGGTGTGCAACGCGGGTAGTCGCTCGATCTCAGCGTGGTGGAGCGGTTAAGCGAGCGCCAGGGTGAGGGTGGACGCCCACTGATTCCTTCGGCATCGCCGCTCAGTACCGATAGGCTCTGCCGGCATGCCTGCGTTGTGCGTGCGCGGCATGGTCACGCCGCGGCTCAACTGTCGGCAGGTTCCAGCACCAGCCAGTCCTCCAGCAGATCCGACGGCAGTGTCGTCATGGGGTGTTGAGCATCGATCTCCTCCGTGACCTTGATCAGCGCGTCCTCGGCGCTACCGGCTTCAACCCAATAGGTTTTATCCGCGAGTGGCCCCAGCGAAGCGCGAGCATCCTTTAAAGCAGAAGGCTTGACGCTGCATTTCCATTTCGTCATGGGTTCGAGACCCTCATAAGATATGTCTGGCTAGTGTCCTGTAACCGAAATGCGTTGTCTTTTGCTTGTCGGTGCGCCTTCGGGGCTAGGCGCCGGGCCGAAGGCGTAGCGGGCCCTACGGCGAGGACCGGCAACACCGCTGCGCGGCCGGACAGGCAGCTCAAAAGACAACGCATTTCGGTTACAGGACACTAGTATAGCCAGCCAACGCACGGGCGCGAGGCAACAAACGACCTCCCACTGCCGAAGTCAGCGACTCGTGACGCATTCACACTGCCTGAGCGTGACCAACGCGGCATGGGTTCACAATCACACAGTAATCAGTCGGCCGCAGCGCCATAGCCGTGGACAGCCGCCCGAAACGCTTGTTGCCAATACCCCGCGGCCTGTTCGGGCTCCCCCAAGGCACCCTGAAGTTCCAGGGAGGCGAGGCCGTGGGCGAGGGCCCACAGTTGCAGGGTGACGGCTTCCACATCATGGCGGCCGAACGCGCGTTGGTGCCGCCGGACCGCCGTCCGCAATCGCTCCAGCGTCCCAAGGGCGAGTTGCTGGTCTTCGTCGGTCGGGACGAATTCCGGCAGCGGGCAGGCGAACATGACTGTGTAGAGGTGGCGTTGGCTCAGCGCGCTGCCACGGTAGGCGAGGGCCAGTGCACACAGTTCTGCCTCCGCGTCATCGCCCGGCGCAACAGTCGCCAGATAGCGGTCAAGGGTCTCAAAACCCTGCCGATACATGGCGCGGATCAGGCCGTCCTTGCCGCCGAACAGGGTGTAGATCGCTTGCGTGCTGGTCTCCCCCAGCCTGGCCACCCGTCGCATGCTCAGGGCCTCCGGTCCGTGTGTTGTCAGCAGCCGTGCGGCAGTCTCAAGCAGCTCTGCGCGCGTGTGTTCGTCGTGTTGGCGAGGGCGTCCCATGGCTTGACACGATACCATAACGAAGTTATATAACGACGTAATAAAACAACTCTGCACAGAACTGACGCCAGGGAGGTCGTCCTCATGAATGTGACGCGGCGTCTTGCGTGGCGGGCTTGCCGATGACCGTTCCTTATCGGCTCCTTTGGTTCATGGTGCTGCTCGGCGCCATTGGCGCGGGTGCCAACGCGATCATGTTCATGACGGTCGACGGGTTCGGGGGCAAGCCCTTTCTGGAGAGGTTCCTGGCGTCGCCGATACTGGGCTGGGCCCACGTCGGCGGCGGCGCCCTCGCCATCGTGATTGGTCCGTTCCAGCTGCTGCCGGGTTTCCGGCGGCGCTCACCGATGCTGCATCGATGGCTCGGACGGCTGTACCTGGTTGCGGTATTCGCCTCCGCCCTGAGCGGGCTGTATTTTGCCGCGTCGAGTGTGGCCGGCTGGGTCAGCGCCTGGGGCTTTGCTCTTGCCGCCATTGTTTGGATGGGCAGCGGGATCATGGCCTGGCATGCGGCCCTGCGCGGCGATGTCGCGTCCCATCGGCGATGGATGCTGCGCAACTACGCGGTGACTTTCGCAGCGGCCACCCTGCGCTTTTGGCTCCCGCTGGGTTTGCTGGCCGGCATCGATTTCGAAACCACGTTTCGGATCGTCTCCTGGCTGTCGTGGGCCTTGAACCTCGCGGCGGTCGAGCGCTGGCTGCGCCGGTATCAACGGCCAACAGAACCGCAATGGCATGAAGTACGGCCAAGGCGACACCACGGAGGGCTGCCACGTGGTCCTTAGACTCTGGGTGCGGAACCACATCACCGACCGGGTCAACGCCCCAATCCGCCGTCAACTCGCGAGCCTGATTCCCAGCGGGGCACGGGTGGTTGAGGTAGGCTGCGCGAACGGCCGTCTACTCCTGGATGTTGGGTGGCGCGTGGATTGCGCCCTGGGCATTGATCGTGACGCGCCCATGATTGATGCCGCAATCCGAAGCGCCCGGCGCCGGAATCTGCCGCACCTTGAGTTCATTGCGGCGGATGCCCGGAATCTGACCCAGTGGCTCAGGTTCAGGCCCGACCTGGCGGTTGCCTCGCTGAGCCTCCACGAGATGCCGCCCCGGACGGCGGTCGCTGTCCTGCGGCAACTCGCGTTGGCGGATACGGTGCTGATCGCCGATCTGGTGGAACCCGAATCGGGGCTGCAGCGCGCCTTGCTCCATGCCGACGAGTGGATTGCGGGCCACCTCGATCGCTATCGTGCGTATCAGGCCCAGGGCGGCATGCCGGCTTTGTTGGAGGCTGGCGGACTAGCGGTGCGCCAAATGCTACCGACCCGCAACCCTGCCGTGCGCATTTGGGTCTGTGCACCCCATGTCCACTGATGAACGGCGACGACCACGGACAGGCAGGCAGAATGAGGAATGGGAGGTGTGGAGAGGCGCCATGGCAGCTGCCACACGTCAACCCTGCGGGCGGGACACGCTCGACAAGGGCAAGCGGTTTGGACCTCAGCATTGGAGCCAGGTCGCGCGGAGTTAAGTGGGCGCTGGCGCCACGATGAGAACTTGCGCGGCTACCTCCCGTTCAGCGCACCCCCAACGATGCGGTCAACTCCACAAAGCCCCCATACTCGGGGTTGTGCTGAACGAAGGTCTGGAATGATGGTGGTTGCGGAGCGGGTGCAGGCTGATGGCGGAGACGGCCATCAGTCAAAGGGTGAGTTCCCGTCCCTGAGATGTTTCCACGGGCAATGCGCCGAAGGGCTGGTACAGCCGGGGTTATCGCTGCATTTCGATGCCGCTGGCGTGCTGCAACCGGTGAACTGGGCTGTGGCTGATTCGCTGCCGCGCGATCGGCCTGAAGGCAGGCAATGTTCGGCGGCGCCACGGAGAGTAGGATGGGGCGGAGATGAGAGAGATGCGCAGCTGGGGCTCAGCGCTTCCAAGGGCGCTCCCGGAGGCCTGTCATGAGTGAGATCCTTACCTTCAAGTCCAATGCCCACTCCGTCGCGGAGCGGCGGGAAGAGGCGGGGAGAAGCGGCGTGATCACGATTCGAGCTATCGAAGCTTCCGATTGGGATTCCACCTGGAGACTTTTGGAGTCGGTGTTTCGCGCCGGGGAGACCTATGCATTCCCGCCGGACATTTCGGAACAAGAGGCGTATCGCGTCTGGGTGGAGCGTCCACGGGCGACCTATGTTGCCACCGATGACAGCGGCGCCATTGTTGGCACGTACTACATCAAGCCGAATCAATCGGGTCCGGGTGACCACGTCTGCAACTGCGGCTACATCGTCTCGGATTGGGCCCGGGGTCGGGGTGTTGGTGCGGAAATGTGTCGCCATTCTCTGCGAACAGCGGTCTCCCTGGGGTTTTCGGCCATGCAGTACAACCTCGTTGTTGCCACGAATGAGGACGCGATCCGGCTTTGGGAGCAGCACGGATTTGAAGTCGTGGGACGGTTACCAAAGGCGTTCCGTCATCCAAGTTTGGGCCTGGTGGATGCGCTTGTGATGTACAAGGAGCTGGACGTGCAATAAGCCGCCAGGGCTCACGCGAGGTGGATGCCCGAACCCTGAAGGTGGGGAATTGCGGCACAGCGACCCGAGTGAACAGCTGATCACCCGTGCCGCCGGCGTCGTCGTCCCGTCTGGCACGGCAACGGGCCTGGATCACAGGTCACTGGCTGCGTGGCACCCCCGATGCGCCCGGCGCAGGAATTGCCGTATCCACCGGGCCGCGACCAGATCGTCGGTGGGTTGTGCCAAGGAGTGGTTGCCCTGCTGAAAGGATTGCTCGCCGAGTCTCTCGCGGCGTAGTGCCAGCAGCGCGCGTGAGAACGCGGGGGTGAATTCGGGGTGGCCCTGGAATGTGAGTATATGTGAGCCCACCTCGAACATGCTGTTGGGGCAGAACTGGTGCCCGGCAAGGCGCCGCGCGTCCACCGGCAGCTCCAGGACCTGGTCCTGGTGATTGACGATCAGAGACAGCGCCTCAGCCCGCGGCTGCATCCAGAGCCGGTCCTGGGCGATGAGCTGCGTTGTGTGCACGCCGACGCCCCAGCCTAAGTCCGATTTTTCGACCCGGCCGCCCAGTGCCTGGGCGATGAGTTGGTGGCCGAAGCAAATGCCCACGGTGGGCCGCTGTTCGACGTGAAGTCGTCGCACCAGGTTTTCTGCGCGGCGTATCCACGGCTCGTCATCATAGACGCCGTATGCGCTCCCCGTGAAAAGCCATGCGTCGCAGGCCCGCAAGTCGTCGGGGAAATCGTCGTCGGGAAGGGAATAGGCCTGAAACGATAGCTGTGGGTCCACCCGCAGCAGCAAAGTCCGGAACATGTCGTGGTAGTCACCGAACTGTGCCTGCAGGTGATCGATGACCGAGTCGCATTGCAGGATGCCCAGGTGCATGCTGGTGGTCCTCGGAAAACCTCTGGAGACGACGCGGGTGCTGCTTACGGTGCCCAGGGCCGCAGCCCTGAGGCACCTTTCAACCGGGATTGGCAAGCCTCAGCGGCCATCCCTGTTGCAAGTCGAGCCATTATGGCATTACTGGTGGCGACGATGGTGATTGGTTCAAGCCGATTGCGGCATCTCCCAGGCTTACGAGATCCCGGAGTAACGCGGTGGCCGCATGGGCGTCGATGCACAATGCCATGAAGGCTACGTGAAACTCCCCGGAAACATCCCTGGAGATGGCACCTGGTCGCCCATATAGAGTCCGTATGCAAGTCCGCAGCGCTTTTGTAGAGGGAGGGCATTGCGTGGATTCCTCGGGATTTCCGCTGCATCCAGAGCGCGGGTTTCTGCCCGCCACCGACCCCGCACAATCCTTGCCGGAGGCCTTTGCGCCGTGGGACCAGGCTGCCGCGGAATTGCCCAAATGGATCGCCGCGGGGCGCGTGCGGCGTTACTTGCACGAGCTGCCAGCGCTGGATGTCGACCTCCTGTCCGAAGGGCCGCTGCTCGAGCGCGCCATGATGGTGCTGTCCTATTTCGGGCACGCCTGGGTCTGGGGCGAAGCGCAGGTGGCGCGGGTCCTGCCGGCCAATATCGCCGTGCCCTGGTGCGCGGTGGCGGCGCGACTTGGTCGCCCGCCAGTGCTCTCCTATGCCTCGTACGCGCTGTACAATTGGCGGCGGTTGGACCCTGCGGGGCCCATTGCACTGGGTAATGTTGTGCTGTTGCAGAACTTTCTGGGCGGGCTCGACGAGGAGTGGTTTATCCTCGTCCACGTGGATATTGAGGCCCGCGCGGCACCGGCGCTGCGGGGCGCCCTCAGCGCACAGCAGGCCGTTTCCGCCGACGATACGGCGGGGGTGGGCCACGCCCTCGAGGAGGTGGCCACCGCACTCGGTGCCATGAACACGACATTGGCCCGTATGCCCGAGCGCTGCGACCCGTATATCTATTTCAACCGTGTCCGGCCCTATATCCACGGCTGGAAGAACAATGAGAGCCTGCCCGACGGGCTGATCTACGAAGGTGTGGACGCCTATGGCGGCGAGCCGCAGCAGTTTGCCGGGGAGACCGGCGCGCAGAGTGGTATTATCCCGGTGCTCGACGGCGTGCTGCGGATCAGCCATGCCGACGACCCGCTGCGGCCTTACCTCTCGGAAATGCGGCGTTACATGCCCGCAGTGCACCGGGCCTTCCTGGAGACCCTGGAGGCCGGGCCGGACGTGCGCCAATTTGCCCTGGGATGCGGCGACGCC
This sequence comes from Aquisalimonas sp., assembly GCF_007120195.1. GTDB lineage: Bacteria > Pseudomonadota > Gammaproteobacteria > Nitrococcales > Aquisalimonadaceae > Aquisalimonas. The sequence continues at coordinate 7,280 of NZ_SKOG01000115.1, forward strand.
GAGGTGCAGCGACTCTTTGATGTCTGCATCGACGGCATCGGGGAGTTCCGTTCGCGGCACCTGGAATTTGCTGCAAACTATGTCAACCGCCAGGCGCAGAAGACCGCGGCGAATCCCACGCAAGTCGGGACTGGCAGCACGCCGTTTATGCGGTATCTGCGCAAGCACCGCGATGAGACCGCCGCCGCGCGGATCACGCGCAACCGGACAACCATCGGAGGTTCCTGACCATGAGCAAGTTGCCTGATGTGAGCAAGTCCAAAGCCCCGGAACCGGTCCGCCAGCAGTGGCCGCTGGCGCCCTGGTTTCCACCAATGGCCGGCTTGTCGCTGACGATCAGTCGCACGGAAGTAAGTCTGCAGGACGGGGAGGCCCACGTGAGGGCCGAGCGCCATTATCTGGAAGAGGGGCGGGTTGTCACCGAGCGGGTCGAGGGCCAGGTGCCCACCGAGGTTTACCACGAGGCCGCCAGGGCTGCCGAAGAGCACATGCGTAGCGTCATGGAGCTGATGCAACAGCAGATGAAGCTGTTTACGTCGTTGTGGCTGCCAGGTCCGCCGCGCTAAAGGCCTGTGGAATCGGTTGAGCATTGTGGCGATCGGCGGACTCCCGTCCGTAACGGCGCCGGCTTGCGTGCGCGAGGCGGCCCGTATCGCTAGTGTCCTGTAACCGAATGTCGGTCACCGGACACTAGCAGGATGAATAGTGTCTTGGCGAAATGGTCCACGTCTATGTCCAGCGTCCGTAACGCCGCCGCAGGACGGCGCTGAGGTCACGGGGCGCTGCGGTCACGGATAGTTCATCAAACTGTGATGCGAATGTCGCCGTGACAGGCGCACCATGCCGATTCGCAAACCTGTTTGTCCCTGGGAGACAGAAACCGTCGTGGGAGTTGCCCGCGGCCGGTGGCTGTTTCCAGGGGCGAGTTCATGAGCCGCACGTAGTAAACGCTTGCCGGAGAAACTTCTGATGCTAACGATCGAGGATTGCATCGCCTTATCGGATCTGACCGAAGAGCAAGTCGAAGCGATTGCCAAGCATGAGCACATACCGCGGATGGCGGCGGTGGAAATGGGCTGGTATCTCATGCAAGCGCCGGAGGGCCGGCAACGGCTCACACGCATGATCATCGAGGACATCGTCAATGCCAGTGAGCGGGGCGATCACCAGCACGCCGCGAACCTGACACGCGGCCTCGAGGAATGTCTCGAGAATCAAGCCGGTGCGGCATGATTGATTGCTGAAGGGTCCAGGCGGGGCTGGTGGGCTACTTCCTGCGCCGCCACCCTAACCCGATGCGCCGAATGGCCGCCGGCATCGGGGTGGGCACGACGCCTGCAGCCGACACGACCGTCAGGTCCCAGGTCGGCTGCAGGGGCACGGCTCAGCTCATGTACTGCCCGCCGTTGACAGCGAGGGTGATGCCTGTGGTGTACGCTGCCTCGTCGCTGACAAGATAGCGTACCGCATGGGCGATCTCCTTCGATTCGCCGAGTCGCCCGACGGGGATCTCCGCGACGATCTTATCCAGCACGTCCTGAGGGACAGCCGCCACCATATCGGTTGCGGTGTAGCCTGGGGCGACCGCATTGCAAGTAATCCCTTTTTTCGCGTTCTCCAGTGCCACAGATCGGGTGAACCCGAGCAGACCTGCCTTGGCTGCCGCGTAATTCGACTGGCCGGCCTGCCCCTTTTGCCCGTTGACCGAAGAAATCTGGACAATGCGGCCGAAACCGCGCTCGCGCATGCCTTCGATGGTTACCCGCACCATGTTGAATGCAGAGGTCAGGTTGGTCTGAATCACGGCATTCCACTTATCGGGGTCCATGCGGTGCAGCGCTTTGTCGCGGGTGATGCCGGCGTTGTTCACCAACACCTCAACGGGCCCAAGCGCCTCGGTGACCTTCTCCACTCCGGCCTTGCAGGCCTCGAAGTCGCCGACATCCCACTTGAACACCTTGATGCCGGTCTCCTTCTCGAACTTGGACGCGGCTTCGTCGTTACCGGCATAAGTCGCCGCCACTGTGTAGCCCGCCTCGGCGAGTGATTGTGAGATCACCGCGCCGATGCCCCGCGTTCCGCCCGTAACAAGTGCAGTTCGTGCCATTGGTTGATACTCCGTTTTTGCAGTGGGTCGTCGGTTCCCGGCTCGTTGGAAGCACTTAGGGGCAGCGCTTCCGCCAGGACGTCATACAATCTTAGCAGTTGCTGAAACAGTGGGTAGTGGCGTTCGGCCAACAGTTCGTGGTCCAAGGTGCGCCCCTGCACGGCCAAAAGCAGGATGGCCACGGTGCCGTGCCATTGCCATCGTGGGGGTTGGCACTGCACCGCTGTGACGCGAGTGTTTCGGACCAGACCTGAATCTCCGAGCTGATCGACCTGGCCGCAGTTCACCTCTCGCCGGCACGCTCTGACAGTGCCTTGACCTCGTCGTGGATCAGTCGGGCGATGGCCTGTTCGTCATCTCCCGCTGCCTGCAAGCGCTCCACGCTGACGGGCTCGCCGATGATGACCCTGACTCGCCCCCGCCGAGGGAATCGACGTCCAATGGGCAGCAACTGGTCCGTCCCCTCAATGGAGATCGGTACCACGGGGTGTGGTTGGGCTCGCAACAGCAGCCCGATACCGGGTTGAAAGGGCTGAAGTGTGCCGTCCGGCGAGCGTGCACCTTCCGGGAACCAAACCACATTGTGGCCCTGCGATAACGCCGCCGCCGCCAGCGCCAGGCTATTGCGCGGAGCAGCCGCGGGGTCGACGGGTAAGACACCGGCGACGCGGCTGAACCATCGGCCCACGGCCGAGCGGAAGACCATGCCGGTCCACCCGGTCCAACGTAGTTTCCTGAGCTGCTCATAGCTGAGAGCCTGGGCGATGACCACCGGGTCGAGTGCGCTCAAATGCCTCGGGGTGATCAGCAGCGGCCCCTCCTCAGGCAGGCGCCCGTGAACGTCCACCCGCACCCACAGCGGCATGAGCGCCCGGATCAGCCCCACGATGATGCGACCGCAGGCGCGGTGTACCGTGCCCCGGGGCTGCAGCCAGACTCGTAACCGCTCCGGCACGGCGTCGTCGGGCTGGCGCAAGGAGGTGACCAGATCGGCGCCGCCTTCCTCCGTATGCCTGGCTGCCGCCGCCTCGCGCAGCAGGTCGCGGACGGTCTCGATGCGGCCGATTGCCTCGTCGTCCAAATCGACCTGGGCCCGTTCCCCCAGGCTGAGGCTCAGGTTCACCCAGGCCAGGGAATCCAGGCCAAGATCGAGAGACAGGCTGCTGTCCGGTGTCAGGCGAATGTCCTTGTACTTATCCGCCAGGTAGTGCCATGTGGCCGCGGCTGCCGAGTCGGACAGCAGCTGCTGGTCCTCGGGGGCCATGGATTCCAGAGGCATTGGGCCGACGGCCACGGTGCTCATATCGCCACCGGCGGCGAGGGATTCATACAGTCGCCTGAGTTCATGGCGTCGCAGTTTCCCTAGCCGGGTGCGTGGCAGTGGATCCAGGGAGACCTGAAGTTGACTGGGCCGGTGGTGGCTGGGCAGGCTGCGCGCCGCCTCCTGCAGGGACTCACGCAGGTGGCTGTGCAACTCCTCGCCAGTGTATTCTCGCGCCGCCGAGGGCTCGGGCACGACGACGGCCACCAGCCGGTCCTTGTGCTCCAGGATGCCAATATCCCGCACCCCCCGGGCGCTCTTTAGGGTCTCCTCCACCCGCTCCGGATCGATGTTCTCGCCGCCGGAGAGCACGATCATGGCCGAACTCCGGCCGTGTAAGTACAGGTAACCGTCGCCATCGAACTCGCCCAGGTCGCCGGTGCGGAACCAGCCGTCTTCGTCGAGCGCCTCGGCCGTCTTCTCCGGTCGTTGCCAGTAGCCGCTGAACACATTGGCCCCGCGGGCCATGACTTCCCCGCGCCCGCCCGGGGGGTCAATGCGCAGTTCGACCCCGGGCAGGGCCAAGCCCGCGGCGCGCACGCGCAGGCGATCCGGGGGGTTGAAGGTGAGAATGGGGGAGGTCTCGCTCAGTCCGTAGCCGGTAGCCACCTCCCAGCCTAGCCCCTGCAGCTTCTCCGCCAGCTCGGGGTCGAGCGCCGCGCCCCCCGCGACGACCAGGCGCAGTTGCGGGGCGAGGCGCTGATGAAGGCTGCGAAAGAGTCGGCGCCCCAGTCGCCAGCCCAGTCGCCGACGCGCCTGCATGGACAGCGCAAGCATGCCATGAAACAGGCGCTGGGCCAGCGCGCCCCGGCCACTGACGCGCTCCTGTAGCGCGCTCCAGATGGCCTCATAGAGCCGTGGGACACCCAGCATGATGGTGGGCTTGCCCACCTGCAGGGCGCGAACGATCTGGGGGCCCACCAGCGAGTAGGGAATGATCAGCGGAATCCCTAGACGCAGCGGCACCAGAATGCCAAGGGTGAACGGGTAGACATGGTGGAACGGCAAGGGAACCAGAATTCGGTCGTTATCATTGGTCAGCTCCAGTTCGACGAGCGACTCCACATTGCTCGTCAGGTTCGCGTGCGTCAGGGGCACACCCTTGGGTGGGCCGGTGGTACCGGAGGTGCAGAACATGGTGGCGAAATCCTCCGGCGCCACCGAGGCCTTGCGGGGTTGTTCGGCCCAGAGCTTGCGCCAGTTCGGCGCGTCGGCCTCATCGGCATCAAGAAGGCGAAGCTCGGGGCCCGGGTCCAGCTCTGCCTGCCGAACCCGGTCTGCCAGACTTGCGCTCGTCAGTACCCACCGGGGCGCGGCATCCTCAAGGACGTAGTGGAACTCCTTGAGCGGCATCTGCGTATCGATTGGCACCAGGACGCCGCCCGCTTGCATGACGCCCACCGCGGCGATGACCCAGTCAATGGAGTTGGGTGCCACCAGCGCCACCCGGTCACCCCGTTGCAGCCCGGCCTCCAGCAAGCCCCCGGCAAAACGGCCCGCCTGCTCCAGCAAGTCTGTGCGCGTCAGCTCGTTTAGCCCCTCGCGGTCGAGTGCGAGCACTGCCTGAGCCGCAGGCGGCGTCGGACGGGCGTTGATTAGTTCACTGACAGTGTTGCTGCTCATGGAAATCCTCGTGTCGTTGTGTTGCGCCATTGGTGCCTTGTGCGCGCGTAGACGCCGAGACTAAACCGGTGGCGGCGGTGCCGGCTAGCTCAGATCAACCAACGGGTGGCCGATTTCCTCCGATGGGAGTAGCTGACATTGCGATGACACCCTGCCAGCCGGAGCGGAAAGTGCGACGACTCCAGACAGAGCGTCCGCCGATGGAGGTTGAGCCACAATACGAGAGCGGGGAAGGGCGGGGCGTGTGACGATGGGAGGACCTTGACCGGCATTAACGCGGCAGCGGTGGTGTCGTAGTAGACTTTATTATGGAGAGGCCAATGATCCGGGGTTGATGCCATGTTCCGCGATCGTGTGGATGCCGCCAACCAGCTTGCCGAGCGGTTGAGCGGGCTCAAACAGCTGCACCCGCTGATTCTGGCGATTCCGCGCGGCGGTGTTCCGATGGGAAAGGTGCTCGCCGAGGAGCTCGATGGCGAGTTGAATGTGGTGCTCGTGCGCAAGATCCCTGCGCCGGGTAATCCCGAATACGCCATTGGTGCCGTGAGTGAAGATGGTGCCATCCACGTCACCGAGAACAACGCGCAGCGCTACGGGAGGCAGTACATCGACCGTCAGGCGGAGGCTGAGCAGGAAGTCCTGCGCAGGCGCCGTGAAAGCTATACGCAGGTTCGCCCGCCCATCGATCCTGCGGGGTGCGTGGTTGTGGTGGTGGACGACGGCAGCGCCACCGGTGCGACCATGGAGGTCGCCCTCCAGGCTGTGCGCCAGAAGGGGCCGGATCGACTGATCGCAGCCCTGGGCGCTGCACCGCCGGACGCCGTGGAACGGCTCCAGGCCGTCGCCGATGAGGTGGTGTGCCTGCACGTGACGCCTCATTTCGGTGCAGTGGGCCGGTTCTTCCGGGACTTTAGCCAAGTCAGCGACGACGAGGTCATCGCGCTGCTCAGCAAATGATGCGCCCGGTGGCCTGGAGGTGGAGTCGACAACGCTCTACTGGGGCCGGAGGGCGGTGGCGGGCGCGGGCCGTGGAGGACGCGCAAAGGGGCTCACCATGATGCCCGCCCATGGCTGCACCCGCGGTCGCCGGTCAGCGACTTGATCGAGAACCCGGTTTGCCGGCGTCAGGCATTGCGTGTCAGGTTGCGAATCGTGCTGGCCACCAAGGGCTCAACGGGGCGCACCACAAGGCGATCCGTGGGGCGTGCGAGCACCGGACTGTCTACCGAGTTTGTAATCAGCAGCCTGTCCGGGCCTGATGCGCTGAGGAGGTCCTCTGCACCGGGCGCAAACACCCCATGCGTCGCAGCGGCGACGACGGTCTCCGCGCCGCTGGCGCGACAGGCGTCGACGGCGCGGCGCATCGTGGTCCCTCCGGCGATCAGATCGTCCACAATGACTGCCAGGCAGCCCTTGAGGCTCCCGACCACGGCGGTGCCTGATACAACCCCGTCGCTACGATGTTTTTCCATGAAGACCGGGTTTGCCGGCCTGCCCGTGATGCGCTCCAACGTGGCCCGAAACGCATCCGCCCGCTTGACCCCACCGGTATCCGGCGAGATAACGGCGATGGGCCGCTCGCCGGCGAGATCTGCCAGTACTTCAGCGAAGGCCCGATGAGCCTCCAAGTGCACCGTCTCACACCGAAATGCATTTTCAAAGGCGGCGACGTTGTGCACCTCAAGGGCTGCAACCCGCTCGACACCTGCCGCCTCCAACAGCTGGGCAAGATAGCGCATGGTGACCGGGTCCCGAGGCTTGGTGCGCCGATCCTTTCGGGCATAAGGCAGGTAGGGCAAAACGGCAGTGACACGTTGGGCACCGGCATCACGCAGGGTCGCGAGGAAGAATAACAGGCGCATGAGCTTGTCATTGACGCTGTGGCTACCGTCCCCGGCCAGGCGATACACCACATACACGTCCCGGTGACGGACGTCGACCAGGGGCCGCAATTTGTGCTCGGCGTCTTCGAAGGTCCGCTCCTCGGTGGGGGCTAGTTCTGCGCCCAGCTCGGTGGCCAACGAGTTGCGAAATGCCTCACTGTCGCCCAGGACAAACACCTGGGGTGTCACCCGGGCCGGGTTTGCTTGGGGCTTGGTCAATATGCACCTCGATCAGTCGCCGTGGCAGCGTTGCTAATGGCCGGAGAGGCTGCGGTTACAGGACACTAGTCTACCTTCGTCTGGCGTCGGCGGGCCGCGCGGATCGTGGGCCGGACACGACGGGAAACGGCACAATCCGGCAACAAGGTTCTGATACCAGTCAACGGCGGCCAATGTGCGACGCCTTGGTGAGGGGTGGCTGCTGTGCGCGCGAGTTACAGGGCCTCGGTAGGGTATGATTCACGCATGAGCGAGCGTCAACCGCAAGAAGATTTTACCCCCGGCCGGGTCCATCGGATCAACTGGCGGCTGGCGCGGATCACCGCTGCCAATCCGGGCATGATGACCGGGCCTGGCACCAACACCTGGATTGTCGGTCAGGCGGACCGCGTGGTGGTGGACCCCGGGCCTGACGACGCCGCCCATCAGGAGGCGGTGGCCGCCGCCGGCGAAGGGCGTATCAAGGCGATTCTGATCACCCACACGCATCCGGATCACTCACCGGGGGCGCGCCGCCTGCAGGCGCTCACCGGTGCTCAGGTCATGGCCCATCCCCGCGAACTCGCGGGTATCCGCGATACAAGCTTCCAGGCGGATGAGCTACTGGATGAGGGTGATCGGCTTGATGGTGGGGATTTCACTCTCCATGTTCTGCATACCCCGGGGCACGCCTCGGACCATCTGTGCTTCTTGCTGGAGGACGACCGTATTCTGATTGCCGGTGACCAGGTCATGGACGGCGCTACTGTGGTGATCAGTCCGCCAGATGGCAACATGCAGGACTACCTCGATTCGCTGCATCGCCTGATGCGCCTGGATCTCGCCGCCATTGCACCAGGCCATGGGCGCCTTCTGCAGCCGCCCCGGGAGGTGCTGGAGGCAGTAATCGAGCATCGCCTGCACAGGGAACGTATGGTGCTGCAAGCGGTCATGGAAGGAGAGGAGCAGATCGCAGATTTGGTGCGGCGCATCTACACGCACATCCCCGAAGCGCTGCAGCGCGTGGCCTTCGGCTCGGTGCGCGCCCACCTTGAGAAGCTGCGGGATGAGGGGCGCGTCGCAGGTGGTGGCGATGGCCCTTGGAGGCCGTTGGGATGAGCGACGAGGAGACCCCATCATGAGTAAGCAGCTGCACACAGCGGTCGTCGGGGGCGGTTGCTTCTGGTGCCTGGAAGCCGTGTTCCAGCGGCTGGCGGGCGTGCACGAGGTCGTCTCCGGGTATGCCGGGGGGCAACGGGCCAACCCAACTTACCAGCAGGTTTGCAGCGGTGCGACGGGGCATGCGGAAGTGGTCCGCATCCGGTTTGACCCGGAGGTGATCAGCTTTGGGAAGCTGCTGGAGGTGTTTTTTAGCATTCACGACCCCACCCAGCTCAACCGGCAGGGCCACGACATTGGCACCCAGTACCGCTCGACCATTATGCCTCAGGACGCCGAACAGGAGCGCATCGCCCTGGAAGCCATTGAGTGGGAGGATAACAGCGGGGTCTGGCGGCAGCCGCTGGTGACGGCGGTCGAGCCCGGTGCAACGTTCTGGCCCGCGGAGACGGAGCATCAGGACTTCTTCACGCGCAACACCTTCCAGCCCTATTGCCAGTTCGTGATCGCGCCAAAGCTCAAGCACGCGCAAGCGACGTTTCCGGAGCAGGTGACGCCATGAGCTTGTTGGTTCGCCTCGCCGCGGGGCTGTTCGTCGCCGGTCTGGCCCAATCGGCGCATTCCGGGCTGGATGCGGCGCTGGAGGAAATCGATGCCGCTTGCCGGGAGCGTGCTGCCGAGGTGGTTGCCGAAGAGTGGCCGCAGATCGAAGAGCAAGCCGAAGAGCGGGGCCTCGAGGTCACGCCACGTCATCGGGCAATGCATGAGCGTGTGCTCCGCCGACGGTGCCAGCTCGCGGATCGGATCGAGTTCGTCGAAGGGCTGCGGGACGACCTCTCGGATGAGGAGTGGCAGGAATTCGGCGGCGATGAACTGCTGCGTGACCTGCGCGAGGAGTTCGGCGTACTGCGGAATTAACGCCGGTGCTGCGCGCGTGCCGTGCAGGTCAAAAAAGCCGCGACGGCGATGTGCCAGCGCGGCTTTTTCATATTGGAGCGCTGCGGCCCCACGGTCAACCCGCCTGCTTTACGCGGTCGCCCGCCGCGAACCTGCGTACGGCGTTGACGACGCTCTGGATGCCGGCGGCGGCGACGGCACCGCGCAGCATGTCCGCTTCCAGGCGAACTTGAGCCAGTTGCGGCTGCTCGGCCGCCGGGGTGTGATGCTCAAAATGGTCGTGCTGCATGACGGCCTCCTTCAATTGGATGAAACGTTGGACCATGGACCGAACGGAGTCGACGCGAGCGCCATCGGCCGGTCGGCAATTATTCAATCTCGCAAGGGTGGCCCCGGGATGCGGGTACTTCCTCAACGTCCCGGGTAGTGTACCCTCTCAGGCCGGGGTGTGTACAGACCCGTCTGCCCATTTACCCGACCTGCGAACTCAACTCGGGGAAGTCGTTGGCACCGGAAGTGGTGTTCCCCCGGGGGCCAGCTGTCGGTTTCTTCCCCTAACGTGAGCGTATAGTAGGCCGAAAGAGTCTGTGGATCATCCGGTTGCCAGGCATAATACTTGTGATGCTGCGGACTAAATCGTGGGCACTCGGCAACGAAGAGGGGCGCTCTGGCGGGCCCCGGTGGAGTTCGTAGAGGCTGCTCGCACACGCCGTGAATCGCCTCCTGCGGCCATCAGGTCGCGGAGCAGGGTAGTCGGGGTCAATCACGTGGACAAACAGGTCTCGATTACGAGAGATTTGCCGGTGAGGCAAAAATAGCTGAGGGAGTAAGGAGTCCGGTCCATGGATCGAACATCGGAGATGATGATCTTCGTGCGTTGTGTGGAAGACGGCAGTTTCTCAGCCGCCGCGCGTGTCCTGGACATGACGCCCTCGGCCATCAGCAAGCAGATCCGTCGCCTGGAGGATCGTCTCGGCGCTCGATTGTTCAACCGGACCACCCGCCGCATCAACCTCACCGAAGCGGGCCGTGATTTCTACGATCGCTGCGCGCGCATCATGACCGAAATCGAAGAGGCCGAGGATGCGGTCAGCTCTCTGCAGAATCATGCCAGGGGCACCTTGCGTGTATCCGGCACGGTTGCCTTTGTCCGCGGCGAGGTGTTGCCGCGGATCAATCGTTTTCTGGGTGAGCACCCGGAGTTGAACCTGGAACTCGAGCTCACCGATCGGCAGGTGGATCTTGTGGGTGAAGGTGTCGATGCCGCCATCATGCTCTACGAGCAGGTGACCGACCCATCGTTGGTCGCGCGCAAGCTCGCGGTGAACCGGCGGATCATCGTGGGTTCACCGGATTACATCCACCGCCTGGGCGCGCCACAGACACCGGAGGAACTGCTCGACCACAACTGTCTGAGGCTGTATAACGTTTCCCGCTTCAACGACTGGGAGTTCGCGTTCGACGACGGCAGCCGGCGCGTCATCCACGTACGCGGAAACTTTCGGGCGAACACCGCCAGTGCCCTGTACGAGGCGGCGCTTGCCGGGGTCGGATTGGCGCGGTTGTCGACCTGGCTGGTTGCGCCATGTATCCGTGACGGCTCCCTGGTCCAGCTACTGCCGGAGTACGCGCAGGAGAACTCCGCCTACTACGTGCTGTTCCCCTCGGGCCGGCACCTCTCGCGCAAGGTGCGCGCGTTCGTGGATTTCCTGGTCGAGGAATTCACGCCCCTGCCGCCTTGGGAACGGGAGGATCAGGAACTGGTCAAGGGGGTACGCCGTTCCGCGCCAGGCCATTAGCGTGTGCCGCTCGGTGCATCCGGGCGCCGTCGCCATCACTCAGAAGGAGCGCTTCAATGCCTGCCATGCCCGCATCGGATTCCGGCACCCTGGAGCAGTTCATCTCCATGCTGCAGGCAAGCCGGCGGCCACTGCTGTTGACCGGTGCTGGTGTGAGCACGGAGTCCGGCATACCCGACTACCGTGATGCCGGCGGCGGTTGGAAACGGCGGCCGCCGATCCAGCTGCAGGAGTTTTTGCGCACCGAGCACGCCCGCCGGCGCTACTGGGCGCGCAGCATGTTGGGCTGGTCGATGATTCGCCAGGCAAGCCCCAATTCAGGACACCGCGCGCTCGCGCGCCTTGAACAAGCAGGTCGGCTGCACTGGCTGATTACCCAGAACGTGGACGGGTTGCACCAACGCGCTGGCAGTCGTCGGGTCACCGATCTGCACGGGCGTCTGGACGTGGTGTTGTGCCTCGACTGCGGCCACCGGCTGTCCCGCGATGTCATGCAGTCGGTACTACGCGAGCGCAATCCGGGGTGGCAGGTGGACAGCGTGGAGCTGGCGCCGGATGGGGATGTCGACCTGGAGAGCAGTGCATTCGCGACCTTCCGCATCCCGGATTGCCCCTGCTGTGGGGGCGTCCTGAAGCCGGAGGTGGTGTTCTTCGGTGAAAAGGTGCCCCGGGGGTCGGTGGCCTTTGCGTTTCAGCGCCTGGACGAGTCGGATCTGTTGGTTGTCGCCGGATCCTCGCTCATGGTCTGGTCCGGCTACCGGTTCGTCCGGCACGCGGCGGCACGCGGCCTGCCGGTCGTTGTCCTCAACCAGGGCCGGACCCGCGGGGATACGGAAGCCACAGTGAAGGTGGAGGCCTGCTGCGGCCCGGCGCTTGCTGCGGCTGCCGAGGCGATGGAGGCCTGAGCGCCGTGCGCGATGCCGTTTATCATCAAGTTGCCGCATGCCCATGACGCCCGCCACGCTAGCGGCCAATCGCCCCATCGGCGTGTTCGACTCCGGCCTTGGCGGCCTGTCCGTCCTGCGGGAAATCCGCACGCTGCTGCCCGCAGAGGACCTGCTCTATGTCGCGGACGCGGCCCACGTCCCCTACGGCAACCGCAGCCCGGCCCAGATCCGGGCGCGCGCTGAGGTGCTCACGGGATTCCTGGTCGGCCGGGGGGTAAAGTCCGTTGTTGTTGCGTGTAACACCGCGACGGCCGTGGCGGTAACGGATTTGCGGGCGCGCTGGTCCATTCCCATTATCGGCATGGAACCCGCCATCAAGCCTGCCGCAGCGCTCACCCGCAATGGCATTGTCGGCGTACTCGCCACCGAGGGGACCCTGGCCAGCGCAAGGTTTGCTGGTCTGCTGGAGCAATATGCGGGTCGAGCCCGCGTCGTGACCCAGCCCTGTCCTGGCCTGGTCGCCGCCGTGGAGGCCGGTCACCTGGACGGTGAGCACGCGCGCGCACTGCTCCGGCGGTATCTTCGCCCCTTGCAGGAGGCCCGCGCCGATACCATGATACTCGGGTGCACCCATTATTCCTTTCTCGTTCCGCTTATTCGCGAACTGCTCGGGCCGGACGTCGCCATCGTCGATACCGGATACGCCGTGGCGCGTCAGTTACAGCGCCGCTTGCACGACGGCGCCGCCTTGTGCGCACCCGCACGGTCAGGGACTGAGCACTTCTGGACCACGGGAGATGCCGTCACGGGTGCTAGCGTGCTGAACCGGCTATGGGGCGGTGCTCCGGCGTTGCAGGCCTTGAGGCCGGGGGAGGGGTAGTGTTTGCCATCGCACATACAGGGTGTGCCGCTGGTCCTAACATGGCAGGCGGTCACAAGAGTGCGCTTTAGCTTTAACTGAGTGATACAGCTGCCAAGGCTGCACTGGGGCACGCCCCAGTGCAGCCTGAGCCCGGGAGGCTGTCGAGGGTGCTTACTGCCCGCGAAGCCTGTGCTTTTCCGAGCTGGCTTGTCTCGCCGTATCGATTGGGGGGTGTGATGACGCGCTCGCAGGACCCGAAGGAGTTCGCTGTATCAGGCTGGCTGGCCTGGCTCAGGCCGCGCGGAGCTAAGGGCCGAGCCCAGCCGCAAGCAACGGCTTACCGCGTACGTCACCTCGGCTCTGTGCTGGTGGTGCTGGCCTGCGCTACTCCCGTTAGCCTCAGCGCTCAGGCGGTAGGGCCGCCACTCCAGCTAAGACCGCCTGATCTGTTTTCCAACCCAGGGACCCCCGCGCCATTGCGGCCCGGGCAGGCGCGAACCGAGGAAGAGCCACCGGGGTTGGCGCCGACTGAGGAGGAAGAGCCGCCAGAGGAGGCACCACCGGAGGAAGAGCCGCCAGAGGAGGCACCACCGGAGGAAGAGCCGCCAGAGGAGGCACCACCGGAGGAAGAGCCACCCGAGGAGGCACCACCCGAGGAGGCACCACCCGAGGAGGCACCACCGGAGGAAGAAGAACCGCCGGAGGAAGCGCCGCCCGAGGACGAGCCAACGGAAGACGAGCCGGCCGACGGTGCGCCGCCCGCAAGTGCCGTGTCGAGTGGGCGTGCGCCCGAGGTGATTGCCGCCCAGGGGCGGGCCAGTGTCATGGGCATGCGCCAGCAGCTGAGTAACCTCTCCCAGCGTATGCAGCGGCTGCGCGACGGCGCCAGCGGCCTGGACGTCTCTGGCCTTACCCTCGGCGCCAGTGGTCAGAGCCTTTCCGCTGGCTCCCTCTTCGACGATCGCCGTGGTGGAACCGGCGAGATGCGGGAGTTCAGCCCGTACAGCGAGTTCGGCCTTGGCGCGTTCATCAACGGCTCTGCCGCGTTCGGCAACCGTGACAGCACGGACAGCAGGCCGGGCTTTAGCAGCCGCGCCCTGACGCTGACGGGCGGCGCCGACTACCGGTTTACTCCCCATTTTGTGGGCGGCGCTGCGCTCGGTGTCACGCAGACCACCACCAACGTGCGCAACGGCGGGGGCGGCGTGGAGTTGGAGGGCTTCAGCGCGGCCGTGTTCGGCAGCCAGTTGTTCCCGGGGGAGTTCTACCTGGACGGCATCGCCATCCTTGGGCGCAATCGCTTGGAGACGGAGCGACCGGTGCTGGGCGCGCAGGTCGCGCAGGCGCGGCCCGCCGGCACCGAGTACGCGCTGGGCCTCAGGGGCGGTCGGGATTTTATCGAAGGCCCATGGACGTTCTCATTGCAAAGCGGCATTGACTACGTGCGGGTGACCATCGAGAGCTACGACGAGTCCCCCAGCGATCCGGACGGGCCGGGAAGGGGGTCGCTGCTGTCCATCGACCGCCAGGCCGTGGAATCTTTGACCCTGGAAGGTGCGATCCAGGCCAGCTACGCCTATCCCTTCGACCAGGGCATCCTGTTACCGACGGCCCGCTTGGGGCTGGAGCGCGAGCTCAGCGGCGACAGCCGCTCCATCGGTGCTCGCTTCCAGGACCAGGACCGGTTTACCTTGCGCGCGGAAGGCCCGGACCGCACCCGGGTGAACGTGGCTCTGGGCGTCTCCGGATATTTCACCGAAGGACGCTCTGCATCGCTGTTCCTGGAGAGCGTGGAGGGCCTCGGTGACGAGCGGCTCTACCGGATCGATGCCGGCGTGCGCATGGAGTTCTGAGCGATCGCGCGCAAAGGCGTGGATTGTGCCAAATGTTTTTGCCGGTTCGCGGAAAAAGTTCTCGCTTGGCACGAGGTGGCCCGGGTGCGCCTGAGTCGGGGGTCTGTCCCCGCTGCGCCCCGTATGCCGGGCGGGCGGCGAGCGGCTTCCGCACGCGGTGTGTGCCGAAGCAGGCCGTCGATGGTCGAGCTCATCCCCGGATATTGCTTTCTCCCTGAACCCCGACCAGACTGAAGCCAGGACATACGCCGGGATTCCGTTCGCCCCTCCGCAGCGGGCGATTCCGGTGTCCGAGTGCAGAACGATGAAAACAGCGTTGCCGGGTCATCGCGAAATAGACAATACCTTGAGGCGTAAGGGTGGATTAGCGAAGCGTCATCCACCGTCATAAAAGGGGGAGAGGCTGTGAGTGCAATCGCCATTTTATTGCTCGGCCTGGGCGCGATGGCGCTCGGTTACATCTTTTACTCCAAATTCATCGCTGAAAAGATCTACCAGCTTGATCCCAACTTCAGGACGCCAGCCCATGAACTTGAGGATGGCATCGACTACGTCCCGACCAACAAGTTTATTCTGTGGGGCCATCACTTCACCTCGGTCGCCGGCGCCGCCCCTATTGTGGGGCCTGCCATCGCGGTGATCTGGGGTTGGGTGCCCGCCTTTTTGTGGGTGGTCTTCGGCACCATCTTCTTTGCCGGCGTCCATGACACCGCTGCGATCTGGGCGAGCGTGCGTCATAAGGCCCGCTCCGTTGGCGCGATTACCGGCGAGGTGGTCAGCGCCCGGGCACGCACACTGTTCATGGTGGTGATTTTCCTGGTGCTGCTCATGGTCAACGCCGTGTTCGCTGTGGTTATTGCCAACCTGCTGGTGGCCAATCCCACGGCGGTGATTCCGGTGTGGGGCGCCATCGTGGTGGCGTTGATCATCGGGCAGCTCATTTATCGGCGCAAGATCGGGTTGCTGACGGTCTCCATTGTCGGCGTTGCAGCCCTGTACGGGCTGATCGGAATCGGCCCGATGATGCCCATCGAGCTGCCGGAGACGGCTGTCGGGTTGCCGCCCCATACACAGTGGATCCTGTTGCTGTTCCTCTATGCGGCCATTGCCTCCCTGCTGCCGGTGTGGATGCTTCTGCAGCCGCGTGACTATATCAACGGCCTGCAGCTTTTTATCGGCCTCGGGCTGATCTACGCCGCCGTCCTGGTGGCAAATCCGACGGTCGTGGCGCCGGCCTTCAATGCCGACGTGCCGGCGGGGACACCGTCGCTTATCCCGTTACTGTTCGTCACCATCGCCTGCGGGGCCATCTCCGGGTTCCATGGTCTGGTCTCCTCGGGGACCACATCCAAGCAGATCAACAACGAGAAGGACGTGCGCTTTGTCGGCTACTTCGGGGCGGTCGGCGAGGGGTGTCTGGCGTTGGCCGCGATCCTGGCCACCACCGCCGGCTTCGCGACGCTTGGCCAATGGGAGGCGGTGTATGACACTTTCGGCGCCGGCAGTGTCGGTGCCTTCGTCGAAGGGGGCGCTGCCATCGTGGCTGCCGGCACCGGGCTCCCCGAGATCGTGGCCGTGACGCTGCTCACCGTCATGGCGGTGTTGTTCGCCGGCACGACCATGGATACGGGTATTCGCCTGCAGCGCTACATCATTCAGGAGTGGGGCACCATCTATAACCTTCCCATCCTGCGCAGCGTCCCGGCGTCCACCCTCGTTGCCGTGGGGGCCTGCCTGGCCCTGGCCTTCGGCGCCGGTGGGCCCGATGGGACCGGCGGCATGCTGATCTGGCCCTTGTTCGGCACGACCAACCAGTTGCTGGCGGGGCTTACGCTGCTGGTGGTGACTGTCATTCTGGTAAGGCTCGGGCGTCCCATGTGGTACACGTTGGTGCCGCTGACTTTTCTGCTGGTGATGACAACGCTGGCGCTGCTTGTGCAGCTGGTGAACTTCTACCAGGCGGGTGACTGGTTCCTGCTCACCCTCGATGTCATCATCCTCGTGGCTGCGGTGATGGTACTCCTGGAGAGCACCAGCACCCTGCGCCGCCACCTCCAGGAGGCGCGAGGCACCGCGAGCTGATGCACGCACCGGGCGTTGAGTCCGGACGGTGAACAGTGACTCGTCGCAGCATGGGTAACCGGGCCTGGCAAGGGCCAGGTCCGGTTCGACAGACAAGGGGCCCCGTGCTGCTCTGCGTGCGTTGTCTCGGTGGGTGGCACACTCGGGGGCTGGCACCACCATAAGGGCCCTAACCCTCGCCCGGCTGGCGACCCGGCGGTGTCAATTCCATCGGCGGATGGGAGTGATAGCCGCGCCCGGACGCTTCGCCTACCCGTCCTACCCGTGACGCGGCAAATGATGGCGCAGCAGCTTCGCGAACTGCGCAGGTTCAACCGGCTTGCTGAAGTAGAACCCCTGCATCTCGTGGCAGGCCTGTTGGCGCAGGAAGTCAAGTTGCTCTCGGCTCTCCACACCCTCCGCCACCACCCGCAGATTGAGCGTGCTGCCCATGGAGATGATGGCCTTGGTAATCGCCTGGTCTTCGGGGTCTGTGCCGAGCTTGCGGATGAACGAGCGGTCGATCTTGAGTGTATCGATCGGAAAATCCCTGATGTGGGATAAGGAAGAAAAACCGGTGCCAAAGTCGTCGATGGCCAGGCGCACGCCCCACGCCCTGATGGCATTGAGTTTGTCGACGGCGTGGTCGATGTTGAACATGATCACGCTCTCCGTCACCTCAAGCTCCAGGCGGTTCGGATCCAAGTCGGAGTCGTGCAGAGTGGCCGCGAGGTCTTTGAGTAGGTTCTGGTCGCGGAACTGTCGCGGTGAGAGATTCACTGCCATGCGCACGGGCGGCAGGCCGGCTTGCGCCCAGGCCACGTTCTGCGCACAGGCCGTTTGCAGCACCCACTTCCCGATCGGGACGATCAGGCCCGTTTCCTCGGCAATCGGAATGAAGTTGCACGGCGGGATCGTGCCATGTTGCGGGTGCTCCCAGCGCAGGAGCGCCTCGACCGCGGTGATTGCGCCCGTTTCCAGGTCGAGCCTCGGCTGGTAGGCGAGCGAGAACTGATTGTGTTCGAGGGCGCGACGCAGGTCCACTTCCATCGCCATTGGGTCGAATGAGCGGCTGTCGAGTAATGGGCAATAAAAGTGGTGGGTGTTCTTGCCTGCCTCCTTGGCGCGGTACATGGCGATGTCCGCGTTTTTCATCAGCGTCTGTTCGTCCTGCGCATCATCCGGGAACAGGCAGATGCCGATGCTTGCCGTGGTTCTGCACTCCCGGCCCATGATTGTGACCGGTTCAAGGGCCGCGGCGGCGAACTTGTCTGCGATTGCGGCGGCGTGCTCTCTATCGTCGACTTCCTGGATGAGCACCACGAATTCATCGCCTCCGAGCCGGGCGACGACGTCGCTCTCCCGCGAACAGTTCTTGAAGCGGCTCGCCATCTCTTTGAGCAGCTGGTCACCGGCCTCGTGGCCGAGGGTATCGTTGATCAATTTGAAGCGATCCAGGTCAATGAACAGCACGCCGAAGGCGCGGATGTAACGACGTGCGGAGGTGAGCGTGTGGGTCAGCAATTGACTGAACAGCTCACGGTTCGGCAACCCGCTCAGGCTGTCGTGGGTGGCGAGATACTGGACCCGCTTTTCGGCGCGCGCACGCTTGGTGATGTCGGTATAAACGGTGACGAATCCGCCACCCGGGATCGGGCGACCGCGGATTTCCAGCACCGTGCCGTCCGGGCGCTCACGCTCGAACTCGTGCGGCTCAAAGCGCCAAGCCAGGGTGACACGCTCGCGGACCTGCTCCTCGACATCGCCCGGTCCGTAGTCGCCGCGCTCGGCGTTATAGCGGATGAACGCCTCAAAGTCGGTGCCCGGCTGACATAGCCATTCCGGGAAATCGAGCAGGTCCCGAAACCGGCGGTTCACCGCGAGGACCTTGAGGTGGGCGTCGACGATGCTGATCCCCTGATCCATGTATTCCATGGTGGTATTGAGGATCGCTTGGCGCTCGCGTAAGGCCCACTCCGTTCGCCTGTTTTCCGTGACGTCCTCAATCACCCATACCGCGCCGTCATCGGTGCGGCTCGGATCCACCGCCTGGCCGTATACATTGCACACCAGTTCTCGCCCGTCGGTCTTGCGGAATGGCCAGTCCGAGTGGAACGATTGGCCGGCTGCGAGCAGCGGCGTGGCCTTCGCGACCATCTGCTCATAAGATTCGGCGTCTTTGTGGATGACGATGGCGGGCTCGTTGGCCAAATCGCGGGGAGAGCTGAAGCCGAACATCTCGGCGGCGCGCTCATTGCAGCGCTGAATGCGCCGACCGCGCGTGAAGACAATGGCGACGGCGGCATTCTCGAATATCGCCCTCAGCTCGAGCAATGCCTGAGCGGCGGTGTCCTTGTGCACGCCCGGTGTTGTATCGGTCGCTGTTGAGCGTGTCTCGGCGCGATTCCGCTGCCTCGGACGCATGATTCCCCCCCTGCCGCCTCTAGAACCCCATGCCCCAACAGCCGCAGAATGTGCAGAATACGGGGTTTTGTCTGGGGTTGCGCGGAGCATTTCTCATTTTAGCTCCTGACTGCGAGCGCCGGGTCGGGTCGCCAGGGGCCATTCGCGGCAACCCAGAGGCTGCCTGCACGCCAGTGTTGCACCCGGCGACGGTGCTTGGCCAGGGGGTCACTGGTGAGGCGCTGGTCCCACGATCTGGTTACGACCCGATGTCTTTGCATGATAAAGGTTCTGGTCTGCCACGTGCATCATCGCTTGCAGCTCATCGCCGTGCGCCGTGCTGTGGTCTTCCGAGGGGTCGTGCACCGCGACGCCAATGCTGATCGTCACCGGGACCGCAATTCCTGTTGGTGTTTCGAAGGGGCGACGTGCCATCGCTCGACGCAAGCGCTCCGAGACCTCGAGCGCCTGTTGGGCGTCACATTCCGGTAACAGCACGGCGAA
>NZ_SKOG01000015.1 GCF_007120195.1 Aquisalimonas sp.
CGCGGCCCTGACGGCCCCTGGCGGCGTTGCGCCTCCTCGCCGTAGTCCCCGCTACGCCTCGTCGGCGCGCCTTGCCAGGAACCGTCAGGATCCACGCCAATTTTCGCAACGTATTTACGGGTCAGGACACTAGCGCGCCTTGTCGGGAGTATATAGAACGCACGCTCGGCCTTCTGTGACCCATGTCGTTCAATGGCACTCCCGGGCGCCGTCCCTTGTTATGATCGTGGCAACTCCGCCGCGTCGCACCGCCGGCGGCATGCAACCGGTTCGGAATCCCGGGCTCACACAGGAGACCAGTCATGAGCGCTGACCAGGCCCATGAGCGCTGGCAGTTCTGGGTCGACCGCGGCGGCACGTTCACCGATGTGATCGCCTACAAACCCGATGGCAGCATGGTCACCCACAAGCTGCTCTCAGAGCATCCGGAGCGCTACAAGGATGCGGCGCTGCAGGGCATCCGGGATCTGCTTGGCCTGCGCAGCCATGACCCCATCCCGGCCGAGCGGCTCGAGGCCGTGAAGATGGGCACCACCGTGGCCACCAATGCGCTGCTGGAGCGCAAGGGCGAGGACACCGTGCTCGTGATCACCAAGGGCTTCGCCGATGCCCTGCGTATCGGTTACCAGACCCGCCCCGACATCCTGGCCTTGCACATCCATCTGCCGGAACAGCTCTATCGCCGCGTGGTGGAGGTCGATGAACGGGTGGCGGCCGATGGCACCGTGCTGCAGCCTCCGGATGACGCCGAGGTGCGCTCCGGACTGCAGCGGGCGCTCGACGATGGCTGCCGTGCCTGCGCCGTCGTCTTGATGCACGGCTACCGCGCCAGCGGGCATGAGCAGCGGGTGGCGGCGCTGGCCCGCGAGGTCGGGTTTACCCAGGTCAGCGTCTCCCATCAGGTCAGTCCGCTGATGAAGCTCGTGGGCCGCGGCGACACCACCGTGGTGGACGCCTATCTCTCGCCCATCCTGCGCCGCTATGCCGAGCGGGTTGCCGCCGAACTTGGCGACACCCGGTTGCTGTTCATGAAGAGCGACGGCGGCCTCACCGATGCGCGCTGGTTCGAGGGCAAGGACGCCATTCTCTCCGGCCCCGCCGGCGGCATTGTCGGCTGTGTGCGCACGGCCCGCATGGCGGGCTTCGAGCAGGTGATCGGTTTCGACATGGGGGGCACCTCCACGGATGTGGCCCATTACAACGGCGAGTTCGAACGCAGCTTCGAGACGGTCATCGGTGGGGTGCGCATGCGCGTGCCCATGATGCGCATTCACACCGTGGCCGCCGGCGGCGGCTCCCGGCTCGGATTCGACGGCAGCCGCTTCCGGGTGGGCCCCGAGTCCGCCGGCGCCGACCCCGGCCCGACGTGCTATCGCCGCGGCGGGCCGCTGACGGTGACGGACTGCAACGTCATGCTCGGCCGACTGCAAGCGGCGTTTTTCCCGCGCGTGTTCGGGCCCAACGGCGACGAGCCCCTGGATGCCGAGGCCGTTCGGGAGGCGTTCCATGCCCTCGCCGCGCGCATCCAGCGCGACACCGGCGATGACCGCAGCGCCGAGGACGTGGCCGAGGGCTATCTGCGCATCGCCGTGGAGAACATGGCCAACGCCATCAAGCATATCTCGGTGCAGCGCGGGCATGATGTCACCGGCTATACGCTCAACTGCTTCGGCGGCGCCGGCGGCCAGCACGCCTGCCGCGTGGCCGAAGCCCTGGGCATGTCGCGGGTGCTGATCCACCCTTTCGCCGGTGTGCTCTCGGCCTACGGCATGGGCCTGGCCGACCTCACCACCATGCGCGAGCTCTCCGTGGATGCCCCGCTGCACGCGCAGACCCTCGCCACGCTGGCGCCGCGCCTGGAGGCAGCCGAGGCTGCCGGGCGCGACGAACTGCTGGCCCAGGGCGCCCCCGCCGATGCCATTCACGCGGTGCACAAGCTCCAGCTCCGCTATGTGGGCACGGACACCGCGCTGTTGGTGGACCACGGCGATGCGGAGACCGCCCGTGCCGCCTTTGAGGACGCGCACCAGGGCCAGTTCGGCTTTACCATGCCCGAGAAGGAGGTGATGGTGGCCGCCGCGGTGGTGGAGGTCATTGGCGCCAGCGGCGCCCTGAGCGACGAGCCGGAGTTGCCCCGGCGAGCCCAGGGCGAGAGGCCTGAGCCCCTGGACCGGGTGGCGGTCTGGATGGACGGCGGCGAACAGACCGCGCCCGTGTTCGACCGCGAGGCCCTGGCGCCGGGGGATGAAATCCCCGGGCCGGCCATTATCCGTGATCCGGTGTCCACCATCGTCGTGGAGCCGCGCTGGACCCTGGGCGTTAACCCCCGCGGCCACCTGCTGCTGGAGCGCACCCGCGCGGCCGGTGGCCAGGCGGTGGGCACCGAGGTTGATCCCGTCATGCTAGAGGTGTTCAACAATCTGTTCATGAACGTCGCCGAACAAATGGGGGTGACCCTGGAGAACACCGCGCAGTCGGCGAACATCAAGGAACGTCTGGATTTCTCCTGCGCCGTATTCGACGCCGAGGGCGGCCTGGTCGCCAACGCCCCGCACGTCCCCGTGCACCTGGGCTCCATGGGCGAGAGCGTGCGCGCCATTATCAGCGCCCGTGCCGGCACCATGCAGCCGGGCGACGTGTTCATGCTGAACGACCCCTATCAAGGCGGCACTCACCTGCCGGACATCACCGTGATTACGCCGGTGTTCGGCGAGGACGACACCCGTATCATCTTCTACGTCGCCAGCCGCGCCCACCACGCCGATGTGGGCGGGCTGACGCCCGGTTCCATGCCACCACAGAGTCAGCACATCGATGAAGAGGGCGTGCTCATCAGCAACGTGCAGATGGTCGCCGGTGGCACATTCCGGGAGGAGGCACTGCGGGAGCTCTTCTCCACCGGCGCCTGGCCGTCGCGCAACGTGGATCAGAACCTCAGTGACCTGCGCGCCCAGATCGCCGCCAATAACCGCGGCGTGGGCGAGTTACGGCGCATGGTGGGGCAGTATGGGCTGGAGGTCGTGCACGCGTACATGGGCCACGTCCAGGCCAATGCCGCCGAGCAGGTGCGCCGGGTGCTCGATGTGCTTGCCGACGGCGAATGGGAAAAGCCCATGGACAACGGCGCCCGGGTGCGCGTTGCCATCCGCGTGGATCGCGCCGCGCGGCGGGCCGTGGTGGATTTCACCGGCTCCAGCCCGCAGCAGGCGAGCAACTTCAACGCCCCGCGAGCGGTCACAAGGGCGGCGGTGCTCTACGTGCTGCGCACGCTGGTGCAGGACGCCATCCCCCTGAACGACGGCTGCCTGGAGCCCATCGAGCTGATCATCCCCCCGGCGTCCATGCTCAACCCGCAGCACCCGGCGGCGGTGGTGGCGGGCAACGTGGAGGTCAGCCAGGTGGTCACGGACGCCCTCTACGCCGCGCTCGGCGTGCTCGCCAACAGCCAGGGCACCATGAACAACGTCACCTTTGGCAATGCCACCTATCAGCACTACGAGACGCTGTGCGGCGGTGCCGGGGCCGGCGAGGGCTACCACGGCGCCAGCGCCGTGCACGTGCACATGACCAACAGCCGTCTCACGGATCCGGAGATCCTGGAGGCCCGTTTTCCGGTCCGCCTGGACGGCTTTTCCGTGCGCGCGGGCTCCGGCGGCGCCGGTCAATGGCGCGGCGGTGAGGGCGTGGAACGCCGCCTGCGCTTCCTGGAGCCCATGACCCTGGCGGTGCTGGCCAACAGCCGCCGCGTGGCGCCGGCAGGGATCCGCGGCGGTGGTGACGCCAGTGTGGGCGAGCAATTCATCGAGCGCACCAGCGGCAAACGTGACACCCTCACCGGCACCGATCGCGCGGACATGGAGGCGGGCGATGTCTTCGTTATCCGCACCCCTGGCGGGGGCGGCTACGGTGCGCCGGAGTGATGCCGCGAGTTGCCCCGTTGCCCCCGTGTCGGTACCATTTGCTGTATAGCTTATGTATAAATTCTCTGATGGCGTCCCGGTTGATGGTAGGCCGAGGAGGCGGGCATTCATCAGGCTCCCCGGAGTTCGACGAGATGGTCGCGGAAGCATGCGCCCGGAGCAGCGAGACAATGCTGGAAGGGGCTCATCAGCGCAAGTGGAAAGAGACCCTGGGCCGGTATGCAACCGGCGTGACCGTCGTGGCCGCGCGCCGGGGTGATCCGCTGGTGTTCCTTGGCGGCGCCTGCCATGTCGCCCGATCTCCGGAGGGGTACCAGCGTTGAGCATCGTCATCATCGGCACCGGCCTGGCTGGCTACAATACCGCCCGGGAGCTGCGCAAGCACGACACGCAAACGCGCTTGATCCTGGTCTCCGCGGATTCCGGGCGCTCGTATTCCAAGCCCATGCTCTCCACCGGCTACCGCAAGCAGCAAACACCCGGGGATTTGGTGCAGGGCACGCCCGAGGCGATGGCCGAGCAGCTCGATGCCCGCATCATCACCGGCACGCCTGTCGAGGCCATTACACCGCACGCGGCGACCGTCACCCTCGCCGGCGGCGAAGTGCTCGCCTATGACTCACTCGTGCTGGCCGCTGGCGCCGATCCCATAGCGCCCCGGCTGGACGGGGATGCGGCCGATGCCGTGTTCCAGGTGAACGATCTCGACCAGTACGAGCGCTTCCGCGCGGCCGCCGACGACGCCCACCGCGTGCTCATCATGGGCGGAGGGCTTGTCGGCTGCGAATTCGCCAACGACCTGCGCGAGGCGGGTTGTGAGGTGGACCTGGTATTCCCGGAATCCGCGCCACTGCCGCGGCTGATACCGCAGCGGCCGGCCGAGGCACTGCACGCCGCCCTGGAGAACCTGGGCGTCCGCGTCCATACCGGCGTGACGCTGGAGGCTGTTGACGCCGGCCAGGGTGGCTTGGTCGGGCGGCTCTCCGATGGCCGCGAACTCGCCGCGGACGCCATCCTCGCCGCCATCGGCCTGCAGCCGCGCACCGGCCTCGCCCGGGCGGCCGGCCTGGCCGTGCATCACGGCATTCGGGTTGACCCCTGGCTCACCACCTCCGACCCGGCGATTTTCGCCCTGGGCGATTGTGCCGAGGTGTCCGGCTATGTCCTGCCCTACGTATTGCCGCTCACCAACGCCGCCCGCGCTTTGGGCCCCACCCTTGCCGGCCAGCGCACGGCGGTGAAATACCCCGTCATGCCGGTGACGGTAAAAACCAGTTGCTGCCAAGTCGTGGCCTGGCCACCGGAAGAGGGCACCCCCGGCGAATGGCACTTCGACGGCGACGGGCAGGACCTCCGCGGTGAGTTCCGCGATGCCGAGGGCACACTGCACGGCTTCGCGCTGACCGGCAAACGCATCAGAGAGCGCCTGGAGCTAACCCGAGAAATGCCACCGCTATTAGGAGATTAGCGCCGACGCTGGATGTAGGATGTAGGGTGGATAAGCGAAGCGCATCCACCACAAAGCGCACCCACCGTAAAGCCGGCGGAGCACCCCCGGCGCGCTTCGTTCAACGGTGCATTACGCCTACGGCTCATGCACCCTACGCCGTTCCCCCACCCCCGCGACCAACCGAAGGACGTAGGGTGGATTAGCGAAGCGTAATCCACCGTCGATAACATAGCGCCGCAGGCGCACAACCCGGACGGTGCCTTCGGCGGTTGGCATAACGGCGGATTACGCCTACGGCTAATTCCGCCCTACGCCGTTCCCCCACCCCCGCGACCAACCGAAGGACGTAGGCTGTAGGGTGGATAAGCGAAGCGCATCCACCATAAAACGCATCCACCAAAAAAAACGCCTACCCAAGATTCCGAATCGTATCCTGGCGCAACTGCTCCAGGGCATCACTGAAGCGCACCGGATACGGCGTCTCCAATTGCTCCAACTCGCGCATGCGCTCCGGGAACCGCGCGATCGCGGCCCACGCCCGGTCCTTGGCCTCGCCGGTATCCGGTTCACCGCGCACCGGCGCGCCTTCGCGGATGACCGGCTCCAACAACGGTTCGCCGTCGCGCGTCTCCGCGCGGCCGGTGATCTCGTCATGGCTGTACCGCCCGTTGATATCCGTGAATCGCCATACCTGCTTGGGTCCCGGGTGCAATTGCTTGCCCGGGGCGTTTTTCAGGCGCGGCTTGCCATCGTACTCGGTGAGCTTGTAGGCGAGATCAAGCGAGGGCGAATCCACGGAGGCGCCCATCTCCGTGCCCACACCAAAGCTGTCGATGGGCGCATCGCCGTCGAGCAGCTCCTGGATGATCCATTCATCCAAGCCGCCGCTGACGACGATCTTGATGTCGCGCAGCCCCGCCGCGTCCAGTCGTTCCCGGGCCGTGAGGGAGAATTCCCGCAAATCCCCGGAATCGAGCCGGATGGCGCCGATTTCCAGGCCCTCGTCACGGACCAGGGCGATGACCTTATCCACGGCCGCCAGCGTGTCATAGGTGTCCACCAGCAGCGTGGTGCCTGGATACAGCTGGCCATAGGTCCGGAACGCGTCCGTCTCGTCCGGGTGGGCCTGGATAAACGAATGGGCCATGGTGCCGCTGGCCGGCAGGCCGTGACGCAGGCTGCCTAGCACGTTGCTCGTGGCGCCGATGCCGCCGACCCGGTAGGCGCGCACACCCCGCAGGGCGGCGTCGGCACCGTGCATGCGCCGCATGCCGAAATCCATCACGGGTCGTTCGTCGGCGGCGAGGGCGACGCGCGCCGCCTTGGAGGCGAGCACCGTCTCCGTGGTGACGTGGTTCATGATCAGGGTTTCCAGCAGCTGGGCCTCGGCCACCGGGGCGCGAACTTCCAGCAGGGGCTCATGGGGAAATACCGGCGTGCCCTCGGGCATGGCCAGAATCTCGCCGGTAAAGCGGAAGCCCTCGAGCCATCGCAAGAACTCATCCTGGAACATGCCTACCGTAGCCAGGCGATCAAGCTGCTGTCTTGGGAACCGCACCTGCAGTACCAGATGGGCCACATGCTCCTGGCCACAGGCGAGCATGAAGTTCCGGTTGGTGGGTGGCTTGCGGAAGAACAGGCTGAACACCGCCGAGGCGTGCATCGACTCGGCCCAGTAGGCCTGGAGCATGGTCAGCTCGTAGAGGTCCGTGAACAGTCCGAGTTCGTCGTCGCTCAAGATTAGCTCAGTCACCAGCTGCCCCCAGGAATCAGCACGCATGCATGGTATTTTGCTAGAAATGCCCGGATATGGCGACAGCGCCGAAATCCTGGGTGCCTTCCTGGCCTCGGAACTCCCGCGTTGGGAAAACGTGGGTGTAGGCCAGGCGCCAGCGGCGGGTAATGTTCACGGCGCCGCCGACTTGCACCTCGCCGACGAACAGGCGTTTATCCGCGCTGCGGGAATCCTGGAAGGTGTTACCGTCCAGGAAGATGTCCCGGACCACGGCGCGACCGTCCAGGCCGGCGAAGAGGTACCAGCCGAATGCCGCCCGCGAGCGGAAGAGGCCGGATCCCGGCAGTGCCGGCTGGATTCGCGGCGGGCCCCAGTCCAGCGGCAGATGGCGGCCGAGGCGGAATGTGAACCCGGTGTTCACCTTGGTGAACACATTCCCCACGGCACCGCCCACATGGGGGGTTAAATCCCAGCCCCAGCCGTCATCGCCGAAGCCGAGCCACGAGCGCCACTGGCGCTCAAAGCTTAGCATCAGCGTGGGCTCATTGCTCAGCTGGGTGTCCCAGGCCGCGGGCTGGGGTGAGCCGGTAAAGCGGTGGATCTCCCGCTGGGTTTTGTCGGCGAGCGATGCCGGCCCCACGATGCCGATGCTTAGCTGCAAGCGGTCGACGCGACGCGGGGTCTCGCTGCCGATGCCCACGGTGAAATACAGCCAGCCGGCGTAGGGGCGATCGCCCGGCGGCGGGTCCTCCCGCTCGATATCCTCGGGGGTGTACATGTTCTGGCCCAGGGAATAGCTCAGCTTGAGCTCGCCGCGCTTCGAGAAGAATGGCGCCAGTTCCGCCCCCGAGCGAACCCAGCGGGGAATCCGGTCGTCGGGCGAGAGCCAGCTCCCGCGGACCCCGCTGGTGTAATAGCGGTCCTCCCCGGCGAAGAGATCGTTCTCGTATTCCAACGTAAGCGTGCCCCACTCCGGGTCGTAGCCTGAGGCCGCAGTCGTCCAGGCAAGCAAGCCGATGAGTGCCGCGCAGCACCCGGGCCTCATACCCCTGACTCATCCCGTTCGGGCGGCAGCCGCCGCTCGCGGCGGGTCGAGGTCATCAATACCCGGTCCATCGCCCGGCTGGAGAGTCCGCGGCGCAGAAAGCCAAATAGGTACGTCGGCACTGTGACGTAGTAGCGCGGCTTGGGGCGGCGGCTGTTAAGGGCGCGCTGCACCTTGCGCACAACGGCATCGGCATGCAGGGTGAAGCCGCCGACGCGCTCCGGTGCGCTCAGACGACGCTCCATGGCGCGGTAGGCGCGGGCGTGGGGGCTGGTTTCGGCATCGATATTGGCCTTGAATCGCCTGTACGCATTGGCGCGGAAACGGGTGGCGATGGGCCCGGGTTCCACCAGGGAGACGTGGATCCCGCTGTCGTGCAGCTCCATGCGCAGGGTATCCACCAGACCTTCCATGGCAAACTTGGACGCCACGTAGGCGCCGCGATAGGGCAGGGCGGCAAAGCCGAGCACTGAGCTATTGTAGATAATGCGTCCATGCCCCTGTCGCCGCATGGTGGGGATCACCTGATTGGTCAGCTCCTGCGCGCCGAACAGGTTGGTTTCGAACTGTGCCCGCAGTGCGTCCCGGGAGAGATCCTCCACCGCCCCGGGCTGGCCGAAGCCGGCATTGTTGAACAGCGCGTCCAGGCGCCCATCGGTGCTGGCCAGCACCGTGTTCACCGCCGCCGCGATGCTGGCCGATTCGTCCAGATCCAGCTGCACCGCCTCCAGTCCCTGATCCCACAGCATGCGCAGATCCTCATCCGCGCGCGCGCCGGCAAAGACCCGCCAGCCGTGCTGGCGCAGCGCCACGGCGCATGCGTATCCGATGCCGGACGAGCAGCCTGAAATAAGCACCGGGCGTGCTGGTTTCATGAACGTATTCCTTACAACCGGGCGAGGCAACCAGGCGAAATCGACGGACCGAATACACTACCGCATTCCGCGGCCAGTGACAGGGTGCGCCGGAACATTCGGGTTCAAGCGAGCAACACGGCGACGATGCCGGTGATGAAAACGCCATCGAATGTGCCCGCCCCGCCAATAGAGGCCACGGGCACGCCCAGTTCGCGTATGTCGTTCACGCGCATGAGGTCCGCGCCGATCAACACCCCGAGCGTGCCCGCGATGTACGCCAGCGGCGCGGACTGCTCACCGCCGAGCGTCACCGCCAGCACCGCCGCGGTGATTGGCGCCACCAGCACGGGCATGGCGATACCCAGGCCAGGCACCGGTCGGCTGAATACGTAACACA
>NZ_SKOG01000225.1 GCF_007120195.1 Aquisalimonas sp.
CGCCACGGAGGTGCTGCAGACCTTTCTGCGATTGGCACGGCAGTGCCCAGCGGAGTTCTACATGCCGCTCTCCGTGTACGAGGAACTCCGCACCATGCGGGAACTCGATGCGGCGCTCGCCGGTGACGTGGAGACGGAGATCTGGGTGCGGTCACCGCGGCGGTTTTCCATAAACATCCCAAGCGAGGTCCTCTACGAGTTCATCGACGAGGTTCGCACGCGCATCGACCGCGGTCTGCGCATCGCCGAGGAGCACACAAAGCGGGCCGGTGCGCACACCGACATGCCACCAGAGCTCATCACCCATTTACGCGAGCGGTTTCGCGAGGCGATGCGCAAGGGGCTCGTGGACTCCCGCGAAGATGTGGACGCCGTGCTCCTCGCCATGGAATTGGACGCGGAGCTTGCCAGCGCCGACCAGGGCATGCGCAAGCTGGGTAACCGCATGGGCATCAAGCTGGTCACAGCCGCCTACCTGCGCCGCGTCATGGAGAACCTGGCCGACAGGCAGCGTTGACAGCCAGGACCGCGGCATTAGTCGTACTGCGACGCCCCCGCCAGTGTATTCGCCAGCGTGCCGGTCATGCGCTCGAGCACACGCTCGAACTCCAGCACCCAGTATCGGCCCTCGCGGCGGGGCATATCCTCGGCGATCATGATGCGCTTGCCGCCGGTCGCCTTCATGTGCGCAATGAAGTGCTCGGCATTACGGCGCTGCCGAAACCGGCATCGGAACGGCACGCCCACCCGGCCCACCTCCCGGCTGCGCTCCACCGCCCGCGCGACGCCAGCGATAAATGCCCGCCCGAGACTGCGCTCAAGCTCCGCATCGCCAACCTGGCCGTTTTCACTGGCGAATAGCGCCAGGCGCAGCAGCCGGTTGGTGAAGTACTCCGGCGGCAGGTCCAGCAGTTGGTCACCGCACAGGGCGATATCAGACACATTCGAGCGGCCGGTCACATACTTTGCCCGGCTGCCGTCCTCCTCGCCCTTGAACACCAACCCCTCGCTGCCCTCCGCGTCCAGTTGCAAGATCAGCTGCTGCAGCGGTTCGGTGTCCTCCGGCTGATAGCGCCCGAAAATGCGCGTCGCCGGCAGGCCGTATCGCGCGATCAGGCGCATCTTATCGTCCTGGGACACAAAACCGGGACGGGCGCGGTGCATCATGTCGAATGCGAACAGCGCGACATCCTCGGCGACCTGCGGCGGATGCCCCTCCAGGTAGGGGTTCTCCGGTCCGGCGATCTCCGCGCAGAGAACAAGCTGAGGGTCCTCATCGAACACGGCCGGGTCCATCAGATCCGGCAACCTGTCCGTGCTGAAGGGGCAGACGAACCCACCGCGGCTGAACGCATAGTGCGTCTGCCCGTAGCGAACGATGCGAACATTGAACCCGTCGATCTTTTCCTCGGCCCAAAACGGCCCGGAATAGTGCCGGCGAAGACCCGCCGCCAGCGACTGAACACGGGCGATTGAGGGGTACCCCGAGACGATTGAACCATCGGGCAAAACCACGCTACCGCGGGGATAACCCGCTACCGTATCCACCAGGCGCGTAAAGGTGAGCCGCTCGAAACGATCCTCAACAGCCTTTCCACGCCCCAGGGCTTGAGTCAGTATCCAGTGATCCATATGCCTGTCATACGCGTTAGGGTGGCGGGTTCCAAATAGGCTTAGGTCAGCACATGGCAACGTTTCAGTCGAGCACCAGTCACGCACAGCGAGTGTTGGAATGTACCATTTCCCCATCTCTCGTCAGGCGCCGTGACCTGCCGCTTATCGGGGGCTGGCCAGCCACTTTGGTCAGCCTCGCGATGCTGCTGACCCTGATGCTGGGCTTGCCGGCGCATGCATCCGGACCCAGCCACGATGGGGCGCACCGCTGGTCGGGCACGGCTTTCGTCGGTCAGTTCGACGACAGCCGGTTTTTGGAGATTCTGGCACTGGACGGGGGCGATCTGCGCTCTTCTTATATGGGTGGGGCTGTGCTGGGCCGATACCTTGGTCGCGGGCCTGATCCTGTCGCCTGGGAAGCAGAGACTCAGCTTTACCACCACTGGGGTTTGCAGTCGCTCTGGGAGGCAAACCTGGCCATAGCGGCGCGCTGGACCCGCTTTCCCTGGGATCGCTGGCTGGATACCAGTGTCTCCTTCGGCCAGGGTGTATCGCTCGCTTCGCAACGGCCTCCGCTGGAGGACGAGACGCGCAATCTGCTCCACTACATGCACTTCGAAATCGCTGTCCAGGTGCCCGGAAGTGAACGCGTGAGCCTGGCGGGCCGGGTGCATCATCGCTCTGGTGGATTCGGCGTTTACGGCGTCAAGGGTGGCTCGAACTTCCTTGCGCTGGGGATACGCTATCGATTCTGAGCGCAGGATCATGCTGCCCACCGCAGCAATGACCATCGCCTGCGGCGCGGACACAACGCGGTGGGGAAACGCGCGCACCTGCTTTCTTCACCGGGAGCACCCCGGGGACGGCAAGTGACTGGTTTAGGCTTTCATTTTCTTGGTTGGCCAGCCAAGGGCCTGCAGCAGGGACGCTTGACTATCGGGGGAGGACCTGTCGGCCGCGTGCATCATTGCGTAGCATGAGCATGCCGCCCGCTCCAGCCCCTCCCGATCAAGGATCGTGATCCCACCACGGCTATAGTGTATCAATCCTCGACGCTGCAACTCGCCTGCAGCTGTCGTCACACCGCTGCGGCGCACACCCAGAATTCCGGCAAGCCGGGCATGCGTTAGATAGAAATAATCTGCATTCGCGCAATCATGTGCCATCAACAGCCGACGCGCCAGGCGGGGCTCCAGGAGGTGGAAGCAAGTGCAGGCGGCGGTTTGCGCAAGCTGTGCCATCAGCACGTGTGTATACCTGTCCAGCTCGCGCCTCAAGACCGGTGTATGGCGGACGATGCGCTTGAAATCCTCGGCCCGTATCCGCCAGGCACCACCGGCACCCTGCACGCGGGCGACCACCGAAGCGGTCTCCGTACCCAGCATCAGAGGGAGTCCCAGCATGCCGTCGTTGCCAATCAACGCGACTTCCAACGAAACTCCATGATTGACCGACGCCTCAAGGGAGATGAAGCTGTTGGTTGGGAAATAGACATCCTGGATTCGCTCGCCAGGCGCAGAGAGCAAGTCACCGCAGGCAAGGTCGACCAGTTCGCTCTGCATGTGAATGCTCTGGCATACCTTATCGGGCAAAGCGTCCAGCAGACGATTAACGACGGACGTGCTGACAGCGAGTGCCATTGAACTCTCCAGCAGTGGTGAAGGCACCAAGCGGACGGCAATAAGACCAAACCGCTGCAATACTGCCTCTGGAGAATGCCTCGCTGTGCTCGGGGTTTCTGTACGGTAGAGCACCTTCGATGAGCGCGGATCCCTCGCGATGCTTGGGGCGCGGGATGCACCCGGCACTGGCACGTTCGTTCGGTACCGAACAATGCGAGATCACGCCGCCGTGTAAGCTTTGCAGATGGATCGACGCGGCGGGCTTGAGACCTAACAGATGCGAGACAGGTTGACTGAAGTTACCGTCAAGGGCATCAGTGTCGCTCAGATCGCCGACAAGGCTGCGCTGAGGTGGCGGCGCATCGCGAGCGCCCTCGAGCCGGTCATGGGCAAGCGCGGCTTCGCCGCTCTGTATCAACGGAGCCTCCAGCTCGCGCGTGAGGAGCATCCCTGGTTGGCCGGTGCCCAGGAGAGCATCCTCGGTCCCGCTGATTTCGCCGCCCTGCACAGGGCCCTGTCACGGCAAACCAGCGAGCAGGCAGCCGCCGGGCATGAGGCCCTGCTACGAACCTTCGACGATCTCCTCGCCAGCCTGGTCGGCAGGCCGCTGGCGCAACGCCTGCTCGATCCCGTGGGGGATGACGACCCGAGCGGTGAGGTTGTCAGGGGCGAGGTGACCGCTGCCGACCTCCTGGAGGTGAACGAACACCTGCTGCTCACCGCGCTTCAGGCCCAGATGATGGCTGAGGAGGCGCTGCAGAGCATGGGGGCGCTCGCCCAGGCAAGTCAGCGCGATGCCCTCACCGGTACTCCCAACCGAGCACTGTTGCTCGACCGGCTGGAGAGCGCCATGGCCATGGCGCGTCGCCATAACACGCGCCTCGCGCTCGTGTTTATCGATATCGACCGGTTCAAAGCGATCAACGACACCTTGGGCCATGGGGTCGGCGACGAGGTCCTGAAGCACGTGGCCCGGCGCCTGCAATCCACTGTGCGGGAATCGGACACCGTCAGCCGTTATGGCGGCGACGAGTTCCTGGTTCTGCTCACAAAGATCAGCCAGGCCGCCGACGCGGCGCTCATTGCCGAGAAGATGCTCTCTGCGCTCGCCGAGACCGCTATCGCGAACGGCCATGAGCTGCAATTAACGGCGAGCCTCGGGATCACGGTCTTCCCCGACGACGGTGAAGATACCGCCACGCTGATCTATCGGGCAGACGCCGCCATGTACCGGGCGAAGCGGCTCGGCGGCGGGAGGTTCGAGCATCACCGCTGAGGATCCGGCGAGGCGCCGCCCCCGGCAGGGGCCTGCATCGCGGCTTGCCGCAACAGCTCAGCCACCCGCTGTGTCGCGGGCCCGGACCCGTCCGGGTCCGCGTAGGCCAAATACAGCGCCCCCCAACGCTCGCTGCCCTGCTCCAGGGGTAACGGGCGTAGCGCCCCGCTGGTTAGCTCGTTGCGGATAATACCCTCGGCAAACCACGCGAAACCGAGCCCCATGCAGGCGGCACGAATGGAGGTGGCCTTGTGGCTGACCGTCCAGCGCTGCTCTGTCACGTCCCAGGCGCCTTCGCGCTCACGGCGCGCCCCGCTATCGCGCACCACCAAATGGCGGTGCGCACGCAGGTCCGCCAATGTCAGCGACCGATCCATGCGGTGCAGCGGATGCGTCGGCGCGGCCACGGCAACGAAGCGAATATGCATCAGCGGGTCGCCGGCAAACCCCGGCGGCACGCGGGAGCACACGGCAAGATCCACCTGACCTTGTTCCAGCAGCTCCTCGCCACCGCCGAGCACCGTCTCGAACAGCTCGACCCGAGTCTGCGGGAAATCGGCGGCGAATGTGTCGAGACACTGCAGCAACAGCCAGGTGGGAAACAGAATTTCCACGCCCAGACCAAGCTCGGGCTCCACACCGCCCGCCAGGCGGGAAGCCGCACGCTCCACGCGCCCGGCCTCCTCGACCAGGAAGCGCCCCCGACGATAGAGCACAGCGCCGGCTCGGGTCAGCACGGCCCGGCGTCCCTCCATCCGGAACACCGGCACGCCAAGCTGGTCCTCGATGCGCTGCACGGCATAGCTGACTGTTGACTGCGTCTTGTACAGCACCTCGGCCCCGCGGGCGTAACTGCCAGCCTCCACCACCGCCACCAGGGCTCGCCACTGCTCCAGTGAGATTCTTGGTCCCATATCCTATCGATCCAGTCGATTGTTTGAGGCGATTATTTGCGCTTTTTAATCGATACGCCAACTTGTTTAATAGCTGCACCGTCCACAAACGAAGGAGTTCCACCATGACCGCAGTCCTGCAGATCAACAACAGCGTCTTCGGCGACGATGGCCAATCGTCCCAACTCGCCGACCAATTCGTGGCACAGCTGCGCGAGCGCACGCCAAGTGCGAGCGTCACCCGCCGCGACCTGGCCGCAGCGCCCCTGCGCCACCTTCCGGCCGAGCGCTTCAGCGCCGCACTGACCGATCCGCAACGCCGCACCGCCGAGCAGGCGCAGGAGGCGGCAATTGCCGACACTGTCATCGAAGAGCTGGAGGCAGCGGATGTCCTGGTTATCGCCGCACCGGTCTACAACTTCAACGTCGCCTCAACCCTCAAAGCGTGGTTCGACCACGTGGCGCGGGCTGGCAGAACTTTCCGCTACACCGCCGACGGCCCCGAAGGCTTGCTGCGTGACAAGACGGCGTATATCTTCGTGACCAGCGGCGGGCAGTACGCCGGAACCGAGCTCGACTTCCAGGTACCTTACATCAGGCACTTCCTCGCGTTCCTTGGAATCACGGACGTGCATTTCATCCGCGCCGAAGGACTCGCCATGGGCGAGGAAACCAGCCGGGAAGCGCTTGAGGCGGCTGGCCGCCGCATCGACAGGCTCGTTGCATAACGCACCGGCGCCTGCCGCAGTTCGGCCGGTCTGTCCCGGCCGCGGGCCGGGCCGGCGCCGATAACTCTGCAGGGTCGCGCGAATGGCGGCGCATGTCGGTAGGCGTAGCGGCAAGCGATCAGCGCCATGTCGGCGTGGCCTTGGTCTCAGTCCACGATGGGAGCCAGCCCGGAGACCACCTCGGTTTCGTAGGCTTGCGCGGCCTGCAACACCGCTCGCTCGCGGAAGCGACCGGCGACAATTTGCATGCCCACGGGCAAGCCGTCATCGAGCCCCACGGGAATAGAGGCCGCCGGCTGCCCGGTGAGGTTAAACGGCACGGTGTAGGGCACGGCGTGCTCCCAGCGGTCGAACGCCGAGGAGTGATACACCACGTCCGCCCGCGGCGCCGTCGTCGGCATGGTCGGGGTGACGAGGAGATCGTAGTCCTGGTGGAAGGCCGCCATGGTGACCCCCAACCGCGCCCGTGCCACCTGCGCCGCGTAGTAGGCCTCGATGCCCACCTCCAGGCCCTCTTCCGCCAGCATGCGG
Source organism: Aquisalimonas sp. (assembly GCF_007120195.1). GTDB lineage: Bacteria > Pseudomonadota > Gammaproteobacteria > Nitrococcales > Aquisalimonadaceae > Aquisalimonas. The sequence continues at coordinate 6,665 of NZ_SKOG01000225.1, forward strand.
AATCCGCGGTCGAGCAACTCTCGTTTTTGCTCCGGGATGCCCCGCAGGATATAGGCAAACCCAGCCTTCCAGTAATCCTCGAACACCGGGCGCAACGGATCGATCAGCGGACCAACCTCCTCCACAGTCGCGCCCAGAGACTCAAACCTGTGCACTGCCTGATCCACCAGCTTGATCACACCGGGCATCGCCACCGCACCACCGAGCCCCGGGCTGTAGGCGATGCGGAGGCCGCGCACACCATTGTCCAAACCGTGCTCGAAATCAATCTCTTGCGGCGCACAGGCGTACCAGTCGCGATGGTCCCACTGACTCACCACCGTCAGCATGCGCGCGGCGTCGCGCACGGTATAGGCCAGTGGGCCGGTACTGGAGAGCGTGCAGTAGGGGCTGTCATTGGGCGTATGGGGTACGCGGCCGAAGGTGGGCTTGATGCCGAACAGACCGCAGTAACTCGCCGGAATACGGATGGAGCCACCAGCATCCGTGCCCAACGCCAGCGGCCCAATCCCCGCGGCCAACGCGGCCCCGGCTCCACCGCTGGACCCGCCGGGGGAATGCTCCGGGTTCCAAGGATTGCGCGTCGTCCCATGGAGCGGACTGTCGGTCATACCCTTCCAGCCGAACTCCGGCGTGTGGGTCTTGCCAAACAGGATCGCTCCGGCCTCCCGCAGGCGCGCCACCGCTGGGCAGTCCTCCGGGGCGGCGAGTTCCGGATCCGTGGTCAGGGAGCCGCTGCGCGTGACCGTGCCCTTCATGGCGACGATGTCCTTAATGCTCACGGGCACCCCATCGAGCGGGCTCAGGGGTTGCCCCTGGCGCCAGCGCTCCGTGGAGGCCCCTGCATCCTGCTGCGCCGCGTCGCGATAGATGGGTCCGAATGCGTTCAATGAGGGGTTCACCCGGTCGACCCGCTCCAGGACCTTGCGCGTCACTTTGGCGGGCGAGAGATCACCGGCGGCATAGCGCTGGCGAAGTGATTCAGCGCTGAGAAACGTCACTCGACGTGTCATGGACTGCTCCTGAGTCGGTTGCTGTGCGCGTGCCCCGGATTAGCAAGACGTAACTGCCCTCACCCTGCTCGAGGGTGCTGTTGACGATTGCAACGTCTCCTGCTTCGTTCACGGCCAGCTTGCGCATCAAGAGCCCCTGAAGGCTACCGTTGAACCCCAGTCGCGTATCATCGGTGCCGGGCACAGTCTCCGGCGCGGAAAATCGCTCGCCGCCGTCATGCGAGCGTACAAGGCCAAGCCCGCTCGGCCGTCGTGCCGCATCCGGAAAGAGTTCCCAGAGCACATAAACACTCTCCCCTGCAACCGCCAGGGAGGGGAAGGCGACGCTGTCGAATCGCTCCCCATGCTCAGCCGAGATGTCCATTGGCTCGTGGAAGCCGTCGCCTCCCCGGCCGCGCGTGTAATGGACGCGCGCGGGCTGGAAGGGGCCATCGGCACTTTCCATATAGACAAGGTGCACGACCCCCTCGGCGTCCAACGCGATTTTCGGCGCGTCCGCATGGCCCTGCGTTGCCGCCACTACGCGGGGTTCTTTGAACGTCTCGCCGGCGTCCCTGGAGGCTGTCAAGCGAATATCTGCGGTTTGGTCTTCACCAACCGTCCAGGCCAGGTACACGCTCCCCTGTTCGTCGGCTGCCAGGGAGGGGCCACGGGCCGGAAGGGCGTCCTCACCGCCGGCGATGCGCCGCGGTTCGCTGAATGTCTCGCCACCGTCGGTGGAGCGTGCAAACCGCAAAGCCCCCTCATACTCGGTCCAGGCGACGTGCAATGTTCCCTCCGGCGCTTCCACGATATCCAGGCTGCCGTTGTCCCAACGATGGGTTGTCAGGCGCCCCTTGCCGGCGCCGGCGGTCGTCTCCGAGAGGTTGATCGGATCGCCGAAGGTGCGGCCACCGTCGGTGGAACGGGCGAACAGCGTCTCGCCGCCGTGGGACCCGCCTGAGAAAATGATTTCCTGCCAAAGCACATAGACGTGGTCCGGCTCGTGACGCGAGAGCACAACGCGCGGTAGCCAGGAGAATATCCCGGGGCTGCCCGAGACGTTCACGGGCTCGTCGAACTTCGGCTCACCGGCGGCTCCGTAGCGCTGGAAGTAGAGATCCTGATTCTCTTGATCGGCCCAGATAACGCCGGCATCGCCGTCGTCATCGAGGGCGATGGAGGGGTCGTCGACGTAGCGAAACTCCGAGTCGTTCATGCGCCAGGGGCCGCGGTAGGCATCCCCGGCGGCCACTTCCACGCGATCCTTCCAGGCAATCTCCGGGGCGGTATCCGCCGCCATGGCCAGTGCGGGGTACCCCGCCAGCGCGATCAGCGCCCCCCCGATAACATGCGCCACCATCACTGATGCGCGCCCCGTCAGTGCCACCACCATCGGCTCCTTCGTGCCAAAGATCACTGTCCAACAGCACATTCAAGCAGGTGGGCCGCATAATGCAGCGCCACATTTACAGTGTAGCAAATGCCCCCGCCACGCAGCGGCGGCCGAACACGGCCCGACAGGTTTTGGGTGCTCCCGCGGGGAGAGATACACTAGTGTCCTGTCCCGTGAATACGTTGCGAAAATTGGCGTGGATCCTGACGGTTCCTGGCAAGGCGCGCCGACGAGGCGTAGCGGGGACTACGGCGAGGAGGCGCAACGCCGCCAGGGGCCGTCAGGGCCGCGACAATC
>NZ_SKOG01000253.1 GCF_007120195.1 Aquisalimonas sp.
AGCAACGCCCTGGGCTCCTCGAACCCGGCAACTGCCAGGCCCTCGTTCTCGAGCATAAAGATGATCGACTCGCGGACGTCGGGATCGTCATCCACCACATAGACCACCTGATCCATAGGGTACCTCTCCTTCCTGCAATTTACGGGGCATTGAACGCATGTTTCATTAAGTATGGAACAGCGGCAGCGAGATACGAAAATGGGCGCCTGCACCGGGCTCGTTGGAGACGGTGATGCGCCCGCGCTCGGCCTCCACAATGGAGCTTGCAATGGCGAGCCCCAGGCCCGTGCCCGTCGTGCGCGTGGTCGTGAACGGTTCAAACAGCGACTGGTCATCCGGGTTGACGAGCCCCGGCCCGCCATCGACCACCGACAGCAGCGCCTGCCGCCCGTCAACGCTGACGCCCGTGCGCACGGAAACCCACCGGCGGGCGTTGTTGCCGGCCTCGTCCACGGCTTCAAGCGCGTTCTGCAGCAGGTTGACGACTACCTGCTGCATACCCAGCCAGTCCACGGCGACGCTCACCTCGCTCTGTGAGAGGTTCAGACGCAGCTGCACGTCACGGCGCCGGAATTCCGGCCGTAGCAGCTCACTCGCTTCGGTGACCAGTACATTCAAGTCGGCGGGTCCCGTTTCCACGTCACCCTGGGAGAGGAAACGGCGGGTCCGCCGCACGATGTCCGAGGCGCGGTCGGCGGTGCTCACGATCCGCTCCAGGGGAGCCCGGAGCTGCTCTGCGGTGGCACCGCGGGCGAGCAGCCGGTTGGCACTCTGTGCATAGCTGCTAAGCGCACACAACGGCTGGTTGATCTCGTGGGCGATGCCGGCAGCCAGGGCGCTCATGGCATTGATGCGACCGGCGCGCGCCAGGGTGTGAAGATGATTCCGGGCACGGGCTTCCGCTGCGAGGCGCTCCTGGCGCAGCGCCGCAAGAATCAGCCCCGTGGCGGCCAGCAGCGCCAGCTGGGCGTGCAGCAACAGCAGATCCGGCGCCATGCCCGTATGCGCGAACGGCCCCTTGCCAATCGCCGTGCAGTGGATCGCCACCAGGCTCGTCAACATGATGGCCGCGGCGGCGAGCCATGCGGGCAGTGACAGGGCCACCAGGATGATGATGGGGAACACCGCATAGGACAAGGGCAGGCTGATCGGCTCCGGGATCCAGCCGGAATAGATACCGAGGGTCAGCAGCGGCACACACACGACCACCGCGGTCGCTGCGCCGAGCCGACGCGCATCCAGGCGGCGCAGATCGGCACTGATGATCAGCGGTGCCAGCAACACCACCCCCATGGAATCTGCAAGCCAGCAGAGCAACACCGTCTTGGTGAGCTCCGGCGTGATCCCCACGGCAATCAGTGCGCCGCCGAACCCGCTGAACAGCGCCGTGACGCCGATACCAACACCCAGGAGCTTACAGAGCTCGGAGAGCGAGCCCAGATCCCCGCGCAGCCCCAGGTATCGCAGCAGCGCCGCACCTACGACGGCGCTCGCCGCGTTACCGACGGCGAGCAGGAAGGCCTCCGGGCCGCTCATGCCGAGCATCGTATGGGCCAGGGTCGATGCGACCAGAACGGTGACACCAAGCCCATAGCCGAAACGCCAGACGGCGGCGAGCGCCAGGCCGGTTGCCGGCCAGATCAGGGGCACCATGGGGTCGTCGAACGTGAACTGCGCTGCCCAGAATGCGAGCACGAGATAGGCGGCAAAGGTCAAGACGTGGCTGACAATGCCGACGCCCGGATGCGAGCGAGCCTCTTGCAACAAGCGCACCGCCGCCATACGCGGAATCCCCACGGGTTGCATGCTATGTCGGCCCAGCACACTCATGGTATAAGGCGCTGCAGCCAGCCGACCACGCGCCGCGCCATGGGCGAGTACAGCTTATCCGCATAAATGGCGTTCACGGCACGGCGATGTACCTGCGCCAGCGTCGGATAGGCGTGTACCGCACCCGAGAGGTGCTTGACCTTGATGCGTGCCTGCATGGCCAGCACGAGTTCGTGAATCAGCTCGCCACCATGGGGGCCGAGCACTGTCGCACCGAGAATCCGGCCCCGGTGGATAACGATCTTGATCAGTCCGGCCGTGGCACCCTCGGCAAGCGCCCGGTCCACGTCGCTAAAGCGAAAACGCGCCACCTGCACGTGATACCCCTTGTCCTTGGCCGCCTGCTCGGTGTAGCCGACATGGGCGAGTTCCGGGGCGGTGTAGGTCACCCAGGGGATCACTCGGTAGTCCGCTTTCTTGGGTAATCGGAAGACGACGTTGGCGATAACGATCCCGGCCTGGTATTCGGCGACATGGGTAAACGGATAAGGGCCGCAGACGTCGCCGCAGGCGAAGATATGCTTGGTACTGGTGCGCATGCGTGCATCCACGGTGATCCCGCCGCGCTCCACCGCGACCCCGGCGCGACCGAGCTCCAGGCCCTCGACATTCGGGCGGCGCCCGGCAGCCACTAGAATCTGCTCCGCCTCCAGCTGCTGCTCGCCGCCGTTGCCACGACACTCGAGGCGCTTGAGCTCACCGACGGTGCGCACGGCCTCCACGGCGGTTGCGGTGAGCAGATCAATCCCTTCGCGGCGCAACGCGCGCTCGAGTTCTTCGGTCACCTCCGCGTCCTCCCGCGGGAGAATACGCTCCGCCATCTCAACCACGGTCACCTTGCTGCCAAGCCGGGCAAACGCTTGGGCGAGCTCCAACCCGATGGGACCACCGCCCATGACAACGAGACGCTCTGGCAGCCGGCGCTGTTCAAACACCGTTTCGTTGGTCCAGTAGCCGGCCTCCTCCAGTCCCGGCACCGGGGGAACCGCCGGGCGCGACCCGGTGGCAATGAGAATCCGCTGACCGACCAAACGCCGGTCACCGGCTGCCACTGTGCGCGCATCCACAAAGCGCGCCTCGGCGAAAATCACGTCAACCCCGTAACTGCGGAAACGCTCCGGGTCATCGTGGGCCTGAATGGTCTCCACCACCTGGCGGACACGCCCCATCACGGCTTCGAGATCGACTGCGCCCAACTCCGAGGCGACACCGAACTCCTGCCCCTGGCGGGCCATGTGCGCGACCTCGGCGGAGCGAATCAGCGTTTTGCTGGGAACACAGCCGTAATGCAGGCAATCGCCTCCCAACTTGCCCTCGCGTTCAATGAGCGCAACGCTCAACCCGAGCTGCCCGGCGACGCTTGCGGTGACAAGGCCACCCACCCCTCCACCGATCACAACCAGGTCGTACTTATCCGCCATGGGTGGATTCCTTCTGGGGTTCGGATTGGTCGACGACGTCCACATCCTGGGTGGGATCGTTCTTCACGCGCTTGACCAACCTCGGCAGGAAGATCACCGCAGCGAGCAGCCCCAATGCGATCAGGACGGCGTTGATGCCGCTGCGCCCGCCGGCCACCGCCTCCGCACCGGCGTGACCGATCCAGGTGTAGGCAAACGCCCCGGGGCCCATGCAGATAAACGTGGCAAGGGCGTAAGGGAGAAAACCGATGCGTGTCAGGCCCAGGGCATAGTTGAGGAGGTTGAACGGAAACAGCGGGACGAGGCGCGTGAACGCCACAAACCGCCAGCCTTCCCGCTCCACCCCGACGATCAGCTTCTTGAGCCGGCCCCCCGTATGCTGAGCCACCAGATCCGAGGCGATATAACGGGCCACAAGGAAGGCAAGCAGCGCGCCTGCCGTGGCACCGGTCAGGCTGTAGAGCGTTCCGAAAACTGGCCCGAAGAGCACGCCACCGGCAATGGTAAAGACCAGCCCCGGCAGGAACGCCACGGTTGCCACGGCGTACGCCGCCATGAAGGCAAACGGCGCCAGTGCGCCCATGTCGTCCAACCGCTGCTGCAGCATTCCGGGACTCAGATCGCCGCGAAACTGGTACCCCAGCGCAACCAGCCCCAACACCAGTACGATCAGAGCAATACGCCCAAACAATTTTCCTTGCCCGCCCATTACGGTGCCCTCACGGTTGAACCATGTGATGCGAGTGTGACGGCACGCGGCCAAGAGAGCCATGCGTACTTCCCGCAAGTCATTCATAAAAAAGAAGGACCGACCAACTCCGCCCGGTGTTACTGTTACTCCTTGGACGACTCAGGAAGCAGGCGGATTTTCCCGTACCAGGCCTCGATGGGTTCGCCCACGTCGTCGCAGTCGGTCATGATGGCAAGCGCATCGATTTGATCCAGGTCCCGGCCATGGTATGCCCTGAAGTCTTCCTTGAGATTGCGGCGTTCGGTTTTCCATTCCCCGGATGAGTCCGGCGGCCCGGAGCGCACGGCGATCATGTGCGCCTGCGAGGCGTAGGCATTCTCCCAGTCGGCGCCCTTGTCCATCTCGCTGCTCCAGACGTAATTGAGCGCCCGCGTCCGCCACCGCAGCACCCGGTGTTCGTCAACGGCGTACAGGCGCGCCGGGTAGTCATCCCCGGACTTCCTGGTTTCATCGATACCACTGAATGTCTCGTCGACCCGCCATTCCCACTCGAGCACCGGTGTCTGCGTGAGGTCCACCGAGTCTTCCAGGAAGAGTCCCGAGGCCGTTGCATCGTCGCAAACGGCGTGGATGGCCGCTCGGCCGTCCACTTCCACGAGTTCGTAGCGCGTTTCCCCTGTAAACGAATGCGGCTCCCAATTGATGATGTCCTCGGGCGTATACACGACAGGCTCGGCCGCCACCGCATGGATTGCAGCCACTGCGACAATGCCAAGGGCCGCTCGAGTCGTCGTTCGGATTGTCATAGGTGTCCTCCATTCCCAGTCGCTTCAAACCCTATTGCCCCGATGCTGGGAGCACGGCGATTCCCTTCCAACTCAACACCTCCGGCCGCGCTGGACCATTGGTACTTCCCGGTATGTGGCAATTGCTTACGTCGAGCCGCCAGTCGCCGATTCAGGCTGAATGCATACGCGCGGGTCATGTCCGCCTGTGCGCCACTGGGGCGGTTTGTATGATGGTGCATTGCGCTGGCGCTTGCACGACGCCCTTCCATTGGGCCCTGTGCCATGGCGTGGGTGTGGGCGGCTGCAATCGTGTCGTCGCGTATCGGGATTGAATGATTCGTCTGCGTAGTGTCCACGATACTCAGCCGAGACTGTTTGAGGAATAGTTCCAGGGATGGTAGCGGTCAGCGGTGTCTATGATGGGCTGGGGTTTCGGGATCCGTGACAAAATCGGCAAAGCACTGGCCCGCCACCTCGCGCGCGACAGGCCTGGTTCGGCGCAGGGACCAACCTCCGACATTGGCTGGCTGGGGGATACCCTTCGGCCAGGGGACGTCCTACTGGTGGAAGGCACCAGCCGCTTCAGTGCCGCCATCAAATACCTGACGCAGTCGACCTGGTCCCACGCCGCCATTTGCATTCGTGGGCGTCCGCACGTGATCCTGCTGGAAGCCGATGTGCTTGAGGGTGTCCGATGCGTCTCGCTGGACGCCTATGCCGGATTCCACACGCGCGTCTGCCGACCTCTCGGCCTGCGGCCTGACGAGATCGAGCAACTTATCCGCTCACTCCAGGCACGGGTGGGACACCAGTACGACCTGAAGCATATCATCGACCTGGCGCGGTACTTGTTGCCGACGCCCCCGGTACCCGTGCGCTGGCGGAGGCATCTGTTGACGCTCGGCAGTGGCGACCCCACCCGCGCCATTTGCTCGTCGCTGATTGCCGAAGCCTTCCAGGCAATTCGCTACCCGATTCTGCCGATAGTGCGCGAGGGTGACGCGAGCTCGACGAACCGCAGCGCCGCTCAACCCCAACATAGACTCCAGCGCCGCCACGCAACGCTCTTCACACCGAGGGACTTCGACATCTCACCCTACTTCGAGGTGGTCAAGCCGGCTTTGGCCCGGGGCTTCGACCCTCACGCACTGACCTGGGTGGACTCCCCAATATGTGCGCGATAACGCAGCGTTGACGCCGCCACACCGAAATCCGACTCGACCGGGATCGAGTGCTGCTCTGCAAGAAGCGCAATCAGCGCCATGTGGTGAACGGTATGGCTCTGCAGATAGACCAGTTCCCGGGCCAGTGTCGACTCAATCATCATGTCCTCCTCGCCTTCCTCCCCCTCGACCACATGCCGAACCAAGACCCGCTCATCCACGGCAGACCCTTGAGACATGTCCCAGAGCACGATGATCAGCCGCTCGAGCCGCGCCTTCGCCTCAGCGGGCTCCGTTTCCGTCTGGCGGTCGCGCGCGCGGTCATTGTAGTCGACCCGCCCCCCCGCGCGGCCAAGGACCGCATCGGCATGCTCAATCACATGCCTGACATGCTGGCCCATTGAGCCGCCGTTTCGTGGGTCCACCACGGCGGCGAAACACTCCGGACTGGTCTTGGCAACAAGGGCCCCGAGTTGCTCGAGTACCCTGGCGTTTTGGTCAACGAGACTGATCAGCCTTGAATCCATGCCCTGCTCCGGTGCCGCTGATTCCAAACCTGGCCGGAAGCGCGTGACGCGCCCGGACACCCCATAGTCTTAAGACTAGGACCTTTTTCGTCTGTGCGCCCATCAGTAATTCTACCAACCGAGCAGACTCCCAGCCGCCCCTCCGACAGCGCGATTCACGATGAAGCCTGTGCGCGGGGCATTGGGGCTCAATTTAAGCGCAGGCGAAATACGTACTATCACGGAGAGCGAAACCTGCAATTTACGTAGAATCTCGAATAGCCTTAGCGATCACAGTTAGCTAATTTCTCATTATCAGTGCATATCTGGTTCAACCAACTGCCAGAGCAGGTTGCTGTGCGTTCCCCTTGACCCGCCGCCCGGCGGGTTTTTCTTCTTGGACGGCAATCACGAATGCGCCCTGAAAAGGCCAGCACACCTGAAAGAAACATCGAATTGTGCCATTAAAATTTTTTGTACGAACAAGTACGTATGGTTTTGTTTCTGGGCTGGAATACATTGACATTACAGGGATGATGAGACAACCCGCATTGCCGCATTGCCGCATTGCCGCATTGAGGGACACGTTCGCATAACAGTACCAGAGTCGCCACCTCGGACGAAGCGGCAACGCGGCTTCCCCGGCTGGTGAAACATCCCAATAATTCATGCGTAAGGAGGAGCTAGCATGACGAATCAAACATTGACCGCAATTGCGCTCGGCACAGCCTCTGCACTGACTCTCGCAACAGCATCCACTGCGACCGCCCTGGAGACCGAGATTGGCGACACGACCGTTACCCTCGGGGGGTACGTTAAGTTCGACATCATCCATAACTTTGATGAAGACGCGGGCGATCTGTTCTTCCCACAAAGCATCCCGGTCGAGGGCGCGACGACCGGCAGGTCTGACGAAGGCTCAGCCGACAACCAGACCCACTTTCATGCCCGGGAGACACGGTTGGCCCTGACCACCGACACACCCACTGCATTCGGCGGGCCGGTGCGTGCTCACGTGGAGATGGACTTCTTCGGTCCCGCCGGCGACGAGACCTTCAGCAACGCGAACCAGCTGCGGATGCGCCATGCCTTCGTTGACTGGAACGGTATTCTGGCCGGGCAGTACTGGTCGAACTTTATGCCCCTGGTCGCGCTGCCATCCACACTCGACTTCCACGGACCAGCCGGCTACATCTTCGTCCGCCAGGCCCAGCTGCGTTACACCTTCGACGTGGGCGCGGGGAACCAGCTTGCTTTCTCCGCCGAGAACCCCCAGACCAAAGTCGCGAACCTCGACGCTGCGGGCCTCGACGGATTCGAGGGCGTGGATCGGATGCCCGACCTGACGGCGCAGTTCTCCGGCGCCATGAACGGCTTCAACTATGCGCTCTCCGGGGTCGTCACCCGACCCGAGGTGGAGGCCGGCCCGATCGATGACAGCACCACGGGCTTCGGCGTTATGGCGGCGGGCTCGTTCACCGCCCCTGCCACCGGAACCCGGGTCGGCGGCAACGTCGGCTATGTCGACGGCGCCAACCGCTACCTGCTCGGCACGGGCGGGGCCATCGGCTCGGCCACCAACTTCACCAATGCCTTTATCGATGGGGCTGGTAATCTCGACACATTCTCCGAGCTCGCGCTGATGGGCTTTATCGAACAGCCGCTGACCCCTCAGCTCACCGGCAACCTGGTCGTGGGTTATACGGACACCGATACCGATGCCGAAACCGTGGCCGCGGGCATTGATCAAACCCAGGCCCTCACCGTCTACGCAAACCTCCAGTACCGTCCGGTGGACAACCTGATGTACGGCGCTGAAATCCAGTGGGGTGACCGTGAGCTGGATAACGGCAACAGCAACAACGTCACCCGGCTGCAACTGTCCGCCCAATACAACTTCTAACGCCTTCCGGCACACGCGTAAAGGCCTCGGCGGGGCTCCTGCCGGGGCCTTTATGCGGAACGAGCCCCCTGTGAGAGCAAAAGCGATCGGGCAATTCCAGGCGTTCGCTCGCCCGTGCGTGGTTATATGATCAGGCCAAGAGGATCTAGAGTGACGACGCCTGACAGGGCCTTTGACGCGTTACACTGATGCACCCCCATGAAGCGAATGCAGCAGGTGCACGCATGTTACAACGCGTTTTCGTCTTCTTCGCTGTCATCGGTGTGTTGATTCCGGCATTGGCCGGGGCACGCACGCTCGACCCACTGATCTCCGTGGACTGGCTTGAGAAGCACCTGGGCGAGGACGACCTGGTGGTCCTGGACGTTCGCAGCGACATCGACGGCAGCGACCGAGAGGACTTCAAATCAGCGCATATCCCCGGCGCGGTCTATAGCAACTACACCACCGCCGGTTGGCGCGAAACCCGCGGCGGTGTCCCGGGCAAGCTGCCGCCGGAGGAGGATCTCGCCGAGCTGATCGGCGGCCTTGGCATCGGCAATGACACGGACGTGGTGATAGTCCCCGCCGGTGTCGGCTCCACCGATTTCGGCAGCGCCGCGCGGGTGTATTGGACCTTCAAGATCCTCGGGCACGACCAGGTGTCGATCCTGAACGGCGGTCATCAGGCCTGGGTCGACGCCGGTCACCCCGTGGCGAGCGGATGGAACGAGCCGGAGCCCACCGATTTCGAGCCGGACTTCCGTCCCGACCTCCTGGCGGACGCAGACGACGTCAGCGCCGCCGCCAACGCCGGCTATCAACTGGTCGACAACCGCCCCGGCGTGCAGTTTCGCGGCGGGGAAAAGCACCCAGCCTCCCGTTCCCCCGGCACCATTCCGGGATCGCTAAACCTGGAAGAGCAAAAGCTCACCGACGACGGCACGGCGTTCTTCGTGGATGAGGAGACGCTCCAAGCTTTGATGCAGGAATCCGGGGTGGACGGCGAGCGCAGCACCATTACCTTCTGCAACACCGGGCACTGGGCCGCCATGGGATGGTTCGCCCTGAGCGAAATCGCCGGTCAGGAGGATGTGGCCCTGTACGATGGATCCATGGTTGATTGGACCCAGGAAGACAATCGTCCGCTGAAGGTCCACTGAGACAAGCCCTTCAGCCCGGGCCGATGACTCCACCCCTATACGCGATCACGGGCACCTGCAGCGGGTGCCCGTGTGGTCATTCCCATTCACACGTCGCTGGAGACCGGGGGCGTCATGCCGGCCTCTGTAAGGATCGACTCCAGGACAACCGTCGCGCCCGCCTGACGCAGTGCAATGCAGGGCCGGCTGCTTAGCCAATCCCGAAGTGCCAATGCCTGGTGCGGCCGCAACGCTTGGCCGGATGCCGCTGTGGTCAGGGGGACGAGGTGCGCCAATGCCCGCTCCGGCACCAGGCGGTGGGCTGAAGCCTCGCCCGCCGCCGGCGTCCCGGACTCTGGGACCACCACCGCGACGATCCGGTATGAGGCGAGCGCGGAATGCCCCTGTGCCGGCAGCAACTGCCCGCGCTGGCCTCCCGCCCACTCATGCAAGCCAGACTTGGCATCCTCGCCATCGAGTTCGCCGATCATCCTGGCAGGCATTCCCAGGCCGCTCATCCGTGCAGGCTCACTCAGTGACAACAGGGCGCCGTGGGAGCAGCCATACCCCAGGTGGGTCGCCAGCTCCACAGCAAGCGTATCAGACCCCGTCGCCGCGTCCCGCAAGGACAGCACCGCCGGACAGAGATCTCCCGGCGGCGCGGCGCCCAAGGGCACCACAGCCGCGCGGGCAACCACCACATCCTCGGCGTCTGTCGCGTAATGACACAAGGTCTCGAAAACCCTCGGCGCTACGTGGGCAAGCGACAGCCCGCTGGCGACCACCGCGCCGTTGACGGCAATCGCATACCCACGCGCGGCCTGTAAGACGTCGATGCGCCCTTGGGCATCCACGGCGGTGGACTCAATCGGCGCAATCAGATCAGACAGCCGCGAGGCAACGGGGCGAGCGCTGGTTTGCAGATGCCAGGTGCGCACGCCCGCCTGGATCGTGACCTGCCACCGCCATGCCTGCCGATCCTCCTCCACTGCCAGGCGTTCAGCGTCACCCGCCACCTCTCCCCCGACCTCATCGTCAGCCTGGATCAGCAAGCCGGAGTCAGCCCAGTCTGCCAGAATCTCCCACACCTGCTTTCTGATGCTCCACGGATCGACCCGAATGCCGTTCTCTTGCTGCGTAGCCGCCAGCATCCCGGCCACGGTGTCCGGATCATGGCCCTCGGTGGCCTGCAGCCAGATCCACGAGGCAGCGGCATTGGGCGTATAGAGCTCGTTGTTGCGCCCGGAGTACAGCGCCAGCCCGTCCTCAGAGATCATCTCCACCGTTTGCCGCGCGCGTAGCCGTGGCCGGGGCACTGGCTCGCCCGTGACGGCATCCGCCAAGAGCATGTCCTCCAGGCGGGGGCACGGGAAGTACGGCAGATAGCGCCCGGCATCGGTGCAGGGGAACAGCCGCGAAAATCCGCCCGCGCGGGCCAGCTCACGCTGCGCCTCGGCTTCAATGCGCTCGCCCGGGTCAAGGGACGTTAGGTCCTCATCGACGCCATTGAGATTCAGCATGGCGACCATGTCCGCCACGAGCTGGCGCTTGTTCGCGGCCTCCACGTCCCCGCCGTCCTCTGGCGCCGCGCAGACATCCATGGACGGACTCAGGTTGCACTCGAGAATCCAGGGATTGAGATCCGCATCGACGAGGCAGTCGATGCCCAGCAGCTCGTAACACCCGGTGGTGTCTGCGGCAACCCGGCGCGTGCGGGCCACCATCTTCTCGCGGGCGGCGATAATCGTAAGCGTGAGCATGTCGCGAATGCGCGAGAAGAGCACCTCGTCATCATGCCCTTGCTCGCGCAGCCAGGCGCGATATCGCTCGAAATCCAGAAAGACCACCGGCGAGGCACTAGCGGTATTCGTCGCGTTGACGTCCGGGTTGGTCAGGTGGGCGAACCGGTTGTCCCGCGCAGCCGGATCGTAGACCTCGGATGCGAGTTTGGCCGATCCCTGGTGGTAGAGGTAGACGCGCAGGGGCACCACCGAGGTGACTACCACGTAGAGCCGCAGCACGTACTTGTGGCCGTTGATGGTGTGCGGCCTGTGCAAGTACTCCTGCACCATCCACTTCGACTCCAGGGGCGCGAGTGCCGGGTCGTCGAGCAGCGAAATGTCCTTGCCCTTCGAGGCGTTTTTGGGCTTGAGAATCCACCACTGCTCCGGTGCATCCAACGCCGCCTGCTGAAAGGTATGGTAGTCATGCGGCACTGAGAACGTCCGCGGGAAGAACCCGAGCCGACGTGTCAGCTCATGGTCCGCGCCGGCCTGCTCGGCCATACGCTCATGCGCCTGCGCAAGGGTTGCATGGAGATTGCTTTTGATAGTCAGGCTGTTGTTCCCCGGGATGTGGTTGATGGTTTTCCCGGGGGTGAGTGCGTCAAAGACCTCCGGCTTCGGCATGCCGGTATACCAGCAGGAATCCCAGTCACTGGCATCCCCCGCTTGCCAGACTCCCTGATCCAGCGCCTCTTCGAAAAAGATATCCTGTGACCGGTCACGGTTGCCACCGAGCCAATAGCGCCGGGGCGTCAAACGCCTGTCAGTCATGCCACTTCGCCCGCCATTGCGATGATTGCCTAAAGTTACAGGCAACGTAACACGACTAGCAACGGCAGGATTTACGTTGAATTGCGTATAGCAGGGGCGTTGATCCTCATCGATACTCTGAGTGACGCCTTGGCCAAGGCGTTACTAAGGCTATTTGGAGGAGGATCCTGAATGTCGGATGACAGATCTGATCGCAAACGACTTTTGAGCAGCCTGTCTAAGGGGCTTCTTTACTCGACACCATTCCTCGTGCTCGCAGCCTCCGGGCTGTCCCAGGCGACGGCCGGCGAGCTGCAGCAGCTGGCAGACGAAGGCGCAGTTGCTGACACGACGGAATTCGCCGATGAGGCGCTCGCCGCAGGCGAGGGCGAGGGCGAGGGCGAAGGCGAAGGCGAAGGCGAAGGTGAAGGCGAAGGTGAAGGTGAGGGAGAAGGCGAAGGTGAAGGTGAAGGCGAGGGAGAAGGTGAAGGCCACGGTCATGGCTAACGCCTGAGTCAGCCCTTCAAGCCATCAGCTTGCTAGCCTGACAAGAGAAGATGCCGTGACGAGCAACCGCCACGGCATCTTTTTATTTGCAGGTATTGTACTTTAATTAAACTGACCGCCTTCGCCTTCTCCCTCGGCTTCCGCTTCGCCTTCGGCCTCACCAACTGCGCTTATGACGTATCCACGATCACTTGCGACGTCGGCGACTATCGCATGCACGGAAGCATAACCCGCCGCAGCGATCATGAGTGGGGCAGTCAATACGACTCCCCGCGAGAGCTGCCGAATCAGTTTCTGGCGTTGATCAGTCTTATCAACCATGTCATTACCTCCGCTCAGACGTCGTTCCCTCGGATAAACAAATAGATGGCAATCAGCAGCAGCGTGACCTGGAACATCATGCCACCCAGGGGATGGGTCGCCGTCGGTACGAAGTGCCATTGCCCCCAATGGACCATGACAATGGCGCCGAGCATCACGGGCACGACCATCAAGGCCCCAAGGCGCGTCACCCACGGGCTAATCACTGCCCCGAGCAGCACCAGCAAACCCCCACCGATTTCGGCCAGGGCCACAAGGGCGGCGATAAACTCCGGCAACTGCATGACGCCGGCAAACTCCGCAATACCTCCACCCATAAACTTGTCGATGCCGCTGTAGACAAACACGCTTGCCAGCGCGAACCGAAGCAGCCAGTGCGCGTGGCGGCTCAATGCCTCCAGCGACTGCACTGGGTTGGACTGAACGCCTTTGGAGTGAACTTCGTTGGATAGTGTCGCGGCCATTTGTCTCTCCCTTCGTTGCGATGTGGTATGCAAAGTAGGCGAGACAGGCGAGGTGGCAAATCCGAGCTTGTACGTAGACCCTATACATTGACGCCCACGGTGGCACTAGCGACTGACGCAGGCGAGAGTTCGGGGTGACAAGCGCCGGGAGTGCCAGGGCACCGATCGACGCACGTCGGTCAGTGCATCGCTTGGCCCTGGCCCGGCCCGGCTGACTGGAGGGGCGGATCGGGCGCCCGACACGGGACGCCCGAAGCGCGACGCTTACCGGCGCCCGGCGAACGCTTCGTCCACTGGGGTGTGGAAGATGTGGTTCGTGTAATTGCTCAACGTCTTCACGGCGAGCGCCAGGATGACTTCCATGACGTGACGCTCCGTGTAGCCCGCGGCCAGAAACGCATCGACGTCCGCCTTCTCCGGCTTGCCGCGGGTGTCAAACATGCACCGCGTGAAGATATGCAGGGCGCCGAGTTTCTCATCCGGTACGGATTTGCCGTCGAGAATCGCGTCGGTGACCTCGGTGGGGACCTTCGACATTTTGTCCGCGATGGTGCCATGGGCGGCGCGGCAATAGCCGCAGTCGTTGGCCACACTGATGGTCAACAGCACCGTTTCCTGCTCCTGTGGAGTAAAGCCGGACTCCTGGCGGAACTTGGCGTAGCCCTCTTGGTAGGTCGCCAGCACGCCAGTAGAGTTCGCCATGGCGGCGTACATATTCGGGATAAAGCCCAGCGCTTCTTTCGCCGCATTCAGCCCCTTGGCCGCCTCCGGCTCGGCGGTTTCGGGTGTCTTGAGCTGCAGGCTCGTTTGATAGGGGGCGCTCATCGGTGATCCTCCGCTGTTATGAACTGAACGGTCCCAAATTAACCCGGGGAAGGCAAACATACAACCTCCGTGGTTTCACGCAACCCCTGCCGCGACTGCTGCGAGCCGATGTTTGCGCCGATGAGCATGACAGTCGGTCTGTCCGGGACCGGGCCCGTCGAGACGCTCGACGGGCCAATCGTTCGGGACACCGCGCCACCGACTGGCACCGGTGCCTCTTGGGCGCACGACCCGCTTTTATTGCTGTTCCTGGAACGCCGGTTGTTCCACCTGCTCGTAGTACTCGACGAGCGCGGCAAGCTCCCGGGACTCCCAATCGAGCGGGTCGGCCTGCATTGGCGCCACCATGCACACCTGGATCATCTCGTCGAGATGGACTTGGTCCAGGCCGAATTGGCTCTCGGCCATGGCCACCGTGTGCGGGTAGGGTTCGGCAAAGGTTTCCTGATACCCTGTAGCGCCCCCATGACAGGTCGCGCAGGACATACCCACGGTGGACAAGCCGGGATCGTTGTAGAGCTCCTCGCCGTATTGCCGCAGTTCGTCGGGGTCACCCTCGTAAGGCTTATAGACATCCGGCCGGGTGAGTTCCTCCGGAGACACATCCGCCTCGGCTTCGCCTTCCGCTTCACCTTCTGCTTCGCCTTCTGCCTCTCCCTCGGCTTCACCTTCTGCCTCTCCCTCGGCTTCACCTTCTGCTTCGCCTTCTGCCTCTCCTTCAGCTTCGCCTTCCGGCCTGCCCTCCGCCTCGGCCTCGGCTTCCCCTTGTGCCTCACCTGCTGCAAGCAGATTGTCAGGGCTAGTGCCTACTGCATCGACCCGGTCCGCTGCGATCGAGCTACTGGCACCATAGGCGGCGATCAACAACAATGGCGCTGAGCCAATCAGGCCACGCGAGATTTTTCCCAGCAGTTGCTGGCGTTTTTCTTGTGCAGTCATGGTATTGCTCCTCCCGGATTCGGTCTCGGTTGACGCGGAAAACACATGCAGGTGCAGTCTGCCGGTGAGGCTACACGCCGATTACCATCCTGGCCGAGCTGACTGGTCAGCGTTCGATCGATGTCCACACAGGCTCGTCGATACCAACGCGTAGCCTGCCGGAGCTGAGGCGCTCTCAGCACTGCCAGCGCCACTCGGCGCGATCGCTGTCAGCGTTGTCGGACAACAACAACCGGCAGCTCTTGTCAGGATAGACCGATTTCTCTGCGAATTCAGCCTAATCTCCGATGCGGATACAAGAAATAAACAGGACGCAAAAACGCAAAATTATGTAGAACTACGTACTTGAAAGTTATGAATACGTCGACTATGGAAAGGCGCCCGGCGCGGAGCCGCCTGAAGTCACACGAGCATTCCCCTACCCCGGCAAGCCTGTCTCCACGGGCGGTTCTTAAAGGAGACGGTTAGTAAGTACAACTCCCAATGGAGAGAAGGCACCGCATGAATTATTACTAATGCAGGTCGGCCCAGTTTATTGGGACAGCCGAAAAAAACTGTCGCGGAAGTCTTGAAGATCGATTCAGCAATGATCAGTTTCCGCACCAGATCCATCACCGCCAGCAAGGGAGGCAGTATGAGCCTTTATAAGACCTGCGGACCGTCAACACTTGCATTTCTGGGCCTAGCTTCACTCGGGCTCGCCTCCACAACGTTGCATGCCGAGGACACGGCAACCCTGAGCGGCTTCATCAACGGTTACGAATGCGCGTCGGTTGGCACGACCTGCCCCGTGGACGGCGCCGATCCGCGGATTTCGATTCAGTCGGCCTTCGTCATCCAGCAGCCAGACGGTGAGTATTACCTGCTAACCGGTGTGCCGCGGGACGTGGAGGTCCGTCACGTCAATAAGAACGTGCGTGTCACCGGCACGCTCCAGGAGCAGTACAACGCGTTCCGCGTCGATGAGTTCCATGTCCGCACCGACGATGGCGACTATGAGACCGTCTGGTCGGAGGAGATGGCGCAGGAAGAACGGGAGCAGCTCGAGCAGATGCGTCGTGCCCGGCACATGGGCGGCTAACGATTGCGGTCCCAGTGGCTCACTGCGCCGCTGTGGCACGGGGCGAGGTGGGACGTGTCGCACGAGGCCGACGTCACACCACGTAGCAATGCAGCGTCCAGCGGCGCAGCCACCTGAGGAGCGCCGCTGTACAGCCCGCCGGAGGCGTTACGCTCGCCCTGGCACGGTATCTTCATGCCCGCACCCCCGGCGTGTCCACACGCCACACGAAGTCGGTGAGATAAGGCAATCGGTGCTGGGAAGGTTAAAATTTCTCGGCCAGTTCCAGTATTGGCGCGACGATATCATTGCGGGCCACGATCCCCTGCAGCTCGTTGTCACGCAACACCACAACGCGGCGGAAATTCTGATTCACCATCAGGCGCGCCACATGCTTGACGTGCATCTCACCGTGCACGGAGATCGCCGGTTTGGTGCACACGTCGTAGACGTTGATGAGGTCGATATCACCTTCTTCCGCAACAATCGTCCGCAGGATCGTCGCGTATGTAATGAGGCCGTAGGCATCGTGACTATCGCGCCGTTCCACCACCAGAGCCCTGACGTTTTTAGCCCGCATCACCCGCATGGCTTCGCGAATGGTGGCCAGAGGCGAAATCGTTGCCACATTGGTCTGCATGATGTCCTTGACTAGCATTGCAAGTGCTCTCCCGAACCGTGTGTTGGCCGCCACAATGCCGGCACGATCAGATGTCGTCCCGGATACGGGACTCAAAGCGCTCGAGCTGCTCCATGTCGATGCCCGCAATGTGCTCCAGAGGCAGGGTAAAGACGACCCCCTTGCTGCTGGACTTGAGGTTCAGGTCCCGCGTGATCTGCTTCAGCACCTTCACCGAGAGCTGCCTCTCCAGCACGAACAGCAGAACAGACTGGCTACCCTCGTAGGTCAGGCCAAAGAATGTCTTCTTCTCCTTCGTGCCAATCCCTCGCGCATCCAGGATGGTAACCCCACCGGCACCGGCTTTCTTCGCCGAATTGATGGCCCGCTCCTCCAGATCCTCGGCCAATATGGCCACCAGCGCTGCGAACTTCATGTCTCATCTCCTCTCGCCTTGCCAAGGCGCTCCGCGGTAATCGCGTAGAGCATGACAGTGATAATCGGGAATATGGACGCAAATGCGATCAAGCCAAAGCCGTCGATCAACACGCTGCGCCCCTCAATGTGGGTGGCCAGCCCAATACCCAGCGCCGTGACCAGCGGCACCGTGACTTCGGAGGTGGTCACGCCGCCGAGATCGAACGCCAATGCGACGATGTACCTGGGAGATAGCCAGGTCAGCAACACCACGATCGCGTAGCCGCCCATGATGTAGTAGTGAATCGAGTCGCCGCTGATGATGCGATGCACGCCGACGGTGATACCAATGGCAACCCCCAGCGCCACGAGGATGCGGATGGCATTACCGTTGAGCTGGCCCTTCGCCGCCTCTTCTGCCTTCTCACCAATGGCGATCAATGCCGGTTCCGCCATGGTGGTCGCAAAACCGATGCAGAAAGCAAACAGATAGACGAACAGGATCTGCTCCCGGGCGATCAGCTGCTCGGCCATGCTCTCGCCAATCGGGAACAGCCCGAGCTTGAGGCCGACGACAAAGGCATACAGCCCGATAATCACGAGGGCAAAACCGGCAACCACCTTGTGGAGATGGGCGATGTGCTTGCGGATCACGAGGTACTGGAAAACCAGCACCACCGCGATAATCGGCAGCACGTCGCGGATCATTACCAGCAGGTCCATGAGCATGCCGAGCAGGATGCTACCGCCAACCGGTGCCGCGACACCGTCGGTATCCGCGGCCAGCTCCAGGCCATTGCCTTCTACACCACCTGCCTCACCAAAGGTGTAGACCACAATGCCGTAGAGTTGCACCGAGATCATGGGCACCATGACGGCCAGGGCAACGAGCCCAAACCCGTGGGTGAGCGCGTTGCGCCCGCGGATGGAGACGGCCAGCCCAATGCCCAGCGCGGCGATCAGGGGCACCGTGACGATGTTGGTGGTGACCCCGCCGGAGTCGTAGGCCAGACCGACGATTTCCTCGGGCGCGAAGAAGGTCACCGCGACGACCAGGATGTAGCCGCAGATCATATACCAGTGCAGGCTATGGCCCAGAATGATGCGGACAATCCCGAACGCGACCACCGCCCCCACAGAGGCTGCAACCAGTAGCCGCAGCGTGAACGCACTGACACGGCCTTCACTGATCACCTCCGCCTGATCGGCGACCGCAATGAGCGCCGGCTCCGCAATGACGGTGGCGAACCCCAGGCAAAAGCCGAAAGTCATCAGCAGGATGAGCGAGCCCTTCTTGGCAAACTCGTTGGAGAGGTTCTTGCCAATGGGAAAGATGCCAAGCTCCAGCCCCTGGAGGAACAGCGCCACACCCAGTACCACAACGGCAAGGCCGAACACCATGGACCACAGGCCATCCGGCGTCTCCTGCATAATCACGAACTGGAAGAACCCCACTACCGCGATAATGGGCAGCAGGTTCCGGAACGCGTGCTTGAGGATGCCGTAGAATTCCCGGAGTTGATTCACGACCTGTTGGTGCCCTCGCTGTTATTGTGCCTTGCAGGAGCCCGATGCCAACGCCAGGGCAAGCTCAGCGGCAATTTCAAGAGTTCAGGAAGCGGCGAATGGCCGCTGGATCCACGCCACCCGCGTCATCCACCGGCAGGGAGAATGCCAGCCCCTGGAATGGTTGCAGCAGATCCAGTTCCCGGTTGAGCCGCTCGGCGATCTCCGCCGCGGACTCGGAGTCGAGCACCCAGAGCAGGACCTTTTCCAGGCCCCGGTACGTCAGCCCAAAGAAGGTGATGTGCTCAGGGAAACCGATGCCTCGGGCCGGCAGCACGGTCACCCCCCGTGCGCCCGCGGAACGGGCGATCTCCACCGCGGCTTCCTCCATCTCATCGGCCACCACGGCGATCAATAACGACGCACTCATCTCACACCATCCTTCATCGCCGCAACTGCGGCCATCACGCATTAACTCACGCCGTATGCACCCGCGGCATGCGGCGAATCACCGCCTTCTCCAGTTCCACGATCGTGAACACCGCAACCCCAAAGAGCAATATCCGCACCCAGTCCTGCAGCCCGATGGGAGTCGTCCCAAACAAGGTATGCATGACTGGCGCATACGTGAACGCCAACTGCAAGACGATCAGCACGGCGATGGCAACCCACATGGCACGGGTGCGCAGCAGCGCGCCACCGACGAGCACCGGCTGGTAGATAAGCCGCAGGTTCAGCAGATAAAACGCCTGGCCCGCCACCAATGTGTTGATGGCCACCGTGCGCGCCAACTCATCAGAGGCGCCGACGACCTCCTCCATCCAAACGAAATGGCCGAACGTGCCAAGCCACAGCAGCACGGCGACGAAGGGGATACGCCAGAGCAGAAAGCCTGACAGCAACGGTGCTTTCGGGTCCCGGGGCGGGCGGCGCATGACCCCCGGTTCACTGGGCTCGAACGCCAGCGCCATGGCCAGGGTCACCGAGGTCACCATGTTCACCCACAGCACCTGCACCGGCGTCAGCGGTAGCGCCAGGCCCATGAGGATCGCCATCATAATGGTCAGCGACTGCCCGGCATTGGTCGGCAGCATGTGCAAAATGGCCTTGCGGATGTTGTCGTAGACCGCCCGCCCCTCCTCCACCGCATGGGCAATTGAGGCGAAGTTGTCATCGGCCAGCACCATCTCCGAGGCCTCCTTGGCGGCCTCGGTGCCCTTGCGCCCCATGGCGACACCGACATCCGCGCGCTTGAGTGCCGGGGCATCGTTGACGCCATCCCCGGTCATGGCAATGATGCCGCCCCGGTACTGCAGGGCTTCCACCAAGCGCAACTTGTGCTCCGGGCTGGTGCGCGCGAACACATCCGTTGTGCAGGCCGCCTCGCGCAGGCTGGCATCGTCCAGGGCATCCAGCTCGTGGCCCGACATGGCGGCCTTCCGCCCCTCACCACCGAGGCCCAGCATGGCACCCACAGCACGGGCCGTGATCAAATGGTCACCGGTAATCATCTTCACGCCGATGCCCGCCTCGTGGCATTGCGCCACGGCGCTCACGGCCTCGTCGCGCGGCGGGTCGATGATACCGAGCACCGCCAGCAGCGAGAAGCCGCCGGTTTCGATGTCTTCGTAACTGAGCGTGGACTGCCGCGGGTCCGCCGAGCGTACCGCCACCGCCAACAAGCGCTGCCCCTGCTCGGCGATCGCGTCCATGACCTCCCGCCATCGCGCTTCCTCCAAGGGCTCCTGACCGGATTCCAGCCGCTGCGCATTGCACAGGGAGAGCACCCGCTCCGGGGCCCCCTTGAGATAGATCACGCCGTGTCCCTGATGATCGTGGTGGAGGGTGGCCATGTACTTGTGATCGGACTCAAACGGAATAACGTCCGTGCGAGGACGCGCCTTGCTTTCCAGCCCCGGGTCCAGGCCGGCCTTGTACGCCAGCGTCATGAGCGCCCCTTCCGTGGGATCGCCTTCCATGACCCAATCCTGTTCCTTGCGATAGAGCTGCGCGTCGTTACACAGCATGCCCGCACGCACTGCTTCCGCCAGCACCGCGTCATCGTCGACTTCCAGCGGCTGGTCGTTGCAACGAAACCCGCCTTCGGGACCGTAACCGACACCCTCCACCTCGACGGCGCCGCGGGCCAAAGCCACCGTGCGCACGGTCATCTCGTTTCGGGTGAGAGTGCCGGTCTTGTCGGAACAGATAATTGAGACCGAGCCCAGCGTCTCCACCCCCGGCAGCTTGCGGATGATGGCGTTGCGCCGAGCCATCTTCTGGACACCGATGGCGAGCGCGATGGTCATGATCGCCGGCAGGCCCTCCGGGATGCTCGACACCGCCAGGCTAGCGGCTGCCAGGAACATCTCGTCCAGGGGATAGCTGCGCACCCAGTAACCGAACGCGAAGGTCACCACCGAGATGGCCACGATGACAGCAGCCAGCCAGCGCCCGAACTGCTCCATCTGGCGAACGAGGGGCGTTTCCAGGCCCTCGACTTCACCCAGCATGCTGGAGATACGGCCGATCTCCGTATGCTCGCCGGTGGCGACCACCAACCCGGTGCCACGCCCGAACGTGACCAGCGTCCCGGAATAGGCCATGCAGGCCCGGTCACCCAGGGGCGCATCCTCGGGCACGGGGTCCACGCCCTTCTCTACCGGCACGGATTCGCCGGTTAGTACCGCCTCCTCGATGCGCAGATTTTTCGCTTGAAGCAGCCGCAAATCCGCGGGTACCTTATCGCCGGCCTGCAGGTACACCACATCGCCGGGAACGACCTCTTCCGCCGGGAGTTCGCGGCGTTGGCCATTGCGCAGGACCACCGCCTTGGGCGAGAGCATCTGACGGATGGCGTCCAGTGCCTGCTCCGCCCTGCCCTCCTGCACGAAGCCGATCAGGGTATTGATCAGCACCACAGCGAGAATGACCCCCGTATCCACCCAGTGGCCGAGCAGCGCCGTGCCGAGGGCGGCGGCGATCAGAATGTAAATGAGCACGTTGTGGAAATGCCGCAGAAACCGGACAACGGGGCCCGCCTTCTCCGGTGGCCGCAACTGATTGGGCCCGTAATGCTCGAGACGGCGTCCGGCTTCCTCCGGCGAGAGGCCGTCGCGGCTGGTATCCCAGGCCGACGCCACCGCGTCAGTTCGCCGGGCATGCCATTGTCGTGCATCGCCGGTCATGGCTCCCCCTGTATCCCCCTGTATCCCCCTGTATATGCGTGAAGAGCCACCCTAGCAGCGGCGCAGGCCGGTACCTTGACGCAGATCAGTTCAGCCGTCGGTCGGGCCCAAGGCACAGCGCCCGGGGTCGGCGCCTCGACACCTGCCCGCGACTAAGACAGCATAGGGTTCCGTTGGAGGCGTATTGCCCTCCCCGACCGAGGAACCGTCATGTGGCCCTTTCGCTACCGAGTCGCCGAGCCACTGCGTGAACGGCTCGACAGCCTCGCCGAGCACCTCCCCCAGGAGAATCCGGTGCTCGTGGCGGCAGTGGGAGTCTACCGGGATCTGGATCAGGCCGCCTACCAGCTCGGTCTGTTACCCCGGGACGAGTCCCTGGCGACCCGGATCTCCTGGTGGCCACTGGTCTCGGTTCTCGGCACCTTCTCCGCCGGCAAGTCGACTTTCATCAACGAGTACCTGGATCGCGATCTCCAGTTGACGGGCAACCAGGCCGTGGACGAGAAATTCACGGTGATCTGCTACAGCGGGGATCCGGTGCCCAGAACCCTCCCGGGTATGGCCCTGAATGCCGACCCCCGTTTCCCGCTGTTTGAGATCAGCCGTGAGATCGAGCGCGTCTCCGGGGGTGAGGGACGACGCATCGACAGCTACCTTCAGCTCAAGACCTGCGACAGCGAGCGAATCCGGGGTAAGATCCTGATCGATTCGCCGGGATTCGACGCCGACGACCAGCGCTCTTCCACGCTGCGGATTACCAGCCATATCATCGATCTTTCGGATCTTGTCCTGGTTCTGTTTGACGCCCGCCACCCGGAACCGGGCGCCATGCAGGATACCCTGGAGCACCTGGTCGGGCGGACCGTCAGCCACCCGGACGCCAACAAGTTTCTGTATGTGCTCAACCAGATCGACACCGCTGCCCAGGAAGACAATCCGGAGCAGGTGGTGGGCGCATGGCAGCGGGCACTTGCCAACAAGGGGCTCACTGCAGGCCGTTTTTACTCAATCTATGCAGAGCGGGCGGCGGTGCCCATCGAGGATCCCAACCGGCGGGAGCGGTTCAAGAGCAAACGGGATGCGGACCTGGCTGCCATCCGGGCGCGCATGGAAGAAGTGGGCGTGGAACGGGCTTACCGCATACTGGGCAACCTCCAGACACAAGTGCGCCAGCTCCATGAGACGGTGGTTCCGGCACTTCAGCGCCATCTGGGCCGTTGGCGGCGAACAACCCTCGCCATCGATGGGGGGTTGGTCTTGTTGCTGGCCGCGGCCATAAGCGGTCTCGGGTGGGCGGCCTGGGACAGGGCCTGGTTCCAGCTCCAGGACGTGATGAACCAGCCCGTGGCCATTGGGGTGACGACGCTGGTGGTGTTACTGGCTATCCATCTGTGGTCCCGGCGGATCGCCGCCAGGTGGGTGATGGCCCGGATTCCCGCCCGGGAAGGCCCCGGGGAGATGGACCTCAGGGCCGCCTTTCGCAAGAGTACCCGCTTGCCGTACAGCGCCCTGTACCCGGCTGTCGCCGGCTGGACTCGCGGGCTGAGGCGACGCCTGGACGGTATCCTGCGGGCTGCCGGCACACAGATCCAACGGCTCAATGACCAGTACGCGGACCCGTCAGGGCAACGGCAGGCAGCCGCGGTGGAGACCACCGAGGCGGCATGGACGAAAGAAGTGGAGGGTGCCCACTCCCAGGAAACCCAATTCGGCTCCTGAGCCGTGGTCAGCCCCAAAGGACGCCGGGCCCGTCTTGCCTGGATCGGCTCGGCGGGCGGACCGCTGGATCACGCCGTATGCACCGTTGCCGGGCTCGATCAACGCGACGGCGCGGTGCTCCGACCGGACTTGCGTGTCATCCTCATTGGGTTGCGAATAGCGATCGCAGCCGCGCTGTATCCTCGTCGCTCCAGTCGTCCGGTTCCGTCAACGCAAGCCAGGCGTCGATATAATGCTCTGCCGCGTACTCATGACCGTAACCGGGGGGCTCGGTTGCGGTCGCCATATCCGCGGCCAGTTGCAACATGGTCACGATGGGGAACCAGCGCAGCTCTGGCGAGACGTCCGGGCCACGCGGTTCACTCATCCATTCCGGCTCACTGTAGAACGACTGCGGGTCGAAGAAGGTGACCGGATCGCTGGCATACTGCAGGAACGCAATCCGGAACGGTCCCCAGTCGGCATCCCCGACATCCAGCCCCTGGGTCTGATTCATGAACCGGACCACCGAACCATCGCGAAAACGCGGCAACCACGCTGGCGAGCCCGGGTCTCTGCTGTCGGTGACCCTCCGCCAGGTCTCGCTGCGATACGGTGGACCACTCCAGAGGGCGCCATGGAAGGGGTCATCAATGATGTCAAAGACATCGAACGACCGGTCCGAATTGAGCGCCCCCAGACTCAAGCCATGGAGATACAGGTCCGGGCGATCATCCTCGGGTAGCTCCGTCCAGTAACCATAGACCGCTTCGAAGAGTGCGCGGGCGGTTTCAACACCGTAATCGCCCTCCACCATCAACGACAACGGGCTGGGCAGGTAGGAATACTGCGCCGCCACCGTGGCGATATCGCCCCGATGGATGTACTCGACAGGGTCCTGGGCGGCCGGATCAACCCAGCCCCTGCCGGTTGGTGTCGCCAACAGCAGCACGGAGCGCTCGAAGGCATCGACGCGCTTGAGTTCCTCCAGTGCAAGCCGGGCCCGCTCTTCGGGGGTCTCTGCCGCATTGAGGCCTACGTAGACACGGATCGGCTCCAGCGTTTGCTCACCATGGAAGGCGCTCAGGTCCTGCGCCGTGGGTCCGGAGGTCACGAACCTGCGACCGCGTCCGCCGAGATCCTCCCAGGTCACCAGGGATTCCGGGCCCCCTGTTTTCTGCGGATCGTCCGGACGCTCGACGTCATCCTGCATCAGCACATCCAGCTGCTGATAGGAATTGTCCGCAGCCCGCAGCGCCAGGGTGAAGACGACCCCGTCGATCACCGCCCAGAACAATGCCACGGCCGCCATGACACCGACGACGTTGGAGACGCGCCGCGGGACGAACCCTTGCAGCCTGTGGGAGAGGAACACGAAGGTCCGCCGAAACAGCCGTGCCACCAACAGCGCCACGGCAAACACGAGTAGTGCGATGAGCGCAATGCTGAACGTGCGCACGCCACCGAGTTCTTCCATCTCCATCAAAGCGCGCACGGAGTTCTGCCACTCGGAGGCGCGCCACAGGAAGATCGCCGCGATCAGGATACAGATTGCCGTCGCCGCGAGTTTGATCATCCGTTCGATGCGGGGGCGCGGGTGCGGGAGTTCGAGGTACGACCAGATCCAGTGTCCCGCAAACCCCAGGGCATAGCCCGCGGTAAAGGAGAGACCGGAGATGACGCCCTGGACGACGAATGGCCGCGGCAACAGGCTCGGCGTCAAGGAAAACGCGAAAAACAAAGTGCCCAGCAACAAGCCGGCGGTCGAGAATTGCCTAAACAGTTGCATACAGTCGTGACCCCTGGCACGCACAATGCCTACACCGATCAGCCCGGCCAGTCCATCCAGCGGGGACGGCCCACATCAGTCAACGGCGCAACAATCGATTGCAGCTCCCCGCCCCTTGGTCGGGGCAAGGGAGACGCCCATTTCACAAGATTGACGCACAGCTTGGCGAGCGCACGCGTCGGGCCACCAGAGAGAGCGCGTGTTCACCTGGCTGGCGGCCGGGACCCGCAATGGTAACACCTCCCCCGGCGTCGGCCGCGAATCGGCAGCCGGGTTGGCAACGGGGCGTACACATGAGCGCTAAACGCTTCTATCCTGTGCAGAGATATTCACAGACAGGAGAAGGGGGAAACCACGATGGGCTTCGCATTATCCAATATGCAACTGACCAGTCCCGCGTTCCGGCACGGCGGAGCCATTCCGGCGAAGTACACCGGGGAAGGCGACGATACGTCGCCGGCACTGTCCTGGACCGGGATCCCGGAGGGAACACAGTCGCTCGCCGTGCTCTGCCATGACCCGGATGCGCCCCTGGTAACCAGCCGCGGGACCTACGGGTTTGTACACTGGGTGCTCTATAACCTCCCGCCCTCCATCGACAGCCTGCCTGAAGGCGTGGAGGGATACACGGTCGGCCCGAACGACTTCGGCAACCCGGGCTACGGTGGGCCCATGCCGCCGGATGGCCATGGCACGCACCAGTATTACTTCTGGGTGCTGGCCTTGAGCGCTGCACCCGAGCTCGAGGAGGGGTTGAGCATGTGGGAATTTCTTGCGCGCACTGAACCACAGATCATCGGCATGAACCGCCTGGTGGGCACCTACGAGCGCGCCTGAGGTTGGCCCCCCGGTCGCCCACTATGGCCTTGCACCCCAACCGGGGGTGATCGCAGTCCTCGCGGTTCATCCAGCGGGCTCACTCGCCGGCGGCCCGGGCGTTGCCCGTGAGTCGCCGCGGGCCCGAGTCCGCCGCGAAGGCACAGCCGAATTCCCCGCTGCTTCCAGCTCTCGCGGTAGGTTCTTCAAGAAACACTTGAAAAACGGGCCGAACAGGCTAGGGTTTTACGTGGGGGCGCGGGTGTTGTTCCTGTTGTCGCTTGGCTCTTGGCCGTCTCAGCGCCCAAGGAGCGTGGCACCATGCTGACTTCTCCCAACCCTCCCCGGAAATCGTCCGGGGTCAGGGAAGCGCAACATTGTCGCGCGGCAATGCCGCTGGTCAATTAGAGAAGGAGAAATACAATGCGCAAGATCCTGTCCACGTTAGCCGTGTCATCCGTGATGCTTGTCGGTACAGCCCAAGCCGAGCAACCCGGGCAAGGCAGCTTTGCCCTGACGCTCAC
>NZ_SKOG01000149.1 GCF_007120195.1 Aquisalimonas sp.
ACCAACCACGACGAGGCCGACATCACTGACCTGGAAGCCTTCCGGGTGCAGTTCAACAAGGAAAACGAGAAGTCGGGCATCCGGGTCAGCATGCTGGCGTTCATGATCAAGGCCGCGGTGGCGACCTTGAAGCAGTTCCCCGAGTTCAATGCCTCGCTGGACGGCGAGAATCTGATCCTCAAGCACTACTACCACATCGCGTTCGCCGCCGACACGCCCCAGGGCCTGATGGTGCCGGTGATCCGCGATGCAGACCAGAAAGGCGTGACCGAGATCGCCCAGGAAATGGGTGAGCTGGCCAAGCTGGCCCGCGACGGCAAGCTCAAGCCCGATCAGATGCAGGGCGGCTGCTTCACCATCTCGTCGCTCGGCGGGATCGGCGGGCAGTATTTCACGCCCATCATCAACGCCCCCGAGGTGGCCATCATGGGCGTGTGTCGCTCCTACTGGAAACAGGTGTCCCCAGACGGCAAGCAATCGGCCTGGCGCTTCATGCTGCCCCTGTCGCTATCCTGGGATCACCGGGTGATCGACGGCGCCGCCGCGGCCCGTTTCAACGTCCATTTCGCCAAACTGCTCGCCGATATGCGGCGCATCATGATGTAAGGGGGGGAACGACACAATGGCA
This sequence comes from Aquisalimonas sp., assembly GCF_007120195.1. GTDB lineage: Bacteria > Pseudomonadota > Gammaproteobacteria > Nitrococcales > Aquisalimonadaceae > Aquisalimonas. Next base: position 629 of record NZ_SKOG01000149.1, read on the forward strand.
ATCGAAATCAAGGTGCCCGACATCGGTGACTTCGACGAAGTCGAGATCATCGAGGTGCTGGTCAAACCGGGCGATGCGATCGACATCGAAACCCCGCTGATCACCCTGGAGTCCGACAAGGCCTCCATGGACGTGCCGTCCCCGGCTTCGGGCACGGTCGAAGAACTCAAGGTCCAGGTCGGCGACAAGGTCTCCGAAGGCTCGATCATCCTGATGCTGGAACCGGCCGAGACCGGATCCCGGGTGGCGGACCACGAACCGCACCCAGCGGTCCATGAAAAAGGGGCTGCCTCAGCGGCGCCCGGCGATGCTGGTGGTGGTTATGGCGGCGGCAGCCTGGAAGAGGTTCGGGTGCCAGAAATCGGTGATTTCAACGACGTCCCGGTAATCGAAGTGCTGGTGCGCCCTGGCGATACGATCCGTGCCGAGGACCCGTTGATCACCCTGGAGTCCGACAAGGCCTCCATGGACGTGCCCGCGCCCAAGGCCGGTAAGGTCAGCGAAGTGCTGGTTGCGGTCGGCGACAAGGTCTCGGAAGGCTCGGCGATTCTGATGCTGCAAGCGGAAGGGAAATCTCCCGCAGCCCAACCCGCCCCCGCGCGGGGAGCGGGGGAGCAGGCGGCCGCGGCGCCGGCTCCTGCGGCGGCCACCCATACCGGCGGTGCCGACCTCGAGTGCGAGATGCTCGTTCTCGGCGCGGGGCCGGGCGGCTACTCGGCCGCCTTCCGGGCCGCCGATCTGGGGATGAAGACCGTGCTGGTGGAACGCTATGCCACCCTCGGCGGGGTATGCCTGAACGTCGGCTGTATCCCCTCCAAGGCGCTGCTGCATGTCGCCGCGGTCACCGACGCGGCCAATGGCATGGCCGATCACGGCATTGCCTTCGGCAAGCCGGACATCGATCTCGACAAACTGCGCGGCTGGAAGGAAAAGGTCGTCGGCAAGCTCACTGGGGGGCTCGCCGGCATGGCCAAGGCACGCAAGGTCGAGGTCGTGCGCGGGGTCGGAAAATTCCTCGACCCGCATCACGTGGAAGTTGCCCTGACCGCCGGCGACGGCCAGGAGCAGACCGGCGAGAAGCAAGTGGTGAAGTTCGACAAGTGCGTCATCGCCGCCGGTTCGCAGTCGGTGAAACTACCCTTCATTCCCGACGACCCCCGGGTGGTCGACTCCACCGGCGCCCTGGAACTCGCGTCCATCCCGAAGCGCATGCTGGTCATCGGCGGCGGCATCATCGGCCTGGAGATGGCCACGGTCTACTCAAGCCTGGGCACTCGCATCGATGTGGTCGAGATGCTCGACGGGCTGATGACCGGCGCCGACCGAGACCTGGTCAAGGTCTGGGAAAAGGTCAATAAGCCGCGCTTCGACAAGGTGATGCTCAAAACCAGGACCACCGCCGTGGAAGCCGGCAAAGACGGCCTCAAGGCCAGCTTCGAGGGCGACAACGCCCCAGCCGAGCCGCAGGTCTACGACATGATTCTGCAATCGGTCGGGCGCAGCCCCAATGGCAACAAGATCGGTGCCGAGAACGCCGGGGTGGCGGTTGACGAACGCGGTTTCATCGCCACCGACAAGCAAATGCGCACCAACGTCGGACATATCTTCGCGATCGGCGACATCATCGGCCAGCCGATGCTGGCCCACAAGGCGGTTCACGAGGCCCATGTCGCGGCGGAAGCCGCCGCCGGACAGAAGAGCTTCTTCGATGCCCGCCAGATTCCCTCGGTCGCCTACACCGACCCGGAAGTCGCTTGGGCCGGCAAGACCGAGACCGAATGCAAGGCCGAAGGCATCAAGTACGGCAAGGCGGTTTTCCCCTGGGCGGCCAGTGGTCGGGCGATCGCCAACGGCCGCGACGAAGGTTTCACCAAGCTGCTGTTCGACGAGGAGACCCACCGCATTATCGGCGGCGCCATCGTCGGCACCCAGGCGGGGGATCTGATCAGCGAATTGTGTCTGGCCGTCGAGATGGGCTGCGATCCGGTCGACATCGGCAAGACCATCCACCCGCATCCCACCCTGGGCGAATCGGTGGGCATGGCCGCCGAACTGTTCGAAGGTGTGTGTACCGATCTGCCGCCGCAGAAGAAGCGATAGGGTCAATTCCATCGGGCCGTTGGTGCCGCCGCGCTCGCGCGGCGACCCAGCCTCGGCCGTTCATTCTGGAACGCCTGAACACCCATGAATGCAAACAATTAGGAGGACATAAACTCGACCGAATAGCGTGGTCAGCAACGGGGGCACGATGATACATCCGGCGGCGATCCGCCAAGATGCCGTAGGGCGTACGTGCCTTCGGGTTGATCATGGTGCTGGTGGATGGCCGAGGCGATGCCGCTCTCGGCCACGGTCCTGCAGCCGACCGTGCTGAACCCGATAGCGCGCTTGACGCTGGCGAGGGTCGGCTCGAGCCGAACCAGCGATTCGGCGTCTGCATGCTCCTCGCCACTGCGTGGTCGTCGAGCATGGGCGGCTTCGGCACCCTGCTCGGCAGGGGCCGCCGAACGCCATCGTCGCCGGCTACGCCGCCGACGAATTGCGCCGCACCATCAGTTTTCTCCAGGGATGATGCTCGGCGCGCCGCTGCGCTTTCCTTTCATCCTGTCGGCGAGGTGGATTCGCGCCCCATGGCGCCGCCCAGCGGCGATGGGTGAATCGCAGCGACCGCCGAGCACAGAGGGACACTAGCGGCTTAAGAGGTGCTATAACTGCACATACGCATCCTGATTCAGCCGCCGTGGTGTCTGCGTCCCTTGTAGGGGCTGCCTCATGCTGGATCTGGCAGGAAGAGGCATTGTACATACCACTTCAGGCCCGCATCTCAACTTGGAGGGCTGTATGCTGTCCCAGTCCACCATCGATACGGTCAAGAGCACCGCCCCGCTACTCGGGGATGAAGGGGAAAGGATCACCCGTCTGTTCTACGACAAGCTGTTCCATCACCACCCCGAGCTCAAGAACATCTTCAACATGGCCAACCAGGCGAAGGGTGAGCAAGCGCGCGCCCTCGCTGATTCAGTCTTCGCCTATGCCAGGCATATCGACGAGTTGGAGGCCTTGGGTCCGGTGGTCAAGCGCATCGCCCACAAGCATGCCAGCCTTCAGGTGGCCCCGGAGCACTACCCCATCGTCGGTAGATATCTGCTGGAAGCGATTCGCGACCACCTCAAGCTGCACGACGACGATCCCGTGCTGACGGCGTGGGCAGAAGCCTACGAAGCTCTGGCCGGGATCTTCATCGAGACCGAGGAAGGGATCTACCAGGCGAACGAGTCCACGCCCGGAGGCTGGCGCGGGGATCGAGCCTTCATCATCGACAGGGTCGAACCCGAGACCGACGAGGTCAAGTCCTTCTACCTGCGACCGGAAGACGGCCAGCCGATAGCCGACTTCCGCCCTGGTCAGTATGTGGGGGTTAAGACCCGCCCGCCGTCCTCGGCGTTCGACGAGATCCGCCAATACTCGCTATCCAGCGCCCCCGGGGAGCCCTACTATCGCATTACCGTCAAGGCTGAGGGCGCCGGCACCTCGGTTCCCGGCCACGTCTCCAACTTCCTGCACGATGCCAGTGTCGGCGACAGGGTCTGGCTGCGTCCGCCCACCGGCGATTTTGTCGTCGAGAAGCGTTCCGAGAGGCCGGTGTTGATCGGCGGGGGCATCGGCATCACGCCGCTGGTCAGCATGTTGCTCAATGCCGTACGGCAAGGCAGAAATCTCGAGCATCTGGTGTTCATTCACTGCTGCCGCGACCGCTCGCACCATGTCATGCACGACGACCTTCGCGCGCTGAGTGCGCAGAAGGGCTTCAAGTATTATGTTGCCTATGAGCAGGGGGAGGGGGCCGACCATCTCGGCTATCTGGATACGGCCATCCTCGGAAATTGGCTGCCCTTCGAGGGTCGCGGCGACGTCTATTTGTGCGGCCCCACGGCCTTCATGTCAGGCCTGAACATCCTGCTCAAGCGGATGGGCTACGCAGACGAGCAGCTCCATTACGAGATCTTCGGGCCGCGTATCCGCTTCAGCGAGGCCTCCTGGCATTAGTGAGGGCCGCCTGACGCTGTTGGGCATGGAATAAAGGCGCCACGTAGCGCAACCTCGGGCTCGGTGTCACCCGGGCGACTCGCGCCGGCCAAGGTGCTGTTCGTCGATCACGCCGTCGGACGCCGGGGTGAACTGCCCTCTTTGACGCGCTGATGCCCGGTCTAATGCCGCCCTGGCTCGCGCCGGCGGTGGCGCCGGGCTTTCCCGGTGCCGCCCGGCGATGCTATACGAGGCGTATGGCTACCCGTAGTGCATCCGTTGATCGTGACTTTCTCGTCGTTGCCGCCATCGGTACCGGCATGACCGCCCGCGCCGCGGCCCAGGGTGGCGCAGACATGCTGCTCGCCCTGCATGCCGGGCGGCTTCGCGTCATGGGGGCGCCGTCCATCTCCTGCATGCTGCCGGTCGCCAACAACAACCGCGCGGTGCAGACGTTCGCCCGGGCGGAGATCCTCGACCGGGTCGACCTGCCCGTGTATTTCGGCGCCTGCGTGTTCGACCCCTCGGAGGACCTGGATGCGCTGGTCGCCGAAGCCCGGCGGGAGGGCTTCGACGGCATCTGCAACTTCCCCACGGCGGTGCACTTCGATGGCGCCATGCGTCAGAACCTGGAGTACGTCGGTGTCGGGTTCAGCCGGGAGGTGGAGCTCATGCGGCGGGCGCGTGCCGCTGGCATGGGGACCTGCGGCTACGTGCGGCGCCGGGCTGAGGCCGTGATGATGGCCGACGCCGGCGTGGATATTCTCTGTGTCAATTTCGGTTGGAACGCCGGCGGCGTGGCCGGCGTGCCCAGTCGCTACAGCCTGGACGAGGCCTGCGAGCACGCGCGCCAAGTTTTCGCCGCGGTGCGCAGGCGCCGGCCCCGGATCAAATGCACCGTCGAAGGTGGACCGATCACCACGCCGGAGGAGGCTCAACAGGTGGCCGAGGCCTCGAGAGCCGATGGCTATATCGGCGGCTCCACCATCGACCGTATTCCGCTGGAGACGGCCGTGGCGGAAACCACCTCGGCATACAAGTCCGTCGCCCATCTGCAGCAGCGCATTCACAGCCTGAAGAGCGAGTGGCTGGGTGATGGCCACGAGTTCGGGCTGATTGGCCGCTCGGCGGCCATTTCCTCGGTGGTGCAGATGATCCGCAAGGTCGCCGACAGTGAGCTCTCCGTGCTCATCACCGGGGAGAACGGCACCGGCAAGGAACTGGTTGCCCGGGCCATTCATGCCGCGAGCCGGCGCCGTGATCAGCGCATGGTGGCGGTGAACTGCGCCGCGATTCCCCGCGATCTGTTGGAGAGCGAGCTCTTCGGCCACGAGGCCGGCGCCTTCACCGGCGCGGTCAAGGCGCGGGTCGGGCGCTTCGAGCAGGCGAACAACACAACGCTGCTGCTCGACGAGATCGGCGACCTGGCCTTGCCGCTGCAGGCCAAGCTGCTGCGGGTGCTGGAGGACGGCTCGTTCGAGCGCCTGGGGACGAATACTCCGCGCAGGACCAACGCCCGCATTCTCTGCGCCAGCAACCAACCGCTGCGCCGGATGGTGGCCGATGGCAGCTTCCGGGAGGACCTGCTCTACCGCCTCAATGCCGTGGAGATTACCCTTCCGCCGCTGCGAGACCGTATCGAGGATATCCCGCTGCTGGTTCGCCAGCTGCTGCCGCAGATCGCCGCGGAGATGAGCCTGCGGGTGCGGCAGATGGATGCCTCCGCCTACCGCGCCCTGATGCGCCATACGTGGCCAGGCAATGTGCGCGAGCTGCGCAACGTCATCGAGCGGGCGGTGATCATGTGCGACGGCGACGCGGTCACGGCGCGGGATCTGTCGCCACTGGAGCCGTCGGAGCCGGCACCGGACTCCGGGGCGGAGCCGGCGGTGGCAGACGGGGCAACGGGAGCGGCAGCCGCCACCGAGCCGGCACTCATGAGCGAGCGCGAGTGGATCATGGCGGCGCTGCAGCGCAACCGCTTCCGGCGCGGGGACACGGCCCGGGAACTCGGGCTCGCCCGCAAGACCCTCTACAACAAAATGCGCCGTTACGACCTGCTCTGAACCCGTGGCAGGCCCTACCCCGCAGACTGTCTGCTCGGTCGGTGCCGGATGCGGCCGATGCCCCGGGGCAGTTGCTCATCCAGCATGTCCGCGAAGCCCGGGTGATAATGAACCCGCACGGCGGCCGCGCTCTCCCGTTGCGCCCGGGTCGCCAGCTCCAGGGTCTGCTGCGCCCGGTGACGTCGCTCCTCGCGCTCCGGCGTGCCGAGGCCCGGCGTCACCAGGACGTGCGCGGGGGTGAGGGTCAATGCCTCGTCGAGCTGCGCCTCTGTATGTACTACCACACACACGCCGAAGCCCTGTTTCTGCGCCTCTTCAAGCAGCTCCAGCTCTCTTTGGTACGTGAATCCGGAATGCTCCAGGGCACCGGCCAGTTCGCCGCTCAGCGGGCACACGCTGGGCCAGTTGGTCAGGGCGGTTCCGCCGGCGCTTTTCAGTGTCGCAAGCAGATCCCGGCGCCGCAGGAATGGGTCGTGGGCGAGCACTCCGGCGATCACCCATTCCGGTGGCGGCTCTGACTGCAGGGCCGCCTCCAGGGCGCCGTTGACATCACCCACCGGCAGCGCGCAGGCCATGACCGCAAGGTGCGGGTCCAGCGCCGCCGTCACCGGTGCGAGAATGCAGGGGCCGGGGCCGAGGGTGGCGGCAGCGGCGCTGTCGGTGACGAACCAGCCGTCGGGTGTGTCCGATGGGGCCATGGGTAACTCGCACTGTGTAAGACCGGGTAGAAATCGGCATTGGTTACTCAGGATTGCACATTGACAGCGTAGCGCGAAATCTTCGTTTCCTTGTGCCAGCGCCGTATCCGGCGGTTTGGCATGGGGTGTGCACCATATCGAAGCAAATAAAAGCCGCGGGCGGCCTTTTTCGGCCTGTCATGCGGACACGGGGTGACCCCGGTGAGGAGGAGGAGAATGATGGCACGCAAGGCCTATGTAGTTGGCACCTGTGATACCAAGGGCGCGGAGCTTCGCTATGCCTGCGGCCTGTTGCGCGCCGCCGGCGTGGAACCGGTGCTGGTGGACGTGGGTACCCGCGGTGACGGCGGTGATGCAGATATTCGTGCAGCGGACGTGGCGGCCCACCATCCGGAGGGGGCGGACGCGGTGTTTGTGAACGACCGCGGTCAGGCCGTGGCGGCCATGGCGGAGGCGCTTCGCCGGTTCATCACGACGCGCACGGACCTCGCCGGCATTCTGGGCATGGGCGGCTCCGGTGGTACCGCCATAATCGCCCCCGCCATGCGCGAGCTGTCCGTCGGCGTGCCGAAATTGCTGGTGTCTACCGTTGCCTCCGGCAATGTCGCCCCGTATGTGGGCCCGAGCGACCTCACCATGATGCCGTCGGTCACCGACGTGGCCGGCATTAATCGGATCTCGCGACAAGTCCTCGGCAATGCCGCCAACGCAGTCGCCGGCATGCTCAGCCACCGCATCCCCGAGGCAGGCGCCGACAAGCCGGCCATCGGGTTGAGCATGTTCGGCGTGACCACCGACTGCGTGAACCAGGTGACCGGCATGCTCGAGGACGACTACGACTGCCTGGTCTTCCACGCGACCGGGACCGGTGGACAGTCCATGGAGAAGCTCGCCGACAGCGGCATGATCGCCGGCGTGCTGGATATCACCACCACCGAGATCTGTGATCTGTTCATGGGCGGCGTGTTCAGCGCCGGCGAGGGCCGCCTGGACGCCATCGCCCGCACCGGCATCCCCTACGTGGGCTCCTGCGGCGCGCTGGACATGGTGAACTTCGGCGCCCCCGATACCGTGCCGGCGAAATACCAGGGGCGCACGTTCTACGCGCACAACCCGCAGGTCACGCTCATGCGCACCACGCGTGAGGAGAACGAGCGCATGGGCCGGTGGATCGGCGATAAGCTCAACCGCTGCAACGGCCCGGTCCGTTTCCTTCTGCCCGAGGGGGGCGTTTCGCTGATCGATGCCCCGGGGCAGCCCTTTCATGACCCGCAGGCGGATGCCGCGCTGTTCCGGGCCCTGGAGGACACGGTGCAGCAGACCGACGAGCGCAGGCTGATTCGCCTTCCCAACAACATCAACGATCCGGAGTTCGCCAAGGCTCTGGTGGAACAGTTCCGTGCCGTCATGGCGGCGGCGTAAAGGAGGTGATCGTGAGCAGGTGGACACGCGAGACACTGGTTGCCCGATTCCAGGACATGGTCAGCCGCGGTGTGCCGATTATCGGCGGCGGCGCCGGCACCGGTCTGTCGGCCAAGTGCGAGGAGGCCGGCGGCATTGACCTGATCGTGATCTACAACTCCGGGCGTTATCGCATGGCCGGGCGCGGCTCCCTGGCGGGGCTGATGGCCTACGGCAATGCCAACGAGGTGGTCAAGGAAATGGCCCGCGAGGTGCTGCCGGTGGTCAAGCACACGCCGGTGCTTGCCGGCGTCAACGGCACCGACCCGTTCATGATCACCGATCACCTGCTGGACGAACTCAAGGCCGTGGGCTTTGCCGGCATTCAGAACTTTCCCACGGTGGGGCTGATCGACGGCACCTTCCGCGCCAATCTGGAAGAGACCGGGATGAGCTACCAGCGCGAGGTGGAAGTGGTGGCGCGCGCGCG